>PAOY01000032.1 GCA_002710135.1 Dehalococcoidia bacterium | reverse complement strand
GAGTTTTTGAAATAAGAATCTACTATAAAATCAATAACCTCTTCATCTAACGGTTTTTTGTGAGGCCATTGAGGAACAGGTAGTTCGTCTTTTATGAAAAAATGATAAATATGTCTTGCTATATATTTTGCAGTAGATTCTTGCTTACAAATTATACTTATGACATCTTCGCCATTGAAATTACCTTTTTCTCCCAAAAACTCTTTTTCTCCATAATCGTGATCATTTTTATCGAACTTAAATTGCCAAGCAACATAATTGTATGGCCTAGCAGTATTATTTCTCATTTTGATGGCCATATATGGCATATTTTCTATTGTCCATCCGGTAAATGCTCTTGAGCACTCCTTTATGTCTTTTTCAGTATAACTTCCTACACCCATTGAAAATAATTCTAAGATTTCTCTACCATAATTTTCATTTATGTTGGTTTTATGATTATCTTGATTATCAAGCCACATAATCATAGCAGGATCTTTTGATAACTGAATTAATATATTTTCAAAACTTCCAAGTCCATAGTCTCTAAACATCTCAATCTGAGAGGTCATAACTTTTCCCTGTATTAATTTATGCTGGCCAGTTGCAAAAACTCTGTGCCAAAATAATGCAATTTTTTCATCAAAAGGGAATTTTGAATGAGCTAATCTATACATCCAATATGCACCTGAGCTGTTAACGCTTCTAACGTCTGAAAGGTCTATTTGATATCGTCTTAACAAGTCTGTAGGAACAGGATTTTTATCCTCGTTATCAAGCAAGTAATCAACCGCATCTTCGAAGTTTTTTTCCGATAAAAAATCTATTTCTTTTTTGGAACCTCCAAAGGATACTCTTCTCAATAGATGAGCTATTTCTTCTTTCTTTGTCTTATTTTTCGTTGTCATTTTTACTTTGATTTTTTGTGATTATTTTTTTTCTAATTTTAAACCTAATTCCGTAAACAATCAATAGTGCAGCTACTATTGGAAACCATCTTGTAAAAATTCCTTCTTCAACACCATACATATTCAGTAAAATTCTTATAACAAAAGAAATAATTAATAACCCTCCTATTTCAATCATCATTATTTGTAATCTACTCATTTTTTCTCCTCTGCTAAATTAAATTATTTTTTTAAATTACCTAAGCTGTAAATAAGACGTTTGTTGATCTAATATTTTTTAGAATCATAATCAAATTATAATATCAACTAGAAAATATAAAGCCATTACACACATTAGCAGATTTTCAATAACCGTAAGATTTGATAGAGGGATGTTAAATGATGAGCCAAGGCATGCACAATTAATCATCTCATTTTTTCTTAATTTTTTAACTATGCCATAAGTTTGGGGCAGCAATATTATTAAAGTTATTAGATTTGCAGTTACTAAGAACTGTCCTAATAGAAAAAATATACCTAAGCTCAATTCAATAAAAGGATAGATGATTCCAAAAGAACTGATTCTATTAGTAATGGGGTCATAATTTGAAAATGATATCGAAAAGCTTTTTATATCCTGAAGCTTTAGAAATGAAAAAATTATGAAAAAATAGCCCATAAAATATCTCATTATTTCATCATTTTTATTTCCATAATTAACAAATGAAATTAATGATAGAAGAGATACGAGTCCCAGAGTTATAAAAATCGGCTTATATGTACTGAAGTAGTCTATAATTCGGTTAGTTTTTTTCCCTTTATTCTCCAAGATACTATAATTTCCAACGGAACTTATAATTTTAGTGAGCTGATCAGGTGTATATATTTTGTCTGATAAAAGCTCTAGATTCTCTGTTTCTAAGTCGATAATAGCTTCAGAAATATCTATTTCTAGTTCTAATTTTGTTTTTATTGTGGAAACACATCCATCGCACGTCATTCCTTTAATTTTATATATGGATTTATTCATCAATTTAATTAAAAGTCCGTGTTGCACCATGGTGCTTGTTGTACAAAAAACATTTTTGATAATTCAATTAGAGAATTCTGATTTTCAATCTCAAGATTCCCTGCTTGAAAATATTCTCCTGGTGAAACAGCCCCAAAATATATAGAACTTAGATCAGAAGCCTTCATAGAAATATCTGGTTTCTTATTTACTTTCTTTACTTCAGTGTTAGTTCCGTCTGTTTCAATTGAGTAGGTTCCTTCAATATCTTTTTGGTTTTGGCCAGCAATACAAATCGTTATATTTCCTTCAGAATTATATTTTCTTTTTTCAAGCATCTTAATAGGATCTACTATTCGTACCCATAAACCATCTATAGTTTCTCTCTTTAATTTTCTAGGATTTTCTAACATTAAGTAGAGCGGATCGCTTGGAGCTCTTTGATTAATTTTTATTTCTTCAACTAATTCAATACCAAATATATAATGCCATAAAGCAATATTTGTTTCTTTATCTGTTGAAATTATTTCTTGTACATCAAGCGTGCCTTTGTCATCTTCATGAGCAACTCCTGATTCTTTATTAAAATTATAAATTGCATATCCAGAAGGCTTATTATCTTTGTATGCTAAAACAAAAAAGAAACCACAATTCCCTGATTTATTGTATTTAGCTGAGTCATCTTCATAAAGTATGTAATTCCAGTAACCTTCAGTTCTGTCAGTGGCTCCATTTTGACATTTTCTGAAAGTATCATAAATTTTAGGAATCTCAATTAATGCTTTTTCTTTATCAACTAGCTCAAATCTTATAGATTCTCTTTTTTGTTTTAATAAATTGGTATGATTTGTATTAATTGTCCAGTCCTCTCTTAAAGTCGAAAGGCCATAACCAAACCTTGTGTAGAGTAAAGATTGAGATGCCCATAAACCCGCAATAACATCTCCTCTTTCTTTTGCCTGTGAATGTAATTTATTTATCACAGAAGAAAAAATACCTTTTCTTTTATGGGTTGGCAAGGTGCCCATACCCATTATTCCTGCCATACCAATTGTATTTCCACCAGGAACTGTAAGTACATATTGATCTGCACCTCCTGTGCCTACAATTTGGCCTGTTTTCGTATCCATAGCAGCCAATAACCTATCACTAGGTTCATTCCAATTATCAAAATCTATCATGAACCTGTCTCTAACCATTCTTTTTACGACATCATCATCTGGTATATCTCCAAAAACGGTTCTTACTGATTTTCTCCAATTGAATATATTTGATTTATCTACCGGTATAATTTTTACTGACATTTATTTTTTCCTTAGAGCCTCTTTTCCTGCCTTAAGAGTTTCAATAATTTTATCAACATCATAAACACATCCTCCCCAAGTGCCTCCACTAACATCCTGTAAAGCAGCCCATAATCTTGTGTCATCAGGTAAGTTTTTATTTGCTTTTATTTCTAATGAAGCACTCCTGTGGCTAAATTCTTTATCTCCCCAATCTTTTCCCTTATTTTCACCATTTTCTCCTACAAGATTTATCGAGCCAGATAATTTTTTTGTATCAATAATAATTTCTATCAGGTCTCCTTCCTTGAGTAATCCAATAGGGCCTCCTGCTAATGCTTCAGGTCCTATATGTCCTATACACGCTCCAGTAGAAACTCCAGAAAATCTTGCATCTGTAAGTAATGCTATCTCTTTACCGTAGGATAAGTGTTTTAGAGCAGCTGTAATTTGGTAAGTTTCTTCCATTCCTGTTCCATTAGGTCCTCCGCAAATTATTACCAGTATTTCACCTTTTTTTAATTTATCTGGACCTGTAGATTTTATAGATCTCATTGCATCATTTTCAGAGTTGAAAACTCTTGCATATCCCGTGTTCCTGTAAACTCCATCTTCATCAATTACATCAGGGTCTATAGCTGTGGATTTAATGACAGATCCTTCAGGGGCAATATTTCCTAAAGGAAAAGTTACTGTTGAAGTAAGCCCTTTTAGAGTTGCATTAGACTTACTCATTATTACATTGTTTGGATCAACTTTATCGTTTTCGGATAGAAAATTTCTTACATATTTTCTTCTATCTGATTCTTCCCACCATTCCAAATTTTCTCTTAGTGTTTTTCCCGTTGCTGTAATTACGTCTAAATTTAGCAATCCTAATTTTTTTAGGTTTAGCATTACTTCAGGAACTCCGCCAGCTGCATAAAATTGTGCAGTTGGATGCCCAACAGGTCCATTTGGTAAAACATCAACAAGTCTTGGTACATAGCTATTAATTCTAGCCCAATCTTCAACATTCATTCTTTTTCTTCCTACAGCATGAGCTATTGCTGGTAAATGAAGTAATAAATTAGTAGATCCTCCACAAGCAGCATGAAGAACCATTGCATTTTCAAAAGCTTTATCTGTAAGAATTTGTTCAATATTGATTTTTTTCTCTTCCAAATTCATTAGAGCTTTTGCAGATCTTTTTGCATTATTTATCCATGCTGGAGTACCACTTGGTGTACAAGCAGAATGAGTTAATGCTATTCCTAAAGATTCAGCGATAACTTGAGAGGTTCCAGCAGTTCCTAAAAATTGACAACCTCCTCCGGGGGAAGCGCAAGCTCTGCATCCCATGTCTTGAGCATACTCTAGGGATATCTCTCCTTGAGCAAATCTTGCACCGATAGATTGAATTTTTCCTGCATCCTCTCCGTTTTTAGGTGCTAATGTTGAACCTCCTGGTACTATTATTGAAGGTTTGTTCTTCATGCCTGCTAAGGCCATCATCATAGCAGGTAATCCTTTGTCACATGATGCAATCCCCATGACAGCCTTTGATGTTGGTAATGACCTAGCAATTCTTCTAAAAACTTTTGCGGCATCATTTCTATATGGCAAAGAATCGAACATTCCAGTTGTTCCTTGAGTTCTTCCATCACAAGGATCTGAACAATATGCAGAAAAAGGCAAACCTCCCATCTCGTTAATAGTATTTGCCGCATTTTCTACTAATGTGGATAATTCCCAGTGTCCTGTGTGAAATCCTAAAGCGATAGGTTCTCCATCTTTATTTTTTAATCCTCCGCTTGTGGATAAAATTAAAAATTGTTTTCTTAGTAATTCACTTGGATTCCATCCCATACCTGCATTCTGAGTTAATCCAAAATGGTTACCGCTTGGTTCATTAATTAATATTTCTGGTGTAAAAGGAATACTTCCTGAAGGCCCATCTGCATGTGTTTGAATTTTGTATGTTGCTTCTGAGGGTCCCTCTATGATGTCTAAAAACGAGACATTTAAGTTTTTATCTTGTACCACATTCTCTCCGATCATTCTCTTATGACTTAATAATAAATTATTATAAAGAGAGATATATATCTATTGATATAAATTACGTAATTATTAGATTTTCAACCAGTATCTGAGCTTGAAAATCACGTTGAAAATTAATTTACACCATAATTATATTTGAATAATTACTCTAATTGACTCATAATATTTATATGACCGATAAGAGTAAAAAAGAAGAACCTAATTCAGAAATGCCGATTAATAGAAAAGATAAATTTAAGTTTCTAAATGAAGTATTTGAACCAGATGATGAAACAAATGTATATCTTGGATGAATAAATCTAGCTATGAACTATATTCAGAAGCAGTCAATAAGCTCAATTCAGTAATTGAGGATATTCAAATTAAGTGCGATCAAAGAGGAATTGATTTTTCTTCAAAAATTCCTCCTGAAACAATAAAAAAAGGTCAAATGCTTCTTACAACTGGAAAGCCTCATGAGATCAGAGGTTTTGCTTTGGTTCTTGAACATCTTTATGGGGCTGATATAGATCTAAATAGCTGATACATGAACCTAAAACAGCTATTTCTAATTTCATTCATAAATAATTGATAGAATTGGATGGTAGCTATTAATATTCCAGCCAGAATCTATTGATAGCTACACAATTCAACCTATTGAAATCAGAAATTTAAGTAAGAATAACCTGGTTTATAAATCTTAACTCCAAGTTCTATCATGAGAATCTAGATTATCCCATTCTGATGTATCCTCGAATGCTCCTTGAGGATATATAGAAAATTTCTTGTTAGCACCATGAACCCCTTCAGATGATTTTGCAAGATGTTCTTTTACTGCTTCCTCATTTAGTTCTATTCCTAATCCAGGAGATTCCGGCACCTTAACGAACCCATTGTTTATAATTTTTTCTGTTTCAAAATTTACAATTTCATCCCACCATGGATTGTCTACAGAATGCATTTCTAATGCTATAAAACCTTCTGTAGCTGCTGCACAGTGAACATTTGCCATAGCAACTATTGGGGAACCCGCTTGATGAAGTGCCATAGGTATTCCTTTTTCTTGAGCATAATCACCAATTTTTTTTGTTTCTAATATACCTCCAGAAGTTGCTAAGTCAGGATGAATAATTGAAACTGCTTCATTATCAATTAATGGTTTAAATCCTTCTAATAAATAAATATCTTCACCAGTACAAACAGGTGTATCTACAGAATTTTTTAACTGTTTCCACTGATTTGTATACTGCCATGGAATCATGTCCTCGTACCAAGCAAGAGAATATTTATCTAACTCTTTTCCTAATCTAATGCAACTTTCCAATCCTATATGTCCAAAATGATCTGTAGCTATAGGAATCTCATAACCTACTATGTCTCTAACAACTTTTACATATTCAGATATTTCAGAAATACCTTTATCAGTTAGCTGTATTCCTGTAAAAGGGTGCATTACATTTTGAGATTCTGCAATCATACTCTTGAGAGAACCTCCTGTTGAGGCTTCGATATTTTTGTCATTAGTATAATCATTAGGGAAAATTAATCCTCCCTGAACATTTTCAGAAATCCAAATTCCTATATCCATTTTTAGGTAAGTAAATCCTCTATCCATTCGTTCTTTGAGTGCATTTCCCATCTCTACTGGATCTTTTTTTGAAGGTGTGTCAGAATAAACTCTAATTTGATCTCTATATTTACCTCCAGCAAGCATATAGGCTGGAACTCCATGAGCTTTGCCGGCTAAATCCATTAGAGCCATTTCTACTCCACATACGCCTCCACCAAGTCTACCATGACCTCCAAATTGTTTTATTTTTTTAAATAATCTTTCTACATCACATGGATTTTCACCTAAAAGCCTACTCTTAAGCATTAATGCATATCTAGCACTTGCTCCATCTCTCACTTCTCCTAGACCAATAATATCTTGATTTGTGTAAATTTTGATTATAGGCCATCTCCATCCCCCTTCTCCAATAACCGATATTCTCATATCAGTTATTCTTAAGTCTGAAGGATTTGAATGTGATTTAACTTTATTTGACATATTCTTCTACTTTCTATTATTTTTCCAATTTTCAAAATCTTTATTCATTTCATCAGAGAACTCTCTATCAACTTCCCCTGGAGTATATTTGCCTTCCATAATTCTTTGCTGTCCAAACTCATCTTTCAATCTAACGTTTTCTGATGACAGTACTACTTCTTCTGCTAGGTGAGGTGGAATAAAAATAATACCAGACATTGTTCCCAAAACAATATCTCCTGGAATACAAGTTGCTTCTCCTATTCTTGTAACTCCGTTAATTTCAGGCATACTAACGTCATTAATTGCACTTGGATCAAATCCTTTAACGAATGCGTTGAAATTATCCATATCATATATTCTTTGAGTATCTCTTATTCCTCCGTCTATCACCATGCCTGTTCCCGACTTGGATTTTATTGCAGTAGTTAAGTTATCTCCTGCAAATGTTCCATCAAAAATTTTTCCAAAAAGATCCACAACAATTAAATCATCTTCCTCTAACTCATCTATAACCCATGAATTTTGAAACCCTATTCTATTTTCTTTTTTACCCTGGTTCTCAATTGCATCATCAAGGTCAGGTCTTTTTGGAACCCATCTACAAGTCACAGCTCTTCCTACAATTACTCTATCTGGATGTAAGTTATGCCAATTACCTGCAAACTGATGATGATACCCATTTTTTCTACAAGTTCCCCATGCTTCTTCAGTAGTAACTAATTTCATTCGATCAATAATATCCTTCGGTACTAAAGGTCTAGAATTTTTATCACGATTACCCTTCCAAGAGCTTGTTATAGACTTTATAATTTCTGGATTTGTAAGTTTCATTTTTCTTCCCTTTATCTAACAATTTACTCTGAAATATTTTTAAACTTTTCAATTATTTCATCTTGGATTTTTATCATTTGGTAAATCAATTTTTCTGTTTCCTCTAAAACCATCTCAGAATCATCAGGAATAAACAACATAGTTTTTGATTTAATATCTATATTATGTTCTATACGATTTTCAAGAATAAATTTTATGTCAAGAAGAGAATCTTTGAATTTTATTGTAATGCCTTCATTGTTTCCTGAGATAGAAATAATGTTTTTTGACTTATGACAGAGTATTTTTATTTTAGTTATTCTGATTAGTCTTTCTAATTCAGTAGGGATCTCTCCAAATCTATCCTCTATTTCATTCTTGATTTCTTCTAAATCTTTAATTTCTCTTATTTTAGATAGACGCATGTACAAATTAAGTCTTATCTTAATATCCTCAATATATTCTTCAGGAATTCTTGAATCTATATCTATATCAACAGTATTAATTAGGAAAAAGTTTAATTCTTCTTCATTCCCATTTTTTAGAGATTCAATAGCAGATTCTAATAAAGAATTGTATAATTCAAGTCCTATAGAAGTTATGTTTCCACTTTGTTCTTTTCCTAAAATATTACCTGCTCCTCTTATCTCTAGATCTCTGAGTGCAATATCGTACCCGCTTCCAAACTCTGCGGTATTTATTAATGCATTCAATCTTTGTTCTGACAAGTCATTTATTCTAGAATCTTTAGGAAGTAAAAAATAAGCATAAGAACTTTTTTCACTTCTTCCTATCCGACCTCTCATTTGATAAAGTTGTGATAATCCAAATTTATGAGAATTATTTACAAATAAAGTATTAACATTTGGCATATCTATTCCAGATTCAATGATTGTAGTGCAGACCAGCACGTCAAATTTATTCTCCATAAAATTTGTGATTATGCTTTCTAATTGTTTTTTATCCATTTGGCCGTGAGCAATCTCTATTTTAGCTTCAGGGATAATTTTTTTTATTTGGTTAGCAATAATTTCAATATTGTATATTTCATTATTTACAAAAAAAACTTGCCCTTTTCTTTCCATCTCTCTTAATATACCTTGCCTAATAAGGCTTTCTGAATATACGGATAGATAATTATTTACAGGAATTCTGTTCTCAGGAGGAGTATTTATCACACTCAAATCCCTTACTCCATTAAGTGCTAAGCTTAGGGTTCTAGGGATTGGAGTTGCACTAAGACTTAGAATATCAATATCAATTTCTTTTTTCTTTATTTTTTCTTTTTGCTCTACTCCAAACTTATGTTCTTCATCGATAACCAGTAACCCTAAATTGTTAAATTGTATTTTTTCACTTAGTAATTTATGAGTGCCTATAACTATATCTACATTTCCATTTTTCAACTTATAAAGAATTTCATTATTTTTTTTATTGGAAACAAATCGAGACATATATTCTATTTGGATAGGGAATGGCTCAAATCTTTCTTTGAAGGTTTTAAAGTGCTGAAGAGCTAAAACTGTTGTAGGTACTAATATTGCTACCTGAAAACCGTTTTCTACAACCTTAAAAGCAGCTCTTAAAGCTACTTCTGTTTTGCCAAAACCTACATCTCCACAAAGTAATCTATCCATTGGGTTTTTTGATTCCAAGTCTAGATTTATTTCTTCTATAGATTTTAATTGATCTGTTGTTTCTTCAAACTCAAAAGATTCTTCAAGAACTTTATACCAATCTGTGCTCTTTTTATAGCTTTTGCCTTTTATATTTTCTCTAGCAGCATAAATCTGAAGCAGTTCTCCTGCAAGTATTTCTATTGATTTTTTAACTTTACTTCTAGTCTTAACCCACTTATTTGAACCTAATGTGTCAAGTTTAGTTTCATTCTTTTGAAAAGATTTATATACCTGAATTCTATCGATTTGATCAGACGGTACGTATAATTTATCCTCATTTTTATACTCTAGTACGATAAATTCTTTATCTGATGAACCCATTTGTATAGTCCCTGTAAATTTGCCAATTCCATGATCTATATGTACTACATAATCATTTAGCTTGAAAGGTTCAGATGAAACATTCGAGGGAATATTATTAGAATATGACTTAAATACTCTTTTTTTCTTTCTTCCAAAAATTTCTTTATCAGTCAGTAATAATAAAGAATTGTCATTGCTTATTAGCCTAAAACCTTCTCCTGCATTTTTAGAAATTATGTTTATTTTATCTTTTGAAAATTCTTTTATATCGCTAAAAATTTTTGTTTTATCTGAGCCAATAATTTCTTTTATTCTTGATGGATAATCAGTACTTATTATGATTTTTTCATCTTTATTTTTTGTATCTATATATCTGAAAATATTATCTTTATTGAAATCAAATATTTTAGGTATAGTAAAATTAATTTTTCTGCTAGCTACTTCCCCATCATTTCTTTGATTGAGTACAAGTAAATTTTTTTTAGAATTAAATGCTTTTGTTATTTCGTTTTTTTCTAAGTATGGAATTGGGAACATTTTTTTTATAGTTTTTTGCTCAAGCTTTGAAATATAATTTTCTTCTCTTTTTTTATCAGTTAGATTTAATTCTAGATCCAAGTTATAGTCATCTATTTTTACTATTAATGTTTCATTTTTCATGTAATCAAATAATGATCCGTTATCAAAAAAACCAGAGTAATAATTTATCAATTCGTCATTTTCTGACCTTCTAATTGACTTAAAATCTTCAAATATTTTTTTCTCTTCATCTATTTGAATTTGATCAAAGAATTTGTGATTTAGATCTTTTACCTTATTCAAGTCTTGAAAAATAAAAGTTTCTTGAACTGGAGAAATAAAAATCTTTTTAATATTTTTATAAGATTTTTGAGTTGATGTTTCAAATATTTTTATACTTTCAATTTCATCATAAAAAAAATCTATCCTAACAGGATTTTGTTCTGACAAGCAAAATAAATCTACTATATCTCCTCTTTTGGCAAATTGTCCTACGGATTCAACAATAGAAGAATTTTTAAATCCAGCTTTTATCAATGAATCTATAAAATCTTTTTGATTTATTTTATTTCCTATTTGAAGATTTATTGAAAGATTTTCAAAGTTATCCTTTGATAGTGTTTTTGTGCTTAATGATTGAATTGATGTGCAAATGATAGGAGTTTTATTCTGAAATTTATCTGTAAATAATGCCTCAAGGCATCTCATTCTATCTTTTACGCTTTTATTATCAGGCTTATATTTTTCAAGAAAGATTTCATTTCTTTCTGTGAAGTTTAGATTTGAAGTTGATGTACTCCAAAAATTGATACTATCTAATATTTCAATGGACTCTTCTGGATTAGATGTGATTACTACTGAAGGAACTTTAAGTAATTTACTTAACGTGGAGATTATAAATCCAAAACTTGATTTATTTGATGAAATTTTTTGAGGTGATTTTTTACGCAAACCACTAACCACACTTGAAAATGTGGTGTTATTATGTAAAAACTCGTGAATCTCTACTAAATGATTCGATTTCATAATCAGATAAAATATATTTTATTAGAAAAAAAATAAAATGTTTTATATAACAAAGACTTTTAATAGCCATTATGGATCATAGAAGAATAATAATTAAGATTGGAAGCAATCTAATAACAGAAAATGAAAATATATTAAATGATTCTGCTATCGAGGATTTATGTAATCAAATTTCCTCTATTCATGATCAGGGTTTTCAAGTTATAGTTGTATCCTCTGGAGCCGTGGCCGCTGGAAGGCAGTACCTAAGAGCTCTGAATAAACAAATTAAAATGAATGATTCTTATCTAATTCACAAACAAGTTTTAGCATCTATAGGTCAGCCTTTGCTTATGAAAGCATATGAAAAATATTTTTCAAATAAATCAAAGGGTATTTCACAAGGATTGTTATCAAGAGAAGATTTTGAAAATAGATCTGGTTACCTAAACATTAGAAATACACTTAATGAATTATTGAGTGTAGATATTATTCCAATTATTAATGAAAACGATGTTGTTTCAACAGATGAGCTTGAAGACAGAGCATATGGAGATAACGACAGGCTTTCTGCAATGGTTGCAAACGCAGTTGACGGTGACATGCTCATTTTATTAGGTAAAATTGATGCATTGTATACTTCTGATCCGACAATCGACCATAATGCTACAAAAATCAAAACTGTTGATAATATTTCTGAGGATATAATTAGTTATGGTCAAGGGCCTGCTGACAAGGTAGGTTCTGGGGGAATGAGATCTAAAATTCAAGCCGCGACTATCGCTGTAAATTCAGGAATAGATATGTACATAGCTTCGGGATATGAAAAAAATGTTATTCCTAGAATAATTTCTGGTGAAAGCATTGGAACAAAATTTATTGCAAAAGAATCCTTAAAAGAATCTAGGAAAAGATGGTTGATGACGGGTTATTCTTCCTCAAAAGGAGATGTGATTTTGGATGAAGGTGCAATAAAAGCAATAGGAAATTCTAGCCTTTTACCGGCAGGTATTTTAGAAGTTGGAGGAGATTTTGATAGAGGGGATATTATTGGAATAAAAAATTTAGAAAAAAAAATTATTGGTTGGGGAATAGCTAATTATTCTTCCTTAGAAATAAGTAAAATTAAAGGCATGAAAACGAAAGATATAATTAATTATGTTGATAAAAACTTTGGTTCAGAAATAATCCATAGAAATAACTTGGTTATAACAATTTAAAGTAGATGATAGAAAATTTAGAAAAAAAATTAATAGATGTTAAGAAATTTTCCTCAGAATTACCTCTTTTTGATTCTGAAATAAGGAAATCATGCCTCAATATTTTATCTTCGAAACTCTTATCAAATAGTTCAAAAATTATTGAAATAAACTCTGAAGAATTAAAAAATGCATCTAAGAATGGTATTGAAAACCATGTAATACAAAGAATGAAAATTACCGAAAATACTATTTCTAGAATGGTTACCTCATTAGAAAATGTGTCAAATTTGGATGATACAGTTTCAGAACTAATTAATACCAATATTAGAGATAATGGGCTTCTTGTAAATAAAGTTAGAGTACCTCTTGGTGTACTGGGTGTGATTTTTGAAAGTAGACCTAATGTTGTTGTTGAAATAGCATCATTAGCAATAAAGTCAGGCAATGGATTGGTTATGAGAGGTGGAAGCGATTGTATAAAAACTAATTTAGCATTGTTTAAACTTGTATCAGAAGCAATGAAAGAAGCAGGTTTGCCAGAAAAATCAATGTACTTTTTGGATTTTACTGATAGAAAAGCTGTCGATATGATTTTATCAATGGATAAATACATCGATCTTCTTATTCCTAGGGGATCTTCATCTTTGGTGAATCTAGTAAATGAAAAAGCAAAGATGCCATCAATAACAGGTGGAGTTGGGGTTTGTCACACATTCGTTGATAGTGCAATTGATGTAGATTTAGCCTTAAGTGTACTTGATAATGCCAAAACTCAAAATACTTCAGTATGTAATGCTTTGGATACAATAATAATTCATCATGATTCTCTAGACATCGTAAATCCATTATTTGATTTATTTTTAGAAAAAAAAGTTGAAATAAGAGCTGATAAATTTTCTTTTGAAAAATATGAAAATAAATCTAAAATAAAGTTAGCAAAAGATTCTGATTTTGGAGAAGAATTTCTTGATTTAGTAGTTAGTATAAAGACTGTTCAAAATATAGATGAAGCAATTTCTCATATTGATACTTTTGGTTCTAAGCATTCAGAAGCAATAATATCAACTGATAAAAAACAAGCAAAATATTTTTTGGATAGAGTTGATGCTTCTGCAGTTTTTCATAATACTTCAACTAGATTCAATGATGGTTTTGAACTAGGTTTGGGTGCAGAAGTTGCTGTATCAACTGATAAATTACACGCTCGAGGTCCGATGGGTATAAATGACTTAATGACTTATAAATGGGTAGTAACAGGAGAGGGGCAATTAAGGTCTTAAGATTATGAATAATTTCAATACAATTATGGTTCCTGCTTCATCGGCAAATTTAGGGTCAGGATTTGATGTAATTGGTGCATGTCTAAATGTTTGGAATGAGATTAGTTTTCGAAGATCAAAGTTCAATATAGAAAACATAGGATATGGAGCTGACACCCTAAACATAACAAAAGATAATCTAATCTATAAATCTTTTCTACACACAACAAGCATTTTAGGTGAAAAAGAAATAGAAGTTTCACTTAGGTGTAATAATTCAATTCCAACTTCAGGAGGATTAGGCAGTAGCTCTTCAGCGATTATAGCTGGGATTTTATTAGCTTATAGTGTTCATAATGTAGATTTAAATCATGATGATATTTTCCAAATTGCTTCTGATATTGAAGGTCATCCAGATAATGTTGGTCCTGCTTTGTATGGAGGTATTACATTAGGTTTCAAGGATTTAGAAAAATGGTTTATAAGTAATATTAAATTTGATAATAATATTAAAATAGTTTCTTTTGTTTCAGACCAAAAAATACTCACCAGTGAATCAAGGGCCGCACTGCCAAATACAATTACAAGAGAGGATGCAGTGTACAATATTACGAGATCTGCTCTTTTGGTAAATTCACTTAATACAAATGATTTTGATCTTCTAAAATATGCTTTTCAGGATAAGCTTCATGAACAGTATCGAACACCTGAAATTAGGGGATATTCAACTATAAGCAATGCAGCTATGAATGCAGGTGCTATATCTTCTTATCTTTCAGGTTCAGGTCCTACTATTTCTGCAATAACGCTAGGAAAAGAACTAACAATAAATTATGAAATGCTAGACGCTGCCAACAAGCTTGATATACCTGGCATTGGTATTATTTCTTCAATTTCTACAAAAGGAGCTTATCTTCTTGAGAAATAAAATTGTTGTACAGAAATATGGTGGAACTTCGATAGGTGATGTAGACAAGCTTAAGCTTATTGCTAAAAAGGTCGTTGAAAAAAAATCAGAAGGTTTTTCTCCTGTAGTTGTAGTATCTGCAATGGGAAAGACTACCGATCAATTAGTTGAGATGTCTGAAAAAGTAATATTTAATGAAACAGAGCCTGACTTAAGAGAGAAAGATACATTGCTTTCTACTGGAGAACTTGTATCTGCAACATTACTTGCAATGTCTATTAAGTCTTTGGGACAAGATGTAATAAGTCTTTCTGGCCCTCAGGCAGGAATTTTTACAGACCAAATTCATGGATCGGCTAGAATATCTGATATTAATACAGAAAGAATGATGAATGAAATAAATAAAAATAAAATTCTAATTATCGCGGGATTTCAAGGCATAAATACTGAAGGTGATATTACTACTCTAGGCAGAGGAGGCTCTGATACCACTGCAGTGGCTCTAGCAGCTGCATTAAGGGCTGATGTTTGTGAAATTTTTACTGATGTAGAGGGAATTTATACAACAGATCCAAGAGTTGTCTCAACTGCAAGAAAAATTGATTATATTAACTATGAAGATATGCTTGAAATGGCTGTTTTGGGTGCAAAAATGCATCCAAGATCAATTGAATTAGCTTCGGTTTATAATGTCCCGGTATATGTTGCAGGAACATTTTCAGAAACCAAAGGTACGCTTATAGTAAAAGGAGAAAACATGGAAAATAATAAAACAGTTACAGGTATAGCTATCGATAAAAATGTTTCAAAAATAACAGTAAAAAAGATTAAGAATGTACCTGGAACAGCGGCATCAATACTGAAACCTTTATCTGATAGATCTATTAGTATTGATGTTATTGTTCAAAATATACCTATGGATGGCTATATAGACTTTTCATTTTCAGTTTCAGATGATGATTTACAGAGAGCTTATGAAATACTAATGGATCAAAAAAACTTAGATTTTGAAGAAATTATAAAAGGAAAAGGTTTTGCAAAGATAAGCCTTGTAGGAACTGGGATGCAAAATGCTCCTGGATATGCAACTGAAATGTTTAATGCACTTGGTAAAAAAGAAATAAATATTGAAATGATTACGACATCTGAGATTAGAATTACATGCCTTATTAACGAAAAGGATGTTAATGTAGCAGTAAATGCTCTTCATTCAACTTTTGAACTAGATAAGGAATAAGGATTCAATTAGGTTCTATTTTTCCATCATTTATTTTGAAATATTTACCGTCTTTAATATTTTTTTTATCTATTAGGGAAATATCTGCAGTAGATAATAAAATTTGATCAAAATCTAAAATCTCAGTTACAACTTTTTCTCTCATTTTTTCGTCTAATTCTGAAAAAATATCATCCAAAATTAATATAGGTTTTCTATTTGTAATATTTCTTATTTCTTTTGCCTCTGATAATTTTAATGACAAAGAAATTATTCTAGATTGACCTCTAGAAGCAGTTATAGAAGCTGGAGCGTTATTAAAAATTATTTCAAAATCATCTCTATGCGGACCAATTGTAGTTATTCTTTGATCAATATCTCTTGAATGAGTTTTTTTGAGAGATTCGTAAAATATTAGTTTTATTTCATCTATACTTGGTTCTTCTTCAAGAAATTTATTTTCTATATTTTTTCCTATCTTTGGTAGATATCTAATATTAAGATCAATTTTTTCATTAAAATTTTTAGCAAAATCATTACTACTATTCTTAATAGTTTTTATGATTTTGTTTCTTTCAAAGAAAATATTTGCAGCTTCTTCAGACAATCTATTATCCCAAAACTCAATTTCTTTTTCGTTACTTTTTCCATCCTTAATATTTTTGAGCAAACTGTTTCTTTGATATAAAACCTTTTGATATCTTTGCAAATTTTTTACATGATCGTTATTGATCTGACTTAGAAGTATATTTAGATATTTCCTTCTAATAAGTGGGGGGCCAGATATTATTGAAATATCATCAGTATCAAAAAATACAGAATTAATATTTCCAACAAATTCTTGATTAGAAACTAAAACCCCATTGATTCTAAATGTTTTAACTAAATCTGAATTTTTTGAAATATCATAGTCTATTTGGGCTTTAATATTTCTATTTTTTTCCTCAGCTATACCTAATACTTGAGTATGCCCTCCTGTATCCAAAAGAGAATTATTAATTAGAAATTTATCGTTTGAAACCCTAGAAGATTTTGCTATAGATAAAAGATATATACCCTCAAATAAATTGCTTTTTCCCTGTCCGTTTAGTCCAGAAAAAATATTAAATCCATCCTGAAGATCTATCGAAGAATTTTTATGATTTCTATAATTAGAAAGAGATAATGTTTTTATTTTGATCTTTATGCCTTATATACTTTTTTAATATGATAGTTTTTTTCTGCTATAAGTATTTGGTTTTTTAGCTTTGTTTTTGTAAGGAATTAAAAATTTATTAAATTTTATGAATAAATCAGTAACATTAGACCTATGGGAAACCATTATAGGAGAAAAAGATTTTTCTTCTTTTTCTAAAACTCGAAGAGAAATCAAGGCGCATTATGCATATGAGTATTTATTGAAATTTTCTGATAGCATTGATTATTCTGATGTATTATTAGCTCTTGATTTTGTTACTTATCAAATAAATGTATTTTCAAGATTTCATTCAGATAGACTTTTTAAAAATTGGTTAGAAATTTTTATTAATAAAATTGATACAAATCTTATAAATAAACTAGAGCCAAAGGAAATAATTTCGTTAGGCGATGAATTGGATAGAGCATTTTTAGAAAATCCTCCTCATATTTTTGACGGTACATATGAATTGTTAGAATTCTGCAGGACTAAAAAACTAAAAATAGGAATAATTTCAAATACAGGATTTAATTCTCCTAAAGTTTATCGTAGATTTTTATCTGAAAACCAATTGCTTTATGACACTTTATCTTTATCTAATGAGTTAGGAACTGCAAAACCTCACTCATTGATTTTTTTAGAGACATTAAAAGGATTAAATACAATTCCTGAAAATGTTATCCATTTTGGAGATAATCCAGTTGCAGATATTTTAGGTGCTATAAATGTAGGGATGGATGCTGTATTGATATCTAAAAATAATTCAAAAAAACCAATAAATCAAAAGCATAAAGCTGTCATAGACAATATTTCCTTTTCAATTGACATTGTTTCATCTTGGATTTAATTTTCTATCTAATAAATAAGAAGTGATGAAAATCAGAAAATTTATAATCACAAAAATGAATAAAATGGCCAAGCATACCTCTAAAAAAAATCTTTCAGGAAACATCATTAATAAATAATCGGTTCTTGGATCAAGGATCCATAAATCGTTCCTAAATAAAATTTTATGGAACAAAATGAAAGATGCATTAAAATTTATTATTATTCCGGATAAAATTATAAGAAAAATACCGCTCCAAATTAATAGAGATTTATAAACAGTCTTGTATAGAAATCTAAATAATTTTTTAAAACCATTCTTATAAGAAATTATTACAAAGAAAAAAAATATAAAAAATAATGATATTTTTTCAAATAATAGAGTTGTTTTCACTAGATTTTTTACATCAATCATATGGTCTATTTCCCTTTGATTGAATAAATTAAGTATAGTTCTACCTGATTGCACAACTGAGATTTTTATTTTTTCTTGATCATTCTTAAAGTAATCTTTTATTTGGTCTGAAGCTGAATTTAGCTGGTCTTTATTTAAGTTGGTCTTATATGAAATATTATTCCTTTCCCAATTAAATTCATAAATCCAATCAGAAAATGTTATCATTTCGAAACTAATAGTTATTATAAAAGGAACCCAGAGAATATAAGTAAGAACTTTCAATAAGGGGAAGATTTTTTTAGTCATACAATATTATAACTTTTTAAATTATGAAAAAAAACGACATAAATAAATTAGAAAAAATCATTGAAGAACTTAGATCTGATAAAGGGTGCCCTTGGGATAGAGACCTTAAATTAGAAAAATTGTCCCAACTGACAATTGAAGAATCTTACGAATTATTAGATGCTGTAGAAAAGAAAGATAATAATAAAATAATTGACGAATTATCAGACTTATTAACTCATATGATTTTTTACTTTCAAATTGGTGATTCCTTAAGTCGATACAACAAAGAAACAGTTATAGAGCATGCTATTAATAAGCTTATTGAAAGGCATCCTCATGTTTTTGATGAAACATACGATAAAAAATTTAGTTCAGCAGACGAAGTTGAACAAAATTGGAAAAGTCTAAAAAAGAAATCGTCAGATACTTCTAATGATTTAAACTTTAATGGACCTTCGGGTATCACAGCGGAACGTATGATAAAAACTTTAATTGAATTAGATATAAAATTTGATGAAAAAGAAATTTTAGATAATTTATCAAAAGATCCTAAAAATTCTCTGTTTTTTATTTATTTTTTGATGATTCAAAGAGGTGAAAGTCCAGAGATAGAATTTAGAAATAAACTGGAAGAAATAAAAAAAGAAATAAGAAAACTCGAAAAAAAGGATAACTCAAGCTTAGATAAATTAGATAAAAGTAAGATTAAACAAATTTTATTTCCTGATTCATTCTCTTAATTGTTTGCCCAATTTTACTAATAACTAAATTTTCATTTTCCGATAATTTTTTTTGAAATGCCTCAGATTTATCTCTGTCAACAGTAAATAATAAGCCCCCTGAAGTTTGAGGATCGAATAAAATCATCTTTTCTGATAAAGATATAGAGTTATTCCAAATAATATTTTTATTAAAGTATTTTTCATTGTTCATAGCACCAGATGACCAATTTTCAGGTTTTGAAATTTCAAGTATTCCATCAATTATTGGAATATTTGAAAAATTTAGTTCAGCAGAAATGTTACTAGCATTAAGAATGTTTTTTAAGTGACCAATAAGTCCGTAACCTGTTACATCTGTACAAGCTTTAATGTTAAATTCTTTTGCAGTTTCGGAAGCTGATTTATTTAATTCAAGCATATATGAGATTCCTTCAGGATAATCATCTAAATTTATATTTGAATTTTTAGATCCTGTTATCAAAATTCCATTCCCAAGAGGTTTTGTAAGAATGATATCTTGATTTAGCTTTGCATTATCAAGTTTCATTAATTTTTCAGGATTTATTTCTCCAATAACTGCTAATCCATATTTTGGCTCTTTGTCATTTATTGTATGGCCTCCTGCAATTATTACATTTGCTTCATTAGCTTTGGATATACCTCCATTAATTATTTCTTCAATAAATTTTTCAGGAATATTATCCGAAAAGCAGCATATATTTAGCGCTAGAGTAGGATCTCCTCCCATGGCATAAACATCAGAGATTGCATTTGTGGCAGAAATTTGACCAAATAAAAATGGATCATCTACTACAGGTGCAAAAAAATCAGTAGTAAAAATAATGGCTTTATCATCAGATATTTTGTAAACAGCTGCATCATCTTTAGTTTTTTGATCAACTAAAATTTTTTCTGACGAAATTGATTTGTTTATCTGGCCCAGAACCCTGTCCAGTACTTCTATGGAAGCTTTTCCAGCTCAACCACCGCAACTAGAAAAGTTTGTAAGTCTTATTTCTTTATCCATTTAATGTTTTTTTTAATTAAAAGTTATAGAATTTATATTATTCA
Source organism: Dehalococcoidia bacterium (assembly GCA_002710135.1). Lineage (GTDB taxonomy): Bacteria > Chloroflexota > Dehalococcoidia > Lucifugimonadales > Lucifugimonadaceae > TMED-70. Next base: position 39,835 of record PAOY01000032.1, on the reverse strand, counting down.
GTGAACAAAAAATAGGGTAGATTATGACAGAAAAGATTCAATTTTCAGGAAGTGATATATTTCCTAACAACACTTTTGTTAATGATAAAAATAACATTTCAATTGGGGGTGTTGATTTAGAGGAATTAGCAGATACTTACGGAACTCCATTATATGTATATGATGAGAATACTATTTTGACTACGATTAAGGATTTTCAAGATTCATTTAATTCTGAGATTGAAAATAGCGTAATTTCTTATTCTACAAAAGCTTTTTCAAATCCTTATCTCCTAAAGCTATTAGACGAAAATGGAATGAATATAGATGTTGTTACTGGTGGCGAACTTGCAATAGCTAAGCATGTAAAATTCCCTCCTAGTAGAATAAATTTTCATGGAAACAATAAATCTCCAGAAGAGCTTAGAGATGCAATTGACTATGGAATTGGCCACATAACGATTGATTCATTTAATGAAATAGAAAACCTGAGAACTATTACTGAAGAAATAAATAAAACTCAGGATGTAATGTTGAGAGTGTCTCCATCTATAGATCCTCATACTCACTTGTTAACTACAACAGGGGTTCTAGATTCTAAGTTTGGATTTTCAATTGAAACAGGTCATGCAGAAAAAGCTATTGAGCAACTAATGAAAATTAAATCACTTAATCTCTTGGGGCTTCATTTCCATCTAGGATCTCCAATTTTTGAGCTTGAACCTTATTCTGAAGCTATAGATTATGTTTATGATTTTGCAGCAAATATGAGAGATAAGTATGGACTAGATATAAAAGAATTTAGTCCAGGGGGTGGTTTTGCAATTGGTTATGAAGTAGATAAGCAGCCTCTGCCAATTTCACATTATGCAAAAGTCATTGGTGATTCTATTAAGAAATCATGTAAAACTCATAATTTTAGTCTTCCGAAAGTAATTCTTGAGCCAGGAAGAGCATTAGTTGGGAGGTCTGGAGTTAGTATATACAGAATTGGATCAATTAAGACTATTCCCAATGTGAGAAATTATGTGTCAGTAGATGGTGGCATGGGAGATAATATAAGGCCAGCACTTTATGGCTCTGATTATTCTGTGTTTTCTATTACTAAAGCTTTAGAAAAAGAAAATACAATGAAATCTACAATATCTGGTAAATTTTGTGAATCAGGGGACTACCTTGCAAGAGATGTAGAAATCCCGAATCCTGAAATTGATGATTTATTGGCATTACCAGCTTCTGGAGCTTATAATTTAGCAATGGCTAGTAATTACAATATGCAAGTAAGACCAGCAGTTGTAATGATAAAAAACGGATCTCATTTTTTAATTAGAAGAAGAGAAAGTTATGGAGATCTTTTAAGTACATCCATTTTATGACTATTATCAATCAAAAAGCTTATAAAATTTTAGAAAATTCAATAAAAAAAAATTCTCTTTCTCATTTCTACATTTTTCATGGTCCTAATAATGTAGGGAAAAAAAATCTAGCAATATCATTTGCTAAGCTTTTATTCTGTAAAGAAAATACTAAAGATTGTTTAGTTAGTGAAACTTGTATAAATTGTAAAAAAATAGACGATGGTAAACATTATGATCTTGTAATTATGGATTCCAAGTCACCAGTAGATGGTGTGGAAGACAATAAGTCAGACCAAATTAAGTTAGCTCACGTTCAAGAAATTAGCAGGATTGCTAACCTAGGGCCTTTTATGAGTGAATATAAAATATTTATATTAGATGGTGCTGAAAAATTAAATAATGAAGCTTCAAATGCTTTTTTAAAACTCTTGGAAGAACCGCCTAAAAGTTCTATATTTCTATTTTTAGTTAATGATTTATCCTCAATTTATCCAACAATTTTGTCTAGAGCTCAAAAAATAAACATTTTGGAGATAAGTGAAGAAGAAATGGAAAAATATATTTCTTCAAATTTTGATATTGATGATTCAGTAATACAAAAAATCTTACAATTTTCACTTGGAAAAATAGAAATCGCTGAGAAGTTATCATCCGACACTACCTTAATTGATGGATATTATGAGTCTTATGATAGGTTTTTAGAGTTTTGTACGTCAGATATAAGTGAAAGGATGAATTTTGCTCAAAAATTTTCAACTAGATTTAGAACAGATAGAAATGCTATTTTCAATGAATTGAATCTATGGATTGATTTCTGCAAAATTTCATTAAATAATTTTTATGAAGATAAAAATTCTCAATTATTTGACACGGATTTATTTGATATGTTTGACACAGAAGAAATTAATAATTTTGTATTGGAGCTAATCAAGACTATCAGTAATTTAAGAAGTAATGCAAATCCTAGGTTAGTTTTTGATGTCATGGGATTAAACCTTCCTGTATTTCAGAAAGAAAAGTTAAATGGAATATAATTCAATAGCTATTGACGGCCCAGCAGCATCTGGAAAATCTGTAGTAGGAAAGCTTCTTGCAGAAAAGTTGTCATACGATTTTTTAGATACAGGAATTATGTATAGGGCAGTAACCTACTTGATTCAAGAATTTAATTTAGACCCTGTTGAAGCCTCTAAATTATTTTTTGACTCTAAGCTTATTATAGATTTTTCAAATCTTCAAAACAAAATAATATTTCAAGAAAAAGATATTTCTAGTTTTTTATTTACTAATAAAATCGACTCAAAAGTTTCTGATTTCTCAAAGATCAAATCTGTTAGAGAAAACTTAGTTTCCATGCAAAAGAAAATTTCTAATAACACTAATATAGTTATGGTAGGCAGGGACATAGGTACAAAAGTACTTCCTAGTTCTAGGCTAAAGATTTACTTGGATGCGTCTATTGAAATTAGAGCATCAAGAAGATCAAAAGATTTAAATGAATCATCAGAAGAGGAAATAAAAAAAATGCTAGAGTCTAGAGATGTAATTGATAAAAGTAGATCAAATTCTCCTTTAGCTATAGCCAAAGACGCTATTGTAATAAACACAGATGATTTTACTATAGAACAAGTTGTAAAAAATATAATAGAGCTATACCAAGATGAGTAAACTATTTAAGATATGTGATTTTGGATTAAAGTTTACCTTTTTTCTTTTTGGAGATCTAAGAATTGAAGGATTCGAAAATATTCCTAAGAACAAAAGTGTTTTGACTGTTTCAAATCATCTTTCAATTATTGATCCAGCTTTATGTGCATCAGCTGTAGGAAAAGAGTCAAAATTTTTAGCGAAGAAAGAATTATTTAGATTTCCATTTAATATTTTTTTGAAATTTTATGGTGCATTTCCTATAAATAGAGGGAACCTAAATTTATCAGCAATAAACTGGGCTAAAAAACAATTGTCATCTAAAAACAATTCTCTTTTGATTTTTCCTGAAGGAACAAGAAGTAAAGATCTTAAGTTACAAAAAGGATTTAATGGAGCTACTATGATTGCCCTTGATACAGATAGTACAATTTTACCTGTATCAATCTCTGGATCAGAAAAGTGTAAAAATTATTTGCAATTTGTTTTTCCTAGAATGTCAGTAAAAATCAAGATTGGGAAACCGTTTAAGATAAATTCTATTTCTGAGAGTAAAAACAAAGATTTATACGATAAAATTACACAGGAAATTATGCATAGAATATCAGACCTCTTACCTAAAGAATATTTAAAAGAAGAAAATAAAAAAATAATATATAAGTATACAAGGACAATTTAAATTGAAACTAGATGATATTTCATCATACTTTTTTTCCCTCAATTCTCTAAAGCAATCTCAATTGTCAAAATTTGCAGTTAATGAAGAAAGTGCTATTAGATTAGTTGACGAGCCAACACAAGGATTATATAGAAACGCATTCCAAATAGACAGAGATAGAATCATTCATACTAATTCTTTTAGAAGATTAAAGCATAAAAGTCAGGTTTTTGTAGCACCAGAAGGTGATCATTACACCACAAGGCTGACTCATGTAATCGAAGTCTCTCAAATCGGAAGGACAATTTCTAGAGCACTAAATTTGAATGAAGATTTAGTAGAGGCTGCATCATTAGGTCATGACCTAGGTCATACCCCTTTTGGCCATATAGGAGAATCTGCACTTAATGACATATTGGAAAATGGATTTCATCATTCTGTTCACTCAGTAAAAATTATAGAATCACTAGAAAAAAATGGAAAAGGCTTAAATCTAACAAATTATGTTGTGGATGCAATAAGAAGACATTCAAAAAAGCAAGGAAATTTTTTGACCAAAGAATCTGTTCAAGGAATGTCTCTAGAGGCTCAAATTGTTAGAATCTCTGATGCCTTGGCATACTTGAGTCATGATATAGAAGACGCAAAAAGATCAAATTTTATAAATACTAAAAATATCCCAAGTAGCATAGAATATTTTTTTAATTTTTCTAGATCAGAGAGAATAAATTATTTTGTGACTGATGTAATTGTTAGTTCTTGGGATTGTACTGGAAAAAAATCTAAAGAGATTCCTTATGTCAAAATGTCTGAAAAATGTTCATCTTCTATGACAGAACTTAGAGACTATATGTTCGAAAATTTTTATCTTCCTGTAAGCGATTCTTTACAGGGGGAAACTGCAAATAAAATAATAAAATTTTTATTTAATTATTTTTCAGACAATTTCAATAAAATTCCGAAAAAATATTTAAGAAAAGATCAAAATAATGAAGAAGTAATATCAAATTTTATATGTGGTATGACAGACCATTATGCTATTAATATTGCAGAAAATATTTCTCCAGGTATATCTAAAAACTTAAAATTTGAGAATATTTAATTTTCTATTTTAAATTAAAAAAAATTTCACAAAAAATTAACATTAAAAGCTGTGCAACTTTTCTAATAATATGTACACTAGGGGAAAGTGTATAGGAAATTATAAATGCCCTCAGATTTGAAAGATACAATTAAAGAAAAAATTGATCTTTTAGAATTTCTTGGGACCAAAGGAATTGTCTGGCAAAATCAAGGATCTATACCTAAAGCCCTTTGTATTTTTCATGAAGAAAAGACTCCATCTTTCACATTAAGTAAGGACCGTAAGAGATACAAATGTTATGGATGCAATGAAAGTGGAGATGTGTTTGATTATTTGATGTCTGCAGAAAAACTCACCTTTGTTGAAGCTATGCGGCAGCTCTCATCTTACTTGTCTCTAGATTACGATGATAATACATTCTCTGATGAAATAGAAAAACGAAAGAAATCAAATATTCTACTAAATGAAGTTTTTGAGGTAAATAATTTAGCTCAAAATTATTTTTCTAAACAAATTTTTGATGAATCCTCTGAAAATTCAAAAAATGTTCGAGCATATCTTGAAGAAAGAGGCATTTCTAAAGAATCAATAAAGAATAATTTTATAGGCTATTGTCCTGATGGAAATATGGGTAGCCTGATGAGCTTCTTTCAATCAAATAAAGTAAATAAAAGAGGAGTAATAAACTCTAACCTTCTTTCAAAAACTGATGATAATGATTGGATTGATTTTTTTAGAAATAGAGTCACCATTGCTATTTTAGATGAAAAATCAAACATAGTTGGTTTTTCTGGTAGATCCTTAAGTGAAAACTCAAAGAGTAAATATATTAATTCTAGAGACAGTGAAGCATTTAATAAATCATCTATACTTTATGGTCTTGATAGGGCTACAGAAAATATAAAACTTAAGTCCCAAGTAGTTGTTGTTGAAGGATATTTTGATTGTATTTCTGGATATGATAGGGGATACAATAATTTAGTTGCTGCAATGGGAACCCAGATAAGCTCTGATAATTTTGAGAAATTAAGAAGACTTGTTACCTATGATTCTTCACTTGGGGAGATAATTTTCTGTTTTGATAATGATTCTGCGGGGAAAAAGGCAGCTATAGATACAATAGATAAATTAAAAGATAATATTTCTAGCGCTACAAAAAATGTAGGAAAAAATATACGCATTAAGATTTGCTTTCCTTCTACAGGAAAAGATCCAGATGAAATTTTTCGCACAAACCCAGTTGAGTGGGAAGAGATGATTAGTTTGGCCCAAAACTTTATTGATTATCTTATTGAATATTACTCAGATATGCACTTAAAAGGTCCACAGAAAGATACTTATAAGTTTTTAGATTTACTACTACCATTCATTATTGAATCATGCGATGAAGTACAGCAATCTTTTTATCTATCTAAAATATCTAAACTGACAGACTTGAGCTTTGATCTATTAAAATCAGAGTCTTCTAATCTAAGTAAGTCAAAATATAGAAAAAACACTAAAACAATTAAAGATGAAGACAGAATAAGAAGAGTAATATTTAATCCTGAAAAAGCTCAAGAGAAACATTTTTTAGCAATTCTTATGGATTCTAATGAATTATTTGAAAATGTTAAAGATATAGAAGATGTTTATTTTTCAGATTTACACTATAGGTCAGTTTTTAAGCTCTGGAAAAAATCACAGGAAGTAATTGATAGAAAAAGACTATCGGAAGATCTTATTTTTATTTATGATGAAATAGAGGATTACTTAAAAAATGATTTTGTAGTTGATCCTGATTTAAGTAAAGATATTGAGCTTGAAAATGTTAAGAATAGGCTTGCCATTGATTATCAAAAAAGAAAGCTCAATGAAGCTGAAATGCGCTTACTAGAGCTTGAAAATAATGAACATAAAGATGAAGTTGCAATTACATCTTTGATGGATGAGTTGGTTAGAATTACTGAAAATATAAAAGAACTAGAAAGGAGCGAGGTAACTTGAAAGAAGATACTAGCGAAAATGATAACTTAAATGACAATCTATATATTGATAATGTAGATACTAATGCAGGAATTGACAAAGTCTTAATTTCAACGTCTTCTAGTTTAGATGATGAAGAAGATTTGTCATCATCTCCATCGGGAGATTCATATGCTCAAAATGATGATCTTATGAATATTCTTTCTAAGGGTAAAAAAGAGTTTAAAGATACATATGAAGATCCTATAAGGATGTACTTAAAAGAAATTGGTGATGTGAAACTCTTATCTAGGAAAGACGAAGAGGTTTTGGCAAGGACAATTGACCTAAAGTATAAGTATAAAAATATGCATGATGAACTAGATGAATCAAGTTCAGATTTAATTAATTCAATAGACTTAATTAAGCAAATTTTTGAGTCAATAGTTGCATTAAAGCCAATTTTAGAATCTATAGGAAAATTTTATGGTGTAACTAAAACAGATGCGCTTTCATTAACATACTTAGCTTCCCAGGAATCAGAGATGAATAAAATTCATGGAGTGTACTCTGAAGACTTAATAAAATATGTTGCAGATGTAAATAATATTTCAAATGATGAGGTTACTGAAAAAGTAAAAGAACTTTCAGATTTATTAGGTCTTATTCCTCCAGACCTTACAGAGTTACTTGATGATAATTTTACTAAATCTAATCTAAAAAACGTTTTAAAGAATAAAGACTTTTTAGATCAACTTTCTATGTACAAAATGATAATTGATAGCCATTTTAATCAAATCCTTAATAGATCTGATTTGGCTCAAAATCATTTAGCTGAAGCAAATTTAAGATTAGTTGTTTCTATAGCAAAAAAATATATTGGTAGAGGATTAACTCTGCTAGATCTTGTTCAAGAAGGAAACATTGGTTTGATTAGAGCTGTAGAAAAATTTGACTACAGAAAAGGATTTAAGTTTTCAACCTATGCAACATGGTGGATCAGACAATCAATTACAAGGGCTGTAGCAGATCAATCAAGAACAATTAGAATACCAGTACATATGGTTGAGCAAATAAACAAGATACTAAGAGTATCAAGAAGGTTAGTTCAAGAAAAAGGCGCTGAGCCAACTTCAGACGATATTGCTAAAGAGCTTGATATGGATACAGATAAAGTAAATGAAATTTTGAAAGCATCTCAGGATCCAATATCTTTGGAGGCTCCTATCGGAGAAGAGCAAGATTTGAATTTAGCAGACCTTATAGAAGATCAGAATGCTGAATCTCCTCAAAATTCTGCATCTAAAAATTTGTTAAAATCTCAGATTATTGAAGTATTGGAAACCCTTTCTCCAAGAGAAAGACAGGTAATTGAATATAGATTTGGAATAAATGATAGCAGACCTAGGACATTAGAAGAGGTTGGCCAAACATTCGGAGTCACAAGAGAAAGAATAAGACAAATCGAAGCTAAAGCGCTTAGAAAGCTAAGGCATCCAACCAGATCTCTTACACTAAGAGATTATCTGGATTTTTAGCCATTGGTTATTAACTAAACGCTTTGAAGTTTGATTTTATACTTAAATTTTTATATATTTGATATATACAAGATTTAATATAAAGGTATATTTTGACACTTGCGGAACTTGAAAATTATTTAATGGTAGCATTTTTAGCTATTTTTTCATTTTTAGGTATTTTTACTATAATTTTCTTGATTTTTATACTTAGAACAATTAAGAAAATTAAAGTTGAGCTAGATACAGCCAATGAAAAAATTGGATCTTTTAAAGAATCCTTAAATGTCATAAATAAATCTGTAGATTTATTTAGATCAATTTTTGGAAACTCAAAAACAAATAAAGAATAGGAAGGTAAAATGTCTTCAGAAGACTCTTTTTATAAAGGCTTTTTTTATGGAGCTACATTGGGCTTCATTGCAGGCATAATATATGCTCCTAAAACAGGAAATGAAACCAGAGAGCTTTTAGGGGAGAATATTAAGGATTGGAGACTCAAGGCTAACGACCTCGTTGATTCAGCGAAAGAAAGATTAAATAATGCTGTGCAAGAGGGTGCAGAAGAGTCAAAGAGGTATAGACAAGATTTGTACGAAGAGTAGTTTATTTAGGATAGGATCCAAGTACTTTTAGTAATGAAGTTATTCTTGATAACTCATCTAAGGCTTCGGCAATCAATTTATCTTCTATGTGTCCATCAAAATCAATTATGAAAATGTAATTACCAATTTCATTTCCTTTGGGCCTACTTTCTATTTTAGCCAAGTTTATATTCCTTTTTGCGAAACATTCCAATGCCTTGAAAAGTAGTCCAGCCTCATCAGAAACCTTAAAGTCAAAAGCAATAGATGTTTTGTCGTTTCCTGATCTATCGTTTCTGTAATTGGACACTATAGCAAATCTAGTAATATTGTTTTTATAGTCTTGGATACCCTTAACTAAAATATTGCAATTATTTATTTCAGCAGATCTTGAATTGGCAATAGCTGCAACACTTGAGTCTAAGTTTCTTAAGTCAGAAACAGCCTCAGCAGTTGATGGATATTCAGTTAATTTAATGTTTTTTGTTAAGTTTTTCTTAATCCATAAGTTACATTGATTAATTGCTTCTGGTTTACTAATAATTTCTCTGATTTCACTAAGATCAGTCGTTTTTTCTTTTGTGATTAGGCATGCTTCGATTGGTAGTAATATTTCTTTGTTTATAAAAATATTTTTTGAATTTATTAGGTAATCTATAGTTTCAAGTATTGTTCCTACTCTAGAATTTTCTATTGGAACTATTCCTTTATTTTCATCTGAAGTCTCCACACTATCTAAAACATCAAAAATATTTTTTTTAGGAGAAAGAATATTCTCTTTATAATTTGTATAAATTAAAGCAGCTTCTTCGCTATAGGTTCCTTTGGGACCTAGGTAACTTAATTTTGATTCTTCTTTATTCATTTTTTTTATAAACTATAGTGCTTTGAATTAATATTTTATCAAGTGGATTCAATGTGTTGCTGAAATTGTGAGATATAGAACCAGAAGATGAAATAATTGCTATAACTTGGGTTTCAGTACTTAAATCAATATCATTAATTGTTTTTCCAACTAAGCTTGAATCATTTCCTACAGATATCACTCTTATTTCTGTGTGATTATCTGTATTTGTAAAAATCAATTGATCAAAATTATTTGATATGAAAGAATTTAGAGTTTCGCTTATCATTTCGTCATATTCTAAAGCGAAGTCAAAATCGTCCCCGGCAAAGTATTTTTTATTAGAAGTCTTGTTTATAAGGGCTACAGTAGTTATATCGTTATTTAGGCTTTTAGCTATTTTGATTGATAAAAAGTTTATATCATCTTCAATGTTTGATGCTACGAAGTAATCAGCTCTTTCTAATCCTGCCTCAATTAATGTACTTTTACTGGTAGAAGTCCCTAAAAGACTTACAAATCCGATTTCATTTTCTATTTTTTCTGACTTACTTTTATCATCATCAATAAATGTTATTTCATTTCCTTCAGCTATTAATTTTTTGGCTAAATTTATAGTTATATTGTTCATTCCAGATATAATAATGTACATTTAAATTACCCTTTTACTAAGTATGAAAAATCTTGTTCATTAATTTCTGTGGGGGTTATTACTGGAATATTTTTATTTTTAAATATACTGTAAATTTCCGTGTCATTTATTAAGACTATAATTTTTTTATTTTCTTCATCGGCTAAGATTTTTTCATAGCAAAATAAGTTGAACGAATCTGATTGATTTAATAAAAAAATAATTTCCGAAGATTTAGCTATTTCTTGAATTTTATCTTCTATATTCTTCATTAATATTATTTCTAAATTCTTCTTTGATTTATTTTTATTTTCAAAGTTATAATCACGCTCTTCAGAGTAAACTCTAATTTTCTCAGAATGATTTATTATTTTATTTATTACAAAATCTGTAATTTGAGATGTTCCTATTATTGATATTTCCATAAATTTAACTTTTTAGTAGTTGTATTGTATCGGCATCAGAATGTTTATTTATATATTCAAATTTATAATTTGAGTCATTTTTATTTTTTTTATAAAAAATCATATCAGTGCCCAATCTTTTTGCTTCTTTTACTATTCCTACTCCAGAATTTCTTGATTGCAAGAGAATAAAATTTTCTCCGTTCAAGTCATAGTTTATTTTTTTTTGACATCAAATATTTATTTGCATCGCTAAGAACATTTTCTCCAATATTGATTTCACTTCCTATTTCATAATCAATCTCATATTTTACAGGTATTTCAATGACGTACAAAAAATAAACAACAGTTGAGTACTCTCTGATGAATGGAACTACGAAATCAATTATTTCTTCATTTTTTTCTTTTTCCAATAATAATATTATTTTTTGGGGATTCATTTTAGAGCAACTTATTTATACTATTATTGTTACCTATTATGCACAATTCATCATTTTCAGTTAGAACCTCATCTGATGAAGGATAAAGAACTAAAGAATCTCCTCTTTTTATAGAAACTACTGTTAACTTTTGAGAACCTGGTTTATTTTCAAAACCTGCTTCAGTCAATGTAAAACCTATAAGCCTATCTGGGACTCTCATTTTGCTTATCCCAAGATTAGTAGAAAGCTCTAAGTATTCTTCAACAATGGGCGTGAACAAAGTATTTGCTAGTCTATCTCCCATTTCTTCCTCAGCGAATATAACCCTGTCGCAACCAAGTCTACTCAATGTACTTTCATGAAGTGTGGAAGATGCTCGAGCAATCACAGTATTTAGATCTAATGTTTTAAGTAAAACAGTAACCATTACGGAAACTTCTATATTTGAACCAATTGCAACAACTCCTACATCGAAGTCTTGAACTCCCAATTCTCGCAATGCAGTTTCTGAGGATGCATCAGCTGTTACAGGATATGTTACTTGCCCAATCATAGATTGTACCTTTTCTTCATCATGATCAATAGCCATAACATCATATCCTAGTTGATACATTTTGCTTGCAAAGCTTGTTCCAAATCTTCCTAGTCCTATAACTACGACTTGAGGTTTTAATTTCATTATCCAATCCTTACTATTTCATAGGCAGGTTTTGCATTTTCTCTTTTAGTTTTTCCAACGAACATAATAGCCAACACCATTGGCCCAAACCTGCCAATTATCATTAAGAATGACATAAGCACTTTGGAGGAGTCATTTAGGCTACCCGTAATTCCAGTAGTCAGTCCAACATTTCCAAATGCACTTACGCACTCAAAAAGTAATTCTCTAAATATGGTATCAGGTTCAAAAGATGAAATAATCATAAAAGAAAATATTATTAGAAATATAGAAAATATAAATATAGTTAAAGATCTTCTAATAATATCTTTATTGATAGTTCTCTTAAAAATTGTGACCTCTTCTTTACCTATAATTGTAGATATCAAAGAAATAATTATTATTGATAGTGTGCCTATTTTTATTCCTCCTGCAACTGATAAAGAGCTTCCACCAATAAACATTAGTGCAATAGTAGTAATACTCGTACTGTTATGTATCAAGTTATAATCAATCAATGAAAACCCTGCTGTCCTAGTTATACTGTGAAAAATTGATAGTACAATTTTTTCTTTTATTTTTTCTTCAGATATAGTTCCTATATTTGACCATTCTGAAAATAAAAATTGAGCAGAACCTAGAATTATAATAAATGCAGTTCCAAATAAAACTACTTTGAAATTTAATGTGAAGAAAATCTCTTTATATTTTGATTGGAGAAAAAGTTTTCCATTAGCAAATAATTCTAGAATAAAAGGATATCCAATACTTCCTAATATAATTAAAATCATTGTAATATTGAGGATATATGGGCTTTCTTTTATAGTACCTATACTCCCTCCGTTTGAATCCATTAATATATCAAACCCTGCTCCGTTGAATGCAGAAATTGAATGAAACATTGCATTAAAAAATGCTCCATGATCATTGCTAAAGCTTTTTTCTTGCCAAAGTAGATACATAATAATAAAGCCAATAAACTGAAAAATTAGACTCATTATAAAAATATTAAGTACTAATTTAATTGAGCTTCCTGGGGCTATTTTAGAAGGAGTGGCATCAGAAAGACTTTCATTGATAAGTATTTTTTGTTCTAAATTTAATTTTCTACCGAAAAATATATATATTATGAATCCTGCGCCCATCATGAACCCTAATCCACCTATAAATGACAAGATCATTATTACATAAAGTCCAAAAGTACTCCAAGTCGTTTCAGATTGAAATGGAGTCAATCCTGTAACCGTTACTGCAGATGTTGCTACAAAAAAACTATCAACTAAAGAAATATTTTCTCCAGTTTTCGTAGAGAAAGGTAAAAATAGTAAAAATGTTCCTAAAATAATAAATAAAACTAAACCGTATAGAATTATTAAAGGTGAATTTATTCCTCTATTTGACCTTTTTCTAGATTCTAGTTTTATTATTTCAGGTGCTAATTCTAGGGATCTTTTTATTTTATGGGTTATATTCCCATCGATATTAATATTTTTATTTTGATTCATTGATTAAATAATTTTTATTTAGTCATATATAGATTATACTTGTAACACACAATTAAGTTTTTATAACATTTTTATGTCCATATGCATTCACTAGAAATAGTTCCTAAACAATTAGATAGGTTAAAATTTCTTCCTGAAAAAAAGTTTAAAGATATTTTTGTAGCTTTTATACCAGGAGATAGTTATTCGAATATAGTTGATGCTTCTAAATCACTTTTTGATTTAGGATATAATCCCATACCTCATCTTCCAGCTAGAACGATTTTAGATCGTTATCAGTTAGAAGACTTTTTGGCTAAACTAGATTCTGTTGGAGTAAAAGAAATTTTAGTAATCGGAGGAAGTCCAAAGAAACAAGAAGGTCCTTTTTCTAGGACAATGGATTTATTCGAGACAGGTTATTTTCAAAAATATAGTTTTAAGATAAATATAGCTGGCCATCCTGAAGGGAACCCAGATGATGTTGAGTCTGATAAAAACTTAATCGAAAAGTCCAAATGGCTCTATGAAAATAATATTAATTTTTCCATAGTTACTCAATGGACTCTTGATATAGATAAAACTAATACATGGATTTTAAAAATCAAAAATGAACTCAAAAAAAATGTTCTGGTAGATAATATTGATATAAAAATTGGCATTGCTGGTCCTGCAAAACTTACAACTTTGATAAATTATGCGAAAATTTGTGGAGTATCTGCAACCGCTTTAATCGTAAGAAATAAAAAATTTGGTCTAACAAAATTAGTAAAACATAATCCTTCGGAGATTATCTCAGGTCTTAAGAATTATGATCAACTTCATTTTTTTCCATTTGGTGGAATAAAAGAACTCAATAGTTGGATAGAAAAAGAAGAAGGATAATATATTGAATTTTAAAATTATTGGAGAAAATATACACACAACTCGATCTATAAAATTAGGTGGGATTAGAACAAAAAAGATTGATTCCAAAGATGTTATTACATATAGAAAAAAAGGTGATAATTTCTCCATCATGGAAATTCCTGACCACTTTGAAAATACTCAACCATATAAACAAGGGCAATTAAAGCATTTTATGATTGCTATTTGGCATGGGATGAATGGAAATAAAGATCAAGGTATTGACTATATTAAGTGGGAAATAGAAAGACAGATTTCTAACTCAGCATCATATTTAGATATAAATGTTGATGAATATAGCTATAAATTAGATGAGCAAATAGTTGCAATGAAGTGGCTAGTGAATGTTATTAAACAAAACTCTTCAGTGCCTGTCTCTATTGATTCTTCAAATCCAGATATCATAATTGCAGGCTTAGAAGAATACAATAACCATATGAGACCTATGGTAAACTCTTTATCTCTTGAGAGAAAAGACTTAATTGAAAGTATTCTAGATTATGATGCTCAAGTAGTTGTAAGTGCTGCAAGTGAGAGCAGTATGCCTGAAGATTCTAATGAAAGACTTGATAATCTGATAAATCTAGTAGAATTATCAGTAACTAAAGGACTAAAAATAGAAGATTTATTTGTAGACCCTTTGATATTTCCTATTTCAGTATCATCTGCATACGGTAAAGACGCTCTAGATGCTATATCAATGATTAAAGATAAATGGCCAGATATAAATATTACTGGAGGAATGAGTAATGTATCTTTTGGCTTGCCTAAAAGAAGACTAGTTAATGATGTTTTTATTAGTTTGGCAATAGATTGTGGTGCTAACTCAGGAATCATTAATCCTGTAGAATCTAAGATAGATAGAATTTTAAATATAGATAAAAATAGCGAGGCTTTTTCAATTACAAAAGATATGCTGGAAGGTAAAGATGAGTTCTGTGTAAACTATCTTTCTGCATATAGAGAAAATAGAATCTAAATGTTTATAATCCGTTTTTTTCTTTGGCTTTTTTCTCTAATAGCCGATATAACCAATGAATTTATTGATAAAAATGTTCCTTTATTGAGTGCAGCTATATCCTTTTATGCTTTCTTTTCAATATTTCCTTTATTACTGGCAATAATAATGATTTTTTCAATATTTCTTGGACTTCCTGATTTTGAACAGACTATATTGGATTCTCTTAAAAATCTTATTCCAATATTTGATGAACAAGATGATGAGTTTTTGAAAGGATTTTTTGATAGTTTGACATCCAACAGATTAGCAACAAGTACAGTTGCAGCTATTGGACTTATATTTGCATCTAGTGCTGTTTTTGGAAGTATTAGAAAAAGTATAAATTTTATTTGGGAAATAGATAAAAAAAGAAGTTTTTTTCAGGAAAGAGTTATAGATTTTACTTTGCTTTTTGTAGCATCTTCATTACTGTTAATTTCATTCATATTAACCACAGGATTAAGTTTTTTAAGTGAACTAATACAAATAAATTTTCCAGACTCACCGTACATTGATCCAAATATATGGAATAGACTTGCTTTGCTTGTACCTCCTCTACTAACATTTTCTGTATTTGCTATTTGTTTTTGGTGGCTCCCAAATATTAGATTAAATTTTTTGCATATTTTACCGGTTGCTGTATTGGCTACACTTGCTGAAGAAATCAACAAGATGGTATTTATTTTGTACCTTAGGAATTATAGCGGTGTATCTGGATCAATATATGGTGGTGTTAGTGCAATAATTGTATTTATGGCATTCATCTATATTTCTTCTATAATTTTGTTGATTGGTGCTCAGGTTTGCGCAAGGTTTACAATTTATCTAAATATTAGAAAACAAAACCATCAGAATAAAATTTTAGAAATGAGTTTAGAAAGATTAGATTAAATTTTTTCTATACTTAAGCCTATCGATAATTCATCAGAGATTTTTATTAAATCACCTTCAATGGCAGTGATCTTTATACCTTCGGCAAGAGAATTAGTTGTAATATAATTTCCAAATTTTGACACAGCTTCTTTAACTATTTTTTCCCCGGTGATATTAATTATTATCTTGTCAGAAATATCTAGATTCTCATCTTTCCTTTTATTTTGTACGGCTCTTAGAATATCTCTTGCAACTCCTTCTACCCTTAATTCATCATCTATTTCAATATTTAGTGAAACAATAATTTTTCCATCATTTATTTCTCTTGTTTCAGTCCCTGGGTTTGACTCTTTCTCTAAAATATACTCATCTTCTTGAAGAACCATATCCAAAATATTAATAGTTTTATCTTCGTTCATTTGCCAATTAAAATTATTTGCAGCTTCCATATATTTTTTAGTATTTTTACCTAATTTTGGCCCCATTTTTCTTAAGTTAATCTTGATTTTATTTCTGTATAGAGAGTCAGAATTTTCATCTAAAATCATACTTTTAGCATTCACTTCTTCTAAAATATAATTTTCAAAATCATTCAACCATGAAATATCATCTCCAACTATAGTAATTTCCTTCAGAGGCTGCCTTACTCTAATATTATTTGTTTTTCTAATTCCTAATCCGGCAGACGAAATATCTCTTACTAAGTCCATTTGTTCAAGAAATTTTGGGTTATTTGGAAACTTGTCTGTTTTAGGCCAATCGCATAGATGAACACTTTCTTCTGAAGAAAGTTTTGTATAAATTTCTTCTGAGATTAAGGGCATTAGGGGAGATAGTACCTTAGTTGCATTCAATAAAATAGTATACAAAGTATCATATGCATTTTTAGAGTCAGTGTCGTCAGCATGTTTCCAAAATCTTGGCCTGCTTCTCCTAATATACCAGTTATTAATTGCATCAATAAAATTTGGTACAGCCTGACATGCAGATGAAATATCATAATCTTGAAGATTTTTTTCAATATTTTCAATTAGTTCTCTAGTTTTTAATAAAGCATATATATCTAGAGGATTTTTTGAATCATAATTCTCTTTTGCTGAAACACTTTCTGCGTTTGCATACAAACAGAAGAAATAAAATGCATTCCATAATGGAGTTATTATTAGCCTTTGAGCATCAGAAATACCTTTTCCATCCATGTCTATTTGTAAATTTTGTCCCTTCAATACAGCAGAAGAGGAAAGGAACCATCTCAATGAGTCTGCACCATATTTTTCCCAAATCATTTCAGGTTCAGGGTAATTTCTTAATTTTTTTGATAGCTTTACTCCGTTAGTATCTAAAACTATTCCGTGACAAATACAATTTTTGAAAGGAGGTTTATCAAATATGGCTGTACTCAATACCATCATAGTATAAAACCAACCTCTTGTTTGTCCTATGTATTCAACTATAAAATCAGCAGGAAAATGAGATTCAAACCATTTTTTATTTTCGAATGGATAGTGAACTTGAGCAAATGGCATTGATCCTGATTCAAACCAGCAATCAAATACCTCTGTTACTCTTATCATTTTACTTTTGCCAGTAGGATCGTCTGGATTTTGTCTTGTTAATTGATCTATATGCGGTCGATGTAGGTTGTCAGGCCTTATTCCAAAATCTTTCTCAATTTCATCAAGGCTTCCATAAACATCTACCCTAGGATATTTTGGATCATCTGACTTCCATACAGGAATTGGTGTTCCCCAAAATCTGTTTCTGCTGATAGACCAATCTCTTGCACCGGCAAGCCATTTACCAAATGTTCCATCTTTAATATGATCTGGCGTCCATGAAATTTCTTGATTTAGTTCAACCATTCTGTCTTTAAATGATGAAACTTCAACGTACCATGAATTTACAGATTTATAAATTAGTGGTTCATCTGTTCTCCAGCAATGTGGATAATTATGAAGATAATTTTCTTTTTTTACGATAATATTTCTTTGTTTTAGATCTAAGATGATTTTTTCGTTTGCGTCAAAAACTAGCAAGTTTTCATATTCTTTTATTTCACTTGTAAATTTCCCTTGATCATCTACAGGACAAATAATTGGTATATTGTTTTGCTCACAAACCATCTGATCATCTTCACCAAATCCTGGAGCCATATGAACAATACCTGTTCCTTCTTCAGTGTTTACAAAGTCAGCTTCAAGAACTCTAAATGCATTTTTTGTATCTTTGAAATAATCAAATATAGGAAAATATTTCGTATCTATTATTTCACTACCCATGACAGTTTTTATAATTTTGTAACCCTCTAAAACTTCTTGGAAATTTTCTAAAACAGAAGATGCTAAAATAAGGTTTTCATTATTTAGATTTACTATTGAGTATTCTATATCTTTACCAACAGCGCATGCTAAGTTAGAAGGAAGCGTCCATGGAGTTGTTGTCCATGCTAGTAAAAAGGATTTGTTGTCATTTTCAAATTTTATGCTTGTATTATCAATTTCAAACTTTACAGTAACTGCAGGATCTTTTCTCTCTCTGTATGAATCATCCAATCTTGTCTCGAAGTTTGAAAGAGGAGTTTCAGCTTTCCAAGAATATGGCATCACTCTATCTTTTTCATAAACTAAGCCTTTATCCCATAGTTGCTTGAATGCCCACATCACGGATTCCATGTAGTCAAGATCCATAGTTTTGTAATCATTTTCAAAATCTACCCATCTTGCTTGCCTTCCAACGGTAACTTCCCATTCTTTAGTGTATTTCATTACAGATTCTTGGCAATGATTGTTAAATTTCTCTACACCAAAATCTTGAATTTGTTTTATACCTGTTATTCCGAGTTCTTTCTCAGATTCCATTTCTGCAGGCAAGCCATGACAATCCCAGCCAAATACTCTATCAACTTTAGAACCGGTCATTGTTTTGAATCGAGGAATAATGTCTTTTACAAATCCTGTAAGAATATGACCATAATGAGGTAATCCATTGGCAAATGGAGGCCCATCATAAAATACGAATTCATCTGATCCATCTCTATTAGAAATTGATTTATCAAATGTTTTTTCTAAATTCCATTTCTTTAATATGGATTCTTCAACTTTTGAGAAATTTACGCTAGGTTCGATTTCTGGATAGTATTTTTTATTATTTTCTTTCATGTTTACTAATTTTACATTTCAACTAGTTTTTTTTGACTATAAATCATAAGCAGATATTGAGTTATGTGAAAAAATTTGACTTTTTTCTTCATTATCAAGATAATCTGTCTCTGATAAACACCTTTTTGTGTTAATTAGTGGATAATCGGTAGCAAAAAGTATTTTATTTATAGAAGAGCAATTTATCGCATTCCTATATACATTTTTGTTGTATAAAAAAGGTTGAGCAGAGCTGTCATAGAAAACATTTATTAATGTTTTTTTGACTTCGGGCATTTGTTCATAAAAAACTAATCCACCTCCAAAATGAGAAAAAACAAATTTATTTGAAGGATTATTTTTTACTAAATTATATAATTTTTTTGGATCGTTTATTCCTTTTCCTCTATATAAGTGCCCAACTGGTTCAGATCCATGTACCAAAATAGGGATATTGTTTTCAGAAGCAATTGCCAAAATATTTTTGAAATTAGAATTCTTTTCTAATTTATTATCATAATCAATATGTAATTCCCCAATTCCTTTTACTCCTCTAGAAATACATTTTAATAATTCTTCTTCTGAAAATTTTGAATATATATCCAATGAACATAAAGGTATTATTTTGCTTTTATGTTTATTCCCAGATTCATATATATAATCATTTACCAAGGACGCTAATCCATGATCTTTCCAGCCGAAACCTCCAACTATAGATTTGTCTATATTATTATTTTTCATGTTTTCTATAAGATCATCTGAGTTAGAAATCGTGCTTTTTTCATCAAATAAACAGTCAAATAATTTATCAATTTTTTTGAATTTTTCTATATTTGCCGAAACTTCTCTCGGTAGTATATGTGTAAGTGAATCTATAATCATTTTTTTATTCTATAATTTAATCATTATGATAAACACCGTTGATAAAAGTAAATTTGGTAAAGTTTATGTACTAAAGACCTCTCCAGAATTTGTAATTGGAGACTATGCTCGTTTATTAGAATTATCATCTATAAACAAACATCTTAATCAAGATATAAAAACTTTATTGAAAGCTAATATTTCATGGCAGCATTATTTTCCTGCTTGTTCCACTGCTCCTTGGCAGTTGGATGGAATAATAAGAGGACTCAGGAGTTTGGATTTTAAGAATTTAGAAGTTGCTCACAATGGAACTGTTGTTGTAAATGCCCATGAAGGTAAAAAAAATAATGGTTATTTGGGAATAGAAAAGAGGTTATCTGTAAAGAGTACTGTTTTAGATGATCCTGGTCAAAATTGGATTCAATATAAACCGAAACAAAAAATGATTGTTCTAGATAAGATTTATCCTGAAGGCATAAATATTCCAAAGAAATTATTGGGCACAAATATAATTCATCTTCCTACGGTAAAGACACATGTTTTTACTACAATAACTGGTGCTATGAAAAATGCATTTGGAGGATTACTTCATCAAAATAGACACTGGGCTCATACAGATATTCACAATACCTTAGTTGATTTACTAAAAATACAGTATGAAATTCATGAAAATATTTTTGCTGTGATGGATGGTACATTTGTTGGAAATGGTCCAGGACCAAGAGCTATGTCCTTTAGAGTTAAGAATTATATTTTGGCATCTTATGACCAAGTTGCGATAGACTCTATTTCTGCAAAAATGATGGGTTTTGATCCATTAAGTATTCCTAAATTAAGAGTAGCCCATGAGCATGGCCTTGGTATTGCAAAAACTAATGAGATAAAAATCATAGGTGATTCAATAGAAAACCAGAATTGGAACTTTACTAGGAATAAAAATACATTTGCTAGCAAGGTTCAAAAAATGATTTACTGGGGACCTTTTAAGCCTTTAGAAAAATTATTACTAAGAACCCCATTAGTTCATTTGGCATATTTTGCATCAAATCTTTATCACAATTCTTTTTGGTTAAGATTTATTGGAAAAAAAAGGGTTAGGAATGCATTTAAGTCTGAATGGGGTAAATTATTAAGCATGTATAAAATTTCTAAACCTTAGTTCTCTAAGCAAAAGTTATATGCACTTAATGCTGAAATAGCACCTTGAGATGCAGCTGTAATAGTTTGCTTCAAGTTTGAACCATTTGTTAAATCTCCTGCAGCATATATGCCAGGAATGTTTGTTTTCTGATCTTTATCAACTTCAACTTCATTTGTATCTTTATCTAAATTTATTCCTAATGAATTAGGTATTTCTATTCTTGGATCAGCTCCTGCTTCAATCATTAATCCATCAACTATATATTCAGTCTCGTTTTTATATGCTTTTTCTAATTTTATTTTTTGCAATCCTCCAAAATCACTTCCAATAAGTTCAGCAATTTTATTATTTAGAATTACTTCAACATTTTTAGTCTTTTCTAATGTTTCTAGCAAAATAGGCTCTGGTCTCCAAAGTTTTTCTCCTCTATAGACTAGAAACACTTTTTTAGAATATTTTGCGATTAATATAGCTCCTTCAACAGCTGCATTTCCTCCTCCTACAACTATTGCAAGATTTTTATTCTTGTATAAAGGGGCATCGCATGTTGAACAATATGACACTCCTTTACCAGTCCATTCATCTTCATTCTTTAAACCAAGTTTTCTTCGTTCTCTGCCAATTGCTAAAATCAAAGTTTTCGTCTCTATTACTTCTCCATTGTAAAGCTCGCATAAAAAACGATTTTTATTCTTGGTAACAGATTTCAGATTATCCTCAATAATAGGAACCTTAAGGTCGGTTACCTGCTTTTTAAATTCCAACATAAGATCAAAACCGTCTATCTCAATATTTCCGGGATAATTTTCAATAAGACCTCCTATTGCAGTTTCACCTCCAAAATCTTGACCAACAATAGCTGTTTTCATTTGATATCTAGCCGAATATAGGCCTGCTGCAAATCCTGCTGCGCCTTGCCCTGCAATAAGGACATCTAAATTTTTTGATTGAGTCTGAGTCATTAAATAATTCTTTGATAATTTATGTTTATCTGATAATAATAATAATTTTTATTTTTTGAAACAATTCTTTTCAACACTTTATTTTGAGCCATTTAATTAATGATTAAAAATTAAGCCATATGATTATCATGAGTATATAATTATTCTCATATACCTAATTTGAGTCCATGCTAAATAAAATAAGTTGGTTTATAGGTTTAATTTTTTTGATTATGACTATAAGTGTTCCTATTTTGAATATTTTCAAATAATTTTTTATTAGTTGACTATTAATCTAAAAAATAAAACCATATCATTCTGCTTTTATATATAGAGTCATCTAAAGAAATATTATTATATTATTGTTTTTATAGCTAATATTTAATTTTATTAGTCGCTAGGAGTTTGAAATGGGAAATGAAATAAAAAATATTAAAAATGGAAATATTTGTTCTCCGAAAGGTTTTATCGCTGGCTCTATATTTGCAGGAATTAAGTCACCAGGCCAAGATAAAAGAGATATAGGAATAATTTTTTCTGAGACTGATTGTGTAAGTGCAGGAACATTTACTCAAAATTCAGTTGTATCCCCTTCGGTTACATGGACAAAAAAAGTACTTCAAGACAATAGATTGAGAGCCGTGGTTGTAAACTCTGGGTGTGCTAATTGTGCGGTTGGAGAGCAGGGATTTTTAGATGCCAAGGAAACGGCTGAAATTGCATCAAAATCTTTATCAATTGATCTAGATTCTATTGCTGTAGCCTCAACTGGTATTATTGGTGTAGAGCTACCAATGGCCCTGATGAGGAAATTTATACCACAAATAGAGCTTTCTGATAGTGATGGACCAGGATTTGCAAGATCTATACTTACTACTGACAAAAGGACTAAGGAGATTGCTGTTTCATTTGATATTGATGGATCAGAAATTACTGTAGCGGGTGTAGCTAAAGGTTCAGGGATGATTCATCCAAACATGGCGACTATGCTTGCGTTTATTACATCTGATATTTCAATTGATGAAAATGTATTGAAAGAAACCTTGAGCAGTTCTGTCAATAGGTCTTTTAATCAAATAAGTGTAGATGGAGACCAATCAACAAATGATACTGTTCTAATAATGACAAACGGTAATGCAAATAATAAAAAAATAACAAAAATAGAAGATTGTGATAAATTTCTAGAAGCATTAGACGAAGTTTGTATTTTCTTAGCAAAAGAAATAGCAAAAGACGGTGAAGGAAATACTCGTTTGATCGAAGCTACTGTTCAAGGAGCTAAAACAGAAGATGATGCAAGAAAAGCTACCAAATATATAGTTTCTTCGAATTTAGTAAAAACAGCTGTTTATGGAAGAGACCCAAACTGGGGAAGAATTATGATGGCAGTTGGTGCTTCTCAGATTGATTTAGATGAATCAAAAATAGAAATCTTTGTAAATGATATTCAAATTGTAGCCGATGGAATAGCAACTCCTTATAACCACCAGAGTGTTGTGATTGCAATGAATCAACCAATAATTCGCTTGACTGTAAACTTAAATGTTGGCGAAAATACAGCTAAAGCTTGGGGCAGTGAGTTAACTGAGGAATATGTTGTATTTAACTCTGCGTATACAACTTAAATTTTTGAAATGAATAAATCATCAAACATAACAGTAATCAAAATTGGAGGATCAACCTTAGGTGAAACTGATAGCACTTTCAAAGATATAATCACTCTTTATAAAAGAGGATGGAAATTCATCATTGTTCATGGAGGAGGAAAGGAAATCTCCAGCTGGATTAATAAGCAAGGAATTGAACCTAATTTTGTCGAAGGACTACGTGTTACAGATCAAAAAACATTAGAAGTTGCTGTTGCAGTTTTAGCTGGTAAAGTAAATTCTGAAATAGTGACTGAATTTCAAAATATGAAAGTGAATGCTATTGGGCTATCTGGGTCATCAGGAATCTTAGAAGCTAAACAATTAGATGAAAAGCTAGGATTCGTTGGAGAAATTGTAAATTGTAATGTAGATGTTTTGATGCATTTGGTTGATAATGGCTTTTTGCCCATAGTATCACCGTTAGCCATTTCTATTGATAAGAAAAATCAAATTTATAATACTAATGCAGATACAGCTGCAGGTATAATCGCAAATAAAATTAAAGCTGAAAATATAATTTTTCAAACAGATGTACCGGGAATAATGGATGCAAACAAAAGAGTTATCCCTCAAATGACTAAAGTTCAAGCAAATGAACTAATAGAATCAGGTATTGCTCAAGGTGGAATGATTCCAAAGATAAGAGCTTGTATAAATGCTTTAGAATATGTAAAAACAGGAAGAATTATTGATGGAAGAGAATCTGGAGCCTTGTTATCAGCATTCACTAATGACAATATTGGTACTAGAATAATATAAAGAACATTTTTTTTGGAGAGAAATATGACATCAACGCAAGATTACAAAAATTTAGAAAAAAAATATTACATGCAAGTTGTTAATAGAATGCCCCCTGTTTTAGTTGAGGGAGAAGGAACCATTGTTAGAGACAATGACGGGAAAGAATATTTAGATTTTACAGCTGGCTGGGCAGTTTTGAACTTAGGTCATTCTCATGAATCTGTAACAAATGCCATAAAAGATCAAGCTGGAAAAATTTTACAAATGAGTAATCTATATTACACTACTCCTCAACTTTCATTAGCAGAAACTATCGTAGAAAATTCTGACTTAGATAGAGTATTCTTTTGCAATTCAGGAGCTGAAGCCAATGAAGGTGCAGCTAAACTTGCTAGAAAATGGGGTAAAAAGAAATTAAATGGTGCTTATGATATTATCACCACACTAAATTCTTTTCATGGAAGAACGCAAGCAATGATGGCTGCTACTGGTCAACCACATTATCAGGATAACTGGAGGCCCCTTATGCCTGGATTTGTAAATGTTGAATACAATGATATTGAACAAATTAAGAGTGCATATAATGACAATACTTGTGCTGTTATGATTGAACCCTTACAAGGAGAAGGAGGGGTTAATGTTCCAAATGATGGATATCTCAAAGAAGTTCAAGATTTTTGTAAATCAAAAAATATATTGTTCATTTTGGATGAAGTTCAGACAGGAATGGGACGATTAGGAACTTTATTTGGCTACCAGAGATTTGATGGAGTGGAACCAGATGTTATGACTCTAGCGAAAGCATTAGGATCAGGAGCTCCTTTAGGCGCATTTTGTTCAAAAGAATTTTGTTCAGTTTTAGAACCAGGGGACCACGGGTCTACTTTTGGTGGAAATGCTTTGACAACAGCTGCAGGCGCAGCAGCAGCAAAATTTATGGTTGAAAATGATATTCCTGCTTTAGCTCATAAATCAGGAGACTATATGAAGGATAAATTATCTTCATTAATGAATAAATTCTCTTTCATAACAGAAGTTAGAGGTATGGGATTACTAATTGGTCTTGAGATGAATCAAGATTATTCTTCAAAAATCGTAGCAGAAGCTTTAGAGGCAGGATTATTAATTAATGCAGTAAGGCCTAATATGATTAGATTTATGCCACCACTTAATGTTTCTTTAAAAGAAATTGATTCTGCAATTGAAATTATAGAATCAATATTAGAAGGATTGGAATAGTATGTCTAAAGGTAAATGCGTATTAGCTTATAGTGGAGGTATGGATTCAACTATATCAGTTGTTTGGATTAAAGAAAATTATGACCTTGATGTCATAACTCTTACTGTTGACCTTGGAGCAGGGCCAGAAATTGAAGGAGTAGCAGAAAAAGCTAAAAAAGCTGGTGCTATTGATTCAGTAATTTTAGATGTAAAAGACGAGTTTGTAAACGAATACGTTTTTCCTGGCCTCAAGGCTGGTGCAATGTATGAGGATGTTTATGCGTTATCTACAGCTTTTGCAAGACCACTTATGTCAAAAAAATTAGTTGAAACTGCTAGAAAATATGGAGCAGAGTATGTTTCTCATGGTTGTACCGGTAAAGGTAATGATCAGGTTAGATTTGATGCTTCAATTATGACCCTATCAGGTGATGGTGATTCTATTAAAATTATCGCTCCAGCTCGCGAATGGGGTATGACCCGGGATGAAGAGAAAGAATATGCTAATAAAGCAGGGTTAGAAATCAGAGAAGTTGGCAATAATAGAGTTTATTCAATTGATAGAAATCTATGGGGTTTAGCTATTGAAGGAGAAGACTTGGAGGATACATGGATAGCACCACCTGAAGATGCATTTTCATGGACATCAAGTATAGAAAACGCGCCAAATGAAGAAGAATTTATAGAGATTGGATTTGAACAAGGCATTCCCGTTTCATTGAATAACAAAAATATGTCAGGAGTAAATCTGATAGATGAACTTAATATTATTGCAGGAAAGCATGGAATTGGAAGAGTAGATCATTTAGAAAATAGATTAGTTGGAATAAAGAGTAGAGAAGTATATGAAACTCCAGCTGCAGTAGTTTTATACCAGGCACTTGCAGCTCTTGAGACAGCAACTTTATCAAGAGAGCAACAGAGAATTAAATCTTCTCTTTCTACAACATTTTCTGATCTTGTTTATGATGGGAGATGGTTTACAAATTTAAGAGAAAATATTCAAGCCTTTATGGATGATGCTCAGAAATTTACCTCTGGAAATGTAAAGTTAAAGTTATTTAAGGGTAGCTCAACTGTTATTGGTAGAAAATCTAGATTTTCACTATACGATTATAATATGTCTACCTACTCTACAACTGATAGCTTTAATCATGGTTCAGCTGAAGGTTTTATAGATATTTATTCATTACCAGCTAGAATGCAGGCAAAAAAACAAAAATATAATGATTTATAAATTTGAAAAAATATAAAAAAAATAAAACCTCATCAGTTCAAGGGGGAGAAATTTTTGGAGAATTTACATCCTCTTTCGATACTGATATAAGAATGTATAAAGAAGATATATCTGTTTCAATTGCCTATTCCAAAATGCTGCAAAAAATAAACTTGATATCATCAACTGAAAGTAAAAGTATCATAGATGGCTTGACTGAAATTTTGAATGAAATTCAAAGTGGAGATTTTTCTTGGAATAGTAGCTTGGAAGATATTCACTTAAATATAGAAAAAGCTTTATATGAAAAAATAGGAGACACTGCAGGTAAATTACATTTTGGAAGATCAAGAAATGATCAGGTTGCAACTGATGTAAAGCTTTACTTTAAAAATAGATTATATGAAGTAAGGCAAGAATTATTATTATTTTTAGAAGAAATTGTATCTCTTGCTGAAAAAAATATTTCTATTATTATGCCCGGTTATACTCATTTGCAGAAAGGTCAACCTGTACTTCTTTCTCAGTACTTAATGTCATTTTTTACGATGTTATCCAGAGATTTAGATAGACTTGATGAATGTATTAATAATCTAGATATTATGCCACTAGGATCCGGTGCATTTGCAGGTGTAACAATTCCTATTGATAGAGAATTTTTAGCTAAAGAATTAGGCTTTGGCAAAATATCAACTAATTCAATTGACTCAGTATCTTCAAGAGATCATATTTTG
The DNA here is from genome assembly GCA_002710135.1 of Dehalococcoidia bacterium. Classification (GTDB taxonomy): domain Bacteria; phylum Chloroflexota; class Dehalococcoidia; order Lucifugimonadales; family Lucifugimonadaceae; genus TMED-70. The sequence continues at coordinate 12,198 of PAOY01000032.1, read as the reverse complement.
GATGTTCACTATGTATGTAGCTCAGCTATATTAAATTTATCTAGGATATGCGAAGAATTTATTATTTGGTCAACGGATGAGTTTGATTTTATAAATCTTCCTGAGCAATTTACTACAGGATCGAGCATAATGCCTCAAAAAAGAAACCCTGATTATCTTGAACTGATTAGAGGAAAAACTGGTGGAGTTTTAGGGAATTTTATGGGTCTTATGACAACATTAAAAGCTTTGCCATTTACCTATAATAGAGATTTACAAGAAGATCGAAGTGGTGCAATGTCATCTTTAGATACGATATTTGATAGCTTGAAAGTATTAAGAACGATGTTTTCTGAGGTTTCATTCAATAAGGAAATAATGTTTGAATCATCTATAAATTCTGATATTCTTGCTACTGATTTTGCTGATTACTTAGCTTATAAAAAAGTCCCATTCAGGGAAGCTTATGGGATTATAAAAAGAGTATCTCAGAAATTAACTAAAGAAAAAAAATCTATAAATGAATTATCTTTTGATGAATTCAGGGATATTTCGGATCTTTTCGAAGAGGATGTTATGCAGATTGACCTTAAGTATTCTGTAGAAAAAAGAAATTCTTTAGGCGGAACTTCTACTAATTCTGTTCAAAATCAGATTAAAAATGCAAAACTTTTTATCAAAGCTAAATCTAATGCCTGATAAAGATATTATTATAAGTGCCTCAATACTGTCTTCAAATTTTAAGAATTTAGAAAAAGAAATTAAGTCTCTAAATTTTTCTGGTATAGATGAATTTCATATAGATATTATGGATGGACACTTTGTAGAAAATATTTCCTTTGGGCAGCCTTTACTTAGAACAATAAGATCATTGACTAGCCTTCCTATAGAAGCTCATCTAATGGTAAATAATCCAGCTAATCATATAAATAGTCTTTTTGAAATTGGAGTAGATATATTTACATTTCATATAGAGTCATTAGATAATCCTAAGGATGTAATTGAAATGCTAAGTAAAACAAAAATGAAAAAAGGAATAGCCATTAACCCTGACACAGAGATTTCCAAAATACTTCCTTTCTTAGACATAATTGATAGAGTATTATTTATGACTGTCTATCCAGGTGAAGGTGGTCAATCTTATCTTTCTTTTGTAGAAGAAAAAATTGAAAAATTAGCAAAAATCAACAAATCTAATGATTTTTTAATAGGTGTTGATGGTGGAATAAAATCTGAAACTATAAAGAGTCCTTATGATTGTGGAGCAAGAATGTTTGTTTCAGGAACAGGTATTTTGAATAATGACTTGGGATATCTTGGGGCTGTTAATCAAATTAGAAAGTCTATTTAAGAGCAATTCCTTTTTTGTCCAGTGTTCTTATTTCTCTTGCTGTTAGTTTTACAGTATATTCTTTTTCACCAATGGTAATTTTTCTTTTTTGTACGTTTGGTTTTGAAATTTTTTGAGTTGCATTAAGTGCATGTGATCTATTATGATCAAATAAAGGTTTTTTTAATGGGCCTAAGCCTAAATGCTTTCTTGGATCGATTGACATTTTTCTCTCTCGGTAAATTTATTATTTAAATTATTTTTTTTTTTACGACTATAGTTTATCATTCAATCTTATAATCCGAAATATTATTTTATGAACACAAATAAAGAGATTTCTCTCGAAAAGCTTATTTTAGGAATTAATAATTTTATTTTTTGCTTGAATTTATATAAAGAAAAAATAAATAAATTAAATGTTTTTCCTGTTCCTGATGGAGATACTGGTACTAACATGCTCCTTACAATGAAAAGTTTAGATTTGAGTTTCGAGGATGATATGAATGTTGAAGATTTTTTATTGGCGTTAAAAAATTCTTCATTGATGGAGGCAAGGGGTAACTCAGGTGTAATCTTATCTCAATTTTTCCTTGGTTTGTTATCTGCATATAAAAGAAATAAAATTTTATCCTTTGGGACATTAGCAGATGGATTTGTTAATGCTGCTAGGACTACTAGAGAATCTCTCCCCAATCCTGTTGAAGGTACTCTCCTGAGTATTTATGAAGATCTTGGATCAAAAGCAATTGAAAAATGTGAATCTTCTAAAAATTTATCAGATTTTTTGAGAGAACTTTCTGATCAATCAATAAAATCTGTAAAAGAAACTCCAAATAAGTTGGAAATCCTGAGAGAAGCAGATGTGGTTGACTCTGGTGGATTAGGGTTTGCAATGATGATTAATGCATGGTTCCTTTCTACTATTTACATTAATCAAGACGATATAGAAAAAAAGCTCAACGAAGTTTATCTTGAAATGATTTCTGGATTATCAGACTCTGTCTCTAAAGATTTTTATGATGAATCAGAAGAGATAGAATGGGGAAACTGTACTGTTTTTACTGTAAAAGGTGACAATATGGATATTTCAAAACACAGAGAAATTATTCCTGAATATGGTAAATCTGCTGTCATCACAGGAGATTCATCTCTTATGAAAATACACATACATGTTTTAGAAACTAACCCTATAATCGAATACGCAAAAAAAATAGGTGTAGTTGAAAATATTTTTATACAGAATATGGACGAGCAGACAAAAGAGATAATTGATTCTCAAAAAGATTATAAAAAAATAAATACATCTATTCTTTCAATATGCGAAGGTAAAGGAATAATAAATATTTTTAATGAAACTGCAGGAAATCCAATGCATGTTTTAATTGGGGGTCCTAAAAAGAGCCCAAGTATTAATGATATTTTAGAAGTAATTGAAAATATAAAATCTAAAAATATAATTATACTTCCTAATAATCCAAATATTTTAGTAACTGTAAAAAAATTAATTGAAATTTCTGGCAGAGAAGGCTTAGGGATTTTAGAAACAAAATCAATACAGCAAGGTATTTCAAGTTTAGTATATTTTGATGATTCTAAAACTCTAGATGAAAACATATCAACAATGAAAAAAGGGATTTCTTCAATTGAAGAAGCGTCCATAACTAAATCTACAAGAGATGTAAAAATTTCTGGAAAGCAAATTAAGAAGGATCAATATATTGCTATTCTAAATGATGAAATTTTAGATTCATTTGATAATCCTCAAAAATCACTAGAATTTTTGTTAAGTGATATGTCTAATAGAAATGAAATTCTAACAGTAATAGTAGGTCATGATTCTATTGAACATGACCATAAAAATTTAGAAGAATCTTTTTATGAAAAAAACAATGATAATGAATTAACGATTGTAGAAGGCAATCAGCCATACTATAATTATTTCATACTAGGAGAATAGGTTTAGAAAATGTCAAAAATAGCAATAGTAACAGACAGTACATGTGATTTGCCAAATAATGTAGTAAAAGAAAAAAACATTACAGTAATCCCTTTAAATGTACATTTTGGTGAAGAAACATTTTTAGATGGAATTGATATAAAACCGGATGCGTTTTTTGAAAAATTAAGTTCATCAGAAATTCATCCTCAGACCTCACAGCCATCAGTTGGAAGATTTGTTGAAACTTATGAAAAATTACTGAAAACTCATGATTCAATAATTTCAGTTCATATATCAGGAAAGCTTAGTGCTACATATAGCTCAGCATTACAAGCACAAAAAGAAATAGGTAATGAAAATATAAAAGTCATTGATAGTATGAACGGAACTCTAGGTTTAGGTGCGATAATATACAAACTAGCTGAGTTAAATCAAGAAGGGAAATCCTTTGAAAATTTAATAGAGGAATCAGAAAAGCTAATACCCAATGCAAAGTTTATGGGTTTAGTTCCCACTCTTGAATATCTTGCTAAAGGTGGTAGGATTGGAAAAGCACGAGAGTTCATTGGATCACTTCTAAAGATTAAGCCTATTTTAGGCGCAGTAGATGGTGAAATTCAATCTGTTGGTAAGGCTAGAACATTAGTAAAAGGAATGGATTTTATTGTTGAAGAATTAAAAAATCATAAAATAAAAACCCTTTTTATAGTTCATGCAAATCATTCAGAAAGAGCCAATTTACTAAAAGATAAAGCATCACAAATCGTTGATTCAAAAAATATAATTATTGCTGAATTTGGGCCGGTCGTAGGGACTCATCTTGGTCCTGGATCTTTTGGAGTAGGATTTATTTCTTCGGAGTAAATAATTGGATTCTTCAAAGAAAGTAAATAGGCTTAAGATTTTGTCTTCTATTCTTTCGCAAGAATATGATTTAGGCCTGAATGATCAATCAATTGAACTTGGAATAGACAATTTTATTCAAAATTCATACAGTGATTTAGATTGGATTAGAGATGTTTATCCAATGAGATCAAGAAATTATAAAAATTTAGGAATAGGCGAGAGACATATATGGGTTAAAAATCTTTTATCAAAAATTTTTTATGAAATAAAAATTATTGAAGAAAAGATTTCTCACGAATTGCTTTTAAAAAATTTGCCATTAGAAACTCCTTTAGACCAACTTCCTTTTATGGAAAAAAGAAACGTAATGAAATTTTCTAATTTAGGGATTTTTAATCTTGGGGATTTAGTGCTTCATTTTCCATTTAGATATAAAGACTACACAGCCAAAAAATCAATAAAAAATTTGAAAGAAAATGAGGAAGCTACGATAGTAGGCACTGTTACAAAAAAATTATTAATCAAAAGAATGAATGCTCCACAAATTATTGTATCTGATGATTCAGGATCAATTACAGCTACATTTTTCAATATGGCATTTTTAGTAAAAAAGTTTAAGGTAGGTCAAAAAATAGCTTTAGCTGGATTAGTAAAAAGATTTAGAAATTCTTTACAATTTAATAATCCCGATTATGAATTGTTTGACACAAATATCAGGAGATTTGATTATCTTCAGCCTATTTATCATTCAACTGAAAAATTATCCCAGGAAGTAATCAAAACAAGAATTTCTAGTGCAATAAAATCCAAAGTTTTGGAAAAATTTGAAGATTTTATTCCAGAGGATGTTCTTCAAAGAAATAGTCTTTTTTCTTTAAGAGATTCAATAAAAAAATTACATTTTTCAAAGAATATTGATGAAAGAGATAAAGCTTCTCGAAGTTTTGCTTTCCATGAAGTTTTTGAGAATCAGATTTCTGTTAAGTATAGAAAAAAACAAAGAGAAAAAAATATTTCTTCATACAAATTTGAATCTTTCAATGAAAACTATAAAAATATAATTAATTTACTTCCTTTCAACTTAACCAAAGATCAAAAAACAACTCTTGAACAAATTAAAAATGATCTTTCTTCTAATCTTCCTATGGCAAGATTACTTCAAGGGGAAGTAGTATCAGGTAAAACAATCATAGCCTTAATTTCTTTATTATGTAGTGCAATGGAAAATAAACAAGGGATTTTACTAGCTCCTACAGAAGTTTTGGCAGAGCAACATTTTTTAAATTTATCTGATTTGATTAACGCCTCAATAGAGTTTGGAAATGATGAAAATATAAGAGTTTGTGAGATAAATAAAAAAATTAAAATAGCTTTATTAACAGGTTCATTGAATCAGAAAATCAAAGATAAGACTAGGGCGATGATAATGAATAATGAGGTAGATATAGTTATTGGAACTCATGCATTGCTGCAAGAAAAAATATCAAAAAATCTATCTGGCCTAATTGTGATTGATGAGCAACAAAGATTTGGAGTAGAGCAAAGAAACTTATTACTAAAACGAAACCCTATTCCCAATCTACTGGCTATGTCCGCAACTCCAATCCCAAGGACATTGAGTATGACTCTTTATGGAGATTTATCTTTATCCACTATTAAGACGATGCCAAATAGAAAAAGAGATGTTCAAACTTTTTGGATGAAAAATAATCAATTTGACGAAATTATAAATAACGTAGAAAAAGAAATAAAATTAGGATCTCAAGTTTTTTATGTTTGTCCTCATATTGACACCTCAGAAAAAATTGAAGTATCTTCAGTAACTCAAGAGTTTGAAAAATTAAAACTTAGTAAATTATCAAAGTTTAATATTATGCTTTTACATGGAAGAATGAAAATGGAAGAAAAACATAAAATAATGGATAAGCTAAGAGATGGAGAAGTAGATATTTTAGTGACAACTCCTATAATTGAAGTAGGTGTTGATATCCCAAATGCAACTCTTATAGTTATTAATTCTGCTGAGAGATTTGGTATTTCTCAGCTTCATCAATTAAGAGGTAGAGTAGGAAGAGGAGAAAAAGAATCAAAATGTATAATTGTTTCTTCTGATGAAATTAATGAATTAACTGCAAAAAGGATGGAAGTTTTAGTTAAAACTAACGATGGATTTAAGCTTTCAGAGGAAGATCTCAAAATAAGAGGTCCTGGAGAAATAGATAAGACTAAACAAAGTGGTTGGTCATCTGAGTATAAGATTGCAGATCCATTAGACTTAGACTTGATAAAGGATGTCAATGTAGAAGTTGAAAAAATAATAAATCAAGATCCAAATTTAACCACTCATTCAAAAATTAAAAAAGCCCTAAAGAACCCTGCTACAGCTGATATAAATTTTGGATAAATTGTAATATAAACAAATTATGAATAAAAAATACAAACCAGTAAAATTTTGGGCGAAAATTCCTCATGGAATATGGCTAAGAGAAGCAACAAGCGTTTCAGTAGATAGTAATGATAACGTTTATATTTTTAATAGAGGAAATGTTCCTTTATTAATTTTTGATAAAAATGGTGATTTGATTAAGTCTTGGGGTAATGATGATCCTTATGGAAAAATAAAAGTAGAATCTATAAAAATTGATTATAAGCTTCAAACATGGGCAGGATCTAGGTTTGTAAGGCCTCATTCAATTCTTCTAGATTATGATGATAATATTTGGTGTGTTGATGACAGTGGTCATAAAATTTATAAATTTAATCAATCTTTAGAATTACAATTTTCTTTGGGTGATGGCAATCCTTCTGAAAGAGAAAGTGGCGCGCCTTTTAATAGACCTACTGATATTACAATAAATAAGGCTAACGGAGATATTTTTATATCTGATGGTTATGGGAACTCAAGGATACATCACTATGATTCAGAAGGAAATCATATAAAGAGTTGGGGGGAATCAGGTACGCAACCTGGTCAATTCTCACTTCCTCATAATTTATGTATGATCAGTGAAGAGGAGCTAATAGTTTGCGATAGAGAAAATCATAGAGTGCAAATTTTTTCTACTTCAGGAGAATTTATTAAAGAATGGAATGTTCATAAAGCTACTGCCGTAACTTCTGATAATAATGGAAATATTTATATAGCAGAACAGGGTCCTCCTCCCGTACAGGAAGGTGTGAAAAATTTAGGGCATTCAGTAGGGATATGGAATAAACAAGGCGAATTAATTCAAAGACTAGGATCTGAACTGCCAGGCGAAGAAGCAGATCAATTTTTATGGCCTCACTCCATTTCAGTAGACTCTAATGGCAGAATATTTGTTGCCGAAGTCTCGTATGTTGAAGTAGGAAGGACTCTTTCTCCTCCCAGAGAAATGACAAGTTTTAGAGTGTGGGAACCATTATCTAACAACTAAATTGATTAATTTATTTTCAATATAAATTTCTTTTATTATTTCTTTTCCAGAAATATATTTTTTTAATTTTTCAGATTGATTTAAATATGACTTTATTTCTTCAATATTTGTGTTTTTTTGCATTTCAACTTGGTCTCTAAGCTTTCCATTGACTTGGATTATTAGTGTAAAGCTTGATTTTTCTATAAGATTCTCAGTATAAGTTGGGTTTTGCTGGAGATGAACTGAATTTTTATGACCTAATTTTTCCCAAAGTTCCTCAGAAATATGAGGACAAATTGGAGATAAGTGTATTAGAAGTCTTTTTAATGCATCTATCCAATCTGATTTAGAGACTCGTCCATTACTTCTTATTTTAGATAGAAAGTTTGTGTATTCCATCAAAGAGGCAATTGTTGTGTTGTACTTAAAGTTGTTCATGTCATGCAATACATTTTTTGTAGTTATATTACTTATTTGAATTAAATTTTTAGATTCTTCTTTATCTAAATCCTTTTCTTTATATTTAAAATTAGCCAAATCCCATATCCTATGTAACCATCTATACACTCCATTTATTCCAGAATCAGACCAGTCTCCACCTCTATCCCAAGGCCCTAAAAACATTAAGTATGCTCTTACAGAGTCAGCTCCATATTGCTTAACTAAGGGTTCAGGATTTAACGGGTTATTTCTTTTAGAAATTTTCATATGCCTTGCAAGCATTACTCCTTGATTGAACAATCTTTTATATGGCTCGTCAAAATTCAAATAACCCAAATCTCTAAGAACTTTATTAAAAAACCTTGCGTATAACAAATGCATAACTGCATGCTCAGCTCCTCCCATATACTGATCAACAGGAGACCAATTATTGACCTTTTGTCTGTCGAAAGGTGAATCTAATTCACCGGGACTAGTGAACCTAAGGTGATACCATGATGAATCCATGAAGGTGTCCATAGTATCAGTTTCTCTTCTTAGTCTTCCAAATTTTGGATGATCAAAGTAAAGAAAATTTTCATCCAAAGTAAGCGGAGATTGACCAGTAGGCATAAATTCCTTTACGTCAGGCAAAACTACAGGTAAAAATTCTTCATCAACAGGAATAATTTCATCATTTTCATCATAAAACATTGGTATAGGAGTTCCCCAATATCTTTGTCTTGAAATCAACCAATCACGTATATGATAAGTAATTGTTTTTTTACCTACATTTTTGTTTTCAATTAAATTTGCAATATTTATTTTTGCTTCTGTGTTATTCATTCCATCAAAATCACCTGAATTAACAAGAGTTCCATTATCCGTATATGCATTATTTAATTCAATGTTATGCGATCCGTCTGGAGATATAACAAGTCTTATTTGAAGGTTATATTTCTTAGCAAAAATAAAATCTCTTTGATCATGAGCAGGAACTCCCATTACCGCTCCTGTACCATATGACGCAAGAACGTAATCTCCAATAAACACAGGAATTTTTTCCTGATTTATTGGATTTATACAATAAATATCTGTCTTTACTCCAGTTTTTTCTCTAACTGTAGAAGTTCTGTCTATTTCAGATAGTTTTTGTGAATTCAAAATATAATTCTTTACATCATCATTTTTTTCCAAATTTAATTTTTTTATCGCAGGATGCTCTGGAGCTAGAACTAAAAATGTAACTCCAAAAAGTGTATCAATTCTTGTTGTGAATGTACTAATTTTTTCTGATGACCCTTCAATTTGAAAGTCTATTGTACCTCCTTCAGACTTTCCTATCCAATTTTTTTGCATTTGTTTTATTTTTTCAGGCCACTCTAGATCATCCATATTAAGTAATTCTTCAGCATAATCTGTTATTTTGAAATACCACTGTGGCATCATTTTTTTTATAACTTCAGCTCCAGATCTTTCAGACTTTCCATCAACAACTTGTTCGTTTGCAAGGGTTGTTTGATCAACAGGATCCCACCATACAGGACCATTTTTTCTGTATGCTAATTTGTTCTTATACATTTCGATGAAAAACTTTTGATTCCATTTATAATAATCGGGAGTACATGTTACCAATTTCCTGCTCCAGTCATATGAATTCCCCATCATATCGAACTGTTTTTGCATATTTTGAATATTATCAAAAGTCCATTTTTTAGGATTTATATTTCTTTTTATAGCAGCATTTTCTGCGGGCAATCCAAATGCATCAAAGCCTTGAGGATGCATTACATTATAACCTTCAAGTCTTTTGAATCTTGCATGAGCATCCGCTGGTGCAAATGCAAACCAATGCCCTATATGAAGATCTCCTGATGGATAAGGAAACATTGATAATGCATACCAGTTTTTTTTCGACTCAACACTATCAGAAGTTTTATAAATATCTTCTTTTTTCCAAATATCTTGCCATTTTTTTTCAACATCGCTTGGCTTGTATGGCTCTGAGTTAGAATTTTCTTCTTTAAGCATTATTTATAATTGTTTATTTTCTTATGTAATATAGTATAAATGGATTATTTAAAATTTTAACTTTGGTGGATAGAATGTTTGATTTAATTATTAAAAATGGAAATATAATTGATGGAACAGGTGATAAACCTAAAAAATCAGATATTGCTATAAAGGGAGATAAAATAGTATTTATTGGAGATTTAAAAGATCAGGAAGCTAAAACTGTTGTTGATGCTGAAGGATTATGTGTTTCACCTGGTTTTATAGATACTCATTCTCATGCAGATTTTGATATCTTAAGAGATCCTCAACATATTTATGGTATTTCTCAAGGTGTTACTACAGAAATACTTTCTCCAGACGGAATTGGTATAGTTCCTTTAGATAAATCTAAATCAAAGAAACACATAGATTATTTATCAGGAATTTTAGGTCATCCGCCTGAAGATTTTGATGGAACGTCTTTTGATTCAGCAAAAAAATTCTATCATAAGAAAAGTAAAATCAATGTAGCTGTTTTTGCCGGGCATGGTCCTTTGAGATTAAATCTTACTGGAATGAATGATATCCCCCTTGAAGGAGAATTATTAAAAAAAGCAAAATATAAATTAGAAGAATCTTTTGAGCAGGGTGCTGCTGGATTTTCTACAGGTTTAGATTATTATCCTCAAACATTCTCAAGTACTGAAGAACTAATTGAGCTTTCGAAAGTCGCAAAATCAAAAAATAGAGTTTATTCTGTTCATCTAAGAAGCCATGAAAAGCATAGAGCTTTTGCGAATGGTGGAATTCTAGAAGCTATCGAAGTTGCTAGAAGATCAGAAGTTTCACTAGTAGTTGAGCATTACAGAACCGTTGAACAAAATGCTGGGCAAATTGATGCATTATTAGAGCCTATTGATAAAGCAAAAAAAGAAGGTATAGATATTACTATGGAGACATATTCTTATCCTGTGGGATGTACTATCCCTCTTATATTTTTTCCAGGAGATTTTCATCTTGGTGGAATTGATAACATTATGTCTATACTGGAAGATCAGAAAAAAAGAGATTTTTGGGAAAAAGAATTATTAAAGAATGCTCCTAGGCATGATATTGAAGGTGCAATGTGGACATCAATAGGTAGAGAAGATATGCATGAATATGCAGGATTAAGCGTAGTTGATGGCGCAAAAAAAGATAATTTATCTCCCATACAACATGTTTTAGACATAATGTATAAGACAAGATTAAATTGTGGTTTTAGAGTAATTCCACCTGCAAGTATTTCAACTTGGAGACAGGTTGAAGAAGATATAATGAAACTTTTACAAAGACCTGATTATCTTGTTGGATCTGATTCTGTGCCAACAGGTCAAACAATTCATCCAAGAGCTTATGGATGTTTTACAAGAATATTAGGGAGATTGAGAAGAAGATTTAATATACCTATTGAACTATTAATTAATAGAATGACTAAGTTTCCTGCTGACAAAATAGGAATAAAGAATAGAGGCGAGATAAAAGAGAATAATTTTGCTGATTTAGTTATTTTCAATTCTGATGAAATAAATGATTTGGCAACATTTGAGGATCCTGAAGTTTTATCTGCTGGAATATATAAAGTTTTTGTAAATGGAAAATTAGCTTTTGAAAAGGGTAAACAAGTAACAGAACTTAATGGATATTTTGTCTAAGGTTTTACCATAGATCCATCTGCTCTTCTTACTGTATCCCATGCTCCGCCGTATTCTCTTTCTTTGAGAGGAAATTTTTCAGCTAGTTTCTCATCTATGTCAATTCCAAGGCCAGGTTTATCATTAGGCCACATCATACCTTTTTTTACTTCAGGGCAACCGGGGAAAACTTCTTTAGTATTTTCACCGAAAATTGAATATTCTTGAATGCCAAAGTTATAGCAACTTAAGTCTAATGCTAAATTAGCCGCATGCCCAACTGGAGAGGTATCTCCCGGTCCATGCCACGCAGTTCTTACTCCCATTATTTCGCCCATAGCAGCAATTTTTTTTGCAGGAGAGATTCCCCCTATGTCAGAAATATGAATTCTTATAAAATCTATCAATCTATCTTTTAACATTGGAATTATCTCATGTGGAGAGCTATATAATTCTCCCATTGCAATTGGGGTAGAGGTTTGATTTCTAACCATTTTGAAATACTCATTATCTTCAGGACTAAATAGATCTTCTAAAAAAAACAGCTGATATTTTTCAACTTCTTTTGCAAACCACACTCCTAGTATAGGAGGTATTCTTTCATGAACGTCGTGTAGT
>PAOY01000031.1 GCA_002710135.1 Dehalococcoidia bacterium | reverse complement strand
TATTTTAATTGGAAACGAATAATAAGCGAGGTGCTCTTAACTGAAGGCGCCAAGAGGGTTAAGATACCTCCACTAAGAGTGAAATTATCCGGTAAGGTTAATCCTTACCCGATAATTTCACTCTTAGTATTTAACAGGGATAAAAAAAATGATCAGACATTTTACTTCTACAGTTTTTGTAGTATTTCAAAATAATATAGCCTTACATTGGCATGAAAAAGTGAATATGTGGTTACCACCAGGTGGTCATATTGATATAAATGAAGACCCAATTCAAGCTGCTACTCGTGAGTGTAAAGAAGAAATGGGAATTGATATATCTATATTTTCAAACAGTAAATATAAATTCAATGATAAAAATTTAAATAATATTTATCCCCCTGAAACTATTCTAGTTGAAAATGTTGATGATCCTAAGATAGGTTCACATCAACACATAGATTTTATATATTTTGGGTATCCTGTTGAGTCTAACTTTACCCTTTCTGATGAATGGATTTGGGTCGATCATCAACAATTAAGTGATGATGTTAAATTTAAGAATCCATATTCAAAATATTTTGCACCACCTAATGATGTTAAGGTTTTAGGTCTTGAAGCTATTGTTAAATTAAAAAATCTGAACTTTTAATATTCAGATTTTTTAATTGTTTTCTACTAGTGTTTTTTTATTTCTACGTCTGCTAATTCTTCAACATGTTTTGCAATCGCAGAGTGATCGCTTTTTCCTTCTCCCTTTGTTACTAAACTTGTTAGAACTTGTTGAAGATTTGCTGTAACTTGAAGTGGCATATTTAAGTCTCTTGCAGCTTCCATAGCGTTATTAATATCTTTGTAATGCAGTTCAATTCTAAAGCCTGGTTCAAAATTTCTATCCACCATCATTGGTGCTTTTGCATTGATAACGTTTGAGCCTGCTAAACCACCCTGAATAGCTTTATAAACAGTTTCAGGATTTACTCCTGCTTTAGCAGCAAGCGCTAATGCTTCTGCTAGTGCATGAATGTTTGCTCCTACACAGATTTGATTTGCCAATTTTGTTATTTGCCCAGCTCCATGTTCCCCGCATAATATTGCTGATTTTCCAAGAATATCAAATAGAGGTTTTGCTTGTTCAAAATCATCCGCTGATCCCCCTACCATTATTGCTAAATCACCAGAAATTGCAAAAGGTTCACCACCAGAAACAGGTGCATCTAAGAAGTTGATTCCTTTTTCTGAGCATCCTTTTCCTATTCTTTGTGACACTCCAGGTGCAATTGAGCTCATATCTACAACTAAGTGTCCTTTTGATGCTCCCTTAGCTACTCCACCATCTCCTAATATTGCAGACTCTGCTTGTGGTCCATCTTGAACCATTGTAATTGTTATATTTGTATTAGAAGATGCTTCAGCTGCAGATTTACATCCTGTAGCGCCTTCCTTCTCTAATTCAGAAACAGGGTCTTGGTATAAGTCGTATACGTAAAGTTCATATCCTGCTTTCATAAGGTTTTTTGCCATAGGTTTTCCCATGATTCCTAAACCTACAAATGCTATTTTCTCTGCCATAATTAATCCCTTCAATCTTTTTGTAAATATAATTTTCTATATTATAAGAATTATAGAATTTAATCTTTCCAAAATCTTTCTTCTAAGAATGTGTAATCTGTTTCTTGTAGCCTTTCGTTTACATCCTCAATCATTCCAGGATGACCACAAGCATAGACTATTGTTTCCTTGGGATTTATTCCCCAAGCCTTTAGTCTATCTTCAAGAATATTGTTAACTCTGCCTTCAAAACCACTCCAGGTACTATTTCGTTCTTCGCCTGGTCTGCTAATTGAAGTTTCAAAGACTACATTATCATTCTTTGCAAAATCATTAAGTTCTTCATCATATCCAAACTCGTCAAGATAAGATGCTCCTTCTAAAACATAAAAGTTACAGTTTGAAAATTCTTCTTCGCTTAGATGTTTTCTGAGCATGCTTACATAAGGGGCTATACCTGTAACTGTACCCACCATAACATGATTCTTAAATCCAGGCTTGATTACAAAAATCCCTTTCGCCCTTAATCTCATTGTTACAGAATCTCCAACTTTAAGGTCATTTAATAATGGAGTTAAGTTTCCATCAGGAGGAGGTACCAACTCAATAAAAAGTTCAATTTGATCTTCATCAGGAGAAGAAGCAATTGAGTACGCTCTTTCTATGCCTCCTGAACCAATAGTGCAATATTGACCAGGTTTATAATCAAATTTATTCTCTGGCTTGAGCCACATTTTCCATAAATCTTCCGTAAGCTGTTCCTTTTTAGTTATCTTGGCCCACTGAAATTTACCTTTTACAACTTCTAGAGTCATTTATTTGACCTCCCAATTTTTATTTTTTAAAACGATAGTATTATAGACTTTAATTTTCATTATCAATAGGATTAAATGACTAAAATTATCGTCAAAAATACAATTACCTTTTAGTAAAATTTTTAATTCATACAGATAATTCAAATCACTATTGAATAATTTAATATTATTGCTATCATTTATTTGATCAAAATTCTTTAAGATGGTTCAGAGAGGCCTCAATGATAATTAAGTTGAAAGTATTTGAAAATTATAAAACACTTTTAGATGAAGATGATATAAGGAGAGCTGTTGCTCGCTTATCTCATGAAATTATTGAGTCCAATCAAGGAACTAAAGACCTTATATTAATTGGTATTGAGACTAGAGGTCATCACATAGCATCAAGAATAGTTACTATGATTAATACTTTTGAAAATGCTTCACTCGATTGTTACTCAATCAATCCCCAATTTTTTAGAGATGATATTAACAATAAACATCAAAAGCCTAAAATAGACTTAAGCGTTGATGTTCACGAGAAAAACCTAATACTTATTGATGATGTTTTGTATACAGGTCGGACAATTAGGGCAACCCTAGAAGCGATATTTAAGCTTGGGAGGCCAAATAATATAAAACTAGCGGCACTAGTAGATCGAGGGCATAGAGAAATTCCAATAAGACCAGATTTTATTGGTAAAAGCATCCCTACATCAAATTCTGAGCATGTGAAAGTTTTTATGAAAGAAGAAGATGGTATCGATAAAGTAGGTTTATCAAAGGAGCAAATCGCCAAATCATGAATTTTCTCAGAAAACATTTACTGGATATAGATCATCTTTCAAAGGATTATATTTATGATCTTCTAGACGGAATAAAGCAAATTAAAAGAAAGGAATATAAATCCAATATAAAGGGAAAAGACGTATGTGCACTTTTTTATGAGGATTCAACAAGAACAAAACTAAGTTTTCAAAAAGCTGTTACTAATCTTGGTCTTAATTTTCATAATCTTGATGTTCAAAAATCTAGCTTAAGCAAGGGTGAAACTTTTTATAACACTATTAAGACTATAAATAGTATAGGTATGGACCTAATTATACTAAGACATTTTTCATCAGGAGCATGTTATTTCTTAGCTAATAATACAGCTTCATCTGTTATAAATGCTGGAGATGGTTCACACGCTCATCCGACACAGACTCTTTCTGATTTATTCACAATATTTGAATTAGATAAAAAATTTGAAGATTTAGAAATTTCAATTATTGGAGATGTTTTATATAGTAGAGTTGCTAGATCAACTTTATTAGGATTTTTAAAGATGGGTTCAAAAATAAATATTCTAGGTCCTAAAGAACTAACGCCACATGTGATTACAGAAATTTATGAGTCTCTCGATAAATCCTATAAAAATAAAATTAAATTTTATGAAGATTTTGAAAAACCAATTTTAGATTCGAATTTTATTATGGCTTTAAGAATTCAAAAAGAAAGATTTGATTCTGGCTCTTTTATGAATTTTCAAACTTATAAATGGAAAATAGATTCGGATAGACTAAAAACATTTAATAATGATATTCTTATCATGCATCCTGGACCTGTAAATGAAGAAATTGAATTATCCCATGAGATTGTGCATTCAAACCGTTCAGTTATTTCAAAGCAAGTTGAAAATGGTGTTCATGTTAGGCAAAAGGTTATTGAGGAGTTACTAACTAATGAATAAGTTGTTGTTTAAAAATTTTGAAATTATTGATCCCTCTCAAAATCTCAATTCAATAAAAGATTTATTAATTGTAGATGGAAAAATTCAAGAAATTTCACATTCTTTAGATATTTCAGATGTAAAAATAATTGATGGAAGTAACAAAACTCTTATTCCTGGATTAATTGATTTTCATGTACATTACAGAGATCCTGGTGAAACATATAAAGAAGATATTAAGACAGGATCAGAGGCTTCTGCAAAAGGAGGTTTTACAACTGTTGTAATGATGTCCAATACAAATCCCACTATCGATAATTTAGGAGCATTAATTGAACAAAAAAAAATAATTGATGAAAATTGTAGAATAAGAGTCCTCCAAACTTCATCTGTGACAATTGGAAGAAAAGGAGAAAGTCTAGTTGATATTGATCTTCTTTCTAAAAATGGTGTTGTTTCGTTTAGTGATGATGGAGATGTTATTTCTGACCCAAAAATTTTAGATCAAGCTCTTGAATTAGCTAATAAAAATAATCGCACAATTTTGGAACATTGTGAAGATCATGGATTACTTAATGATGGAATTATAAATGATGGGAGTGTAGCTTTAAGGCTTGGACTGAAATCTAGGCCTAAATCAGCTGAAATAAGTAGTGTTAAAAGAGATATTGAAATTGCTAAAAAAAATGGCAGATGGGTATATCTTCAACACATTTCCTGTAAAGAGAGTGTTGAAATAATTAGAGAAGCTAAAAAACAAGGAGTTAAGGTTACTGCAGAGGTTACTCCTCATCATCTTTATATGAATGAATTATGGACTTATGGTGAAAAAGGGGAGTTGCCTTCTTGGATTGATTTAGGTGCATATGATACAAACACAAGAGTAAATCCTCCTCTAAGATCTGAAGATGATAGATTAAGCTTGCTTGAAGCTGTAAATGATAACACAATTGATGTAATAGCAACTGATCATGCACCTCATAGTAGAGGTGATAAATTAAATACTTTTGATAGTGCGCCTGCTGGAATTAATGGAGCTGAAACTGCCTTTGTCACATTATTGCAACTAGTTGAAAAAAAAGAATTAAGTTTACAAAAAATAATCGAAACTATGTGTAATAAACCAGGTGAAATATTAGATGATATTTTGAACTTAAAAATAGGAAAAATAAAGAAAGGTTATTCAGCAGATCTAGTTGCTGTTGATAATAATGACACAACCAAAATAAACGAAGATTTTTTTATTTCTAAAAGTGATAATTCTCCATTAATTGGATCTACTATGAAAGGAAAAATAAAAATGACTATTTTCAATGGAAAAGTAATATTCGAGGATAAAAAATGAAAAAAATACATTTAGTTTTACAAGATGGCAGTTTCTATGAAGGATTTTCTTTTGGATACTTTGGTGATATTACAGGGGAAGTTGTTTTTAATACATCTATGACAGGATATCAAGAAATGTTAACTGATCCATCCTACAGAGGGCAGATATTAATACCAACATACCCAATGATTGGTAATTATGGTGTTAGTTTTACTGATGTTGAATCAAACGAAATTCAGGTGTCAGGTTTTGCAGTAAGGCAATATTGTGAAACTCCATCTCATAATAATTCGATGATGAATATTGATGAATATTTGAAAAAAAATAAAATTCCTGGAATTTATAATTTAGATACCAGGTCAATTGTAAAAAAAATTAGAAACTTTGGAGTAATGATGGGTTCTATTACTGCGGATGAAAATTTAGACTCCGTTGTAGAAAAACTCAATTCTATAGGTTCATATGATGAATATAATTTTGTGTCAGAAGTTTCTAGTAATGATATAAAAATTCGTAAATCAGATGATAGAAAATATAATGTTGCAGTTCTAGATTTAGGTGTAAAAAACAATATTATAAGATTACTCGAATCTAGAGAATGTAAGGTTACAGTTTACCCTTTCGATACAAAGTCAGATGAAATTATAAGTTCAAAACCCGACGGTATAGTACTGTCACCTGGCCCAGGCGACCCAAATAATTTGCTAGATATTTTAGAAAATGTAAAAAAACTGATTTCATCTAATATTCCTATTTTAGGAATATGTTTGGGGCATCAATTAATAGCAAAGTCTTTAGGTGCTTCAACATATAAATTACCATATGGCCATAGAGGGGGAAATCAACCAGTAAAAGATCTTAAGTCTAATAAAGTTTATGTTACTGCTCAAAATCATGGTTATGCTGTTTCAAATGAAGATATGCCTAATGATCTTGAAATAACTCACATAAACTTAAATGACAACACTATTTCAGGTTTATGCCATAAAAACTTACCAGTTTTTTCTATTCAATACCATTCAGAAGCATCTCCTGGACCAAAAGATTCAGAATATATTTTTGATGAATTTATACAAAAAATCAATTTAAGGGAAGAGAGTTTATGAAGAACAAAACAGTATTAGTTGTAGGCTCAGGTCCAATAATTATTGGTCAGGCTGCAGAGTTTGATTATGCAGGAGCACAGGCTTGTAAATCTTTGAGAGAAGATGGTTATAGAGTGGTCTTAATTAACTCAAATCCAGCTACTATAATGACTGATAAAGAGATGGCAGATAGAGTATATATTGAGCCAATTACTACACAAATCGTTGAGCAAATTATTTTAAAAGAAAAACCTTTTGGTATCTTAGGAACTTTGGGAGGACAAACTGGCCTAAACTTAACCTCAGAACTTCATAAACAAGGAATATTAGAAAAATACGATGTTGAAATTTTGGGAACAAGTATTGATTCTATTGAAACAGCTGAAGATAGAGATAAATTTAGAGAATTTCTAATGAAAATAGATCAGCCTACTCCACCATCTATTGCAGTGAATGATGTTCAGGCTGCTAAGAATGCAGCAAAAAAAATTGGATATCCTGTTGTAATTAGACCTGCCTACACACTAGGAGGCACAGGTGGAGGAATTGCAAAAAATGAAAATGAATTAGTAGAAATTTCTAGTCAAGGAATTAGTCTTTCAAGAGTTGGGCAAGTCTTAATTGAAAAATCTCTTGTTGGATGGAAAGAAGTTGAATATGAAGTAATGCGAGATAATATTGGGAATGTAATCACGATCTGTAACATGGAAAATATTGATCCAATGGGAGTTCACACTGGGGATTCTATAGTTGTTGCTCCTTCCCAAACCTTAAATGATAAAGAATATCAAATGCTCAGAACTGCAAGCTTGGACATAATTTCAAACTTAGATATTAGAGGAGGTTGCAATGTCCAATTAGCTTTAAAGCCATCAAAAATAGTAAAAGATACAATAGGAAATGATTTTGAAACAGATCCGGATTATTATGTGATTGAAGTTAATCCAAGAGTTTCAAGATCTTCTGCTCTAGCATCAAAAGCTACTGGATATCCAATAGCAAGAATTGCATCAAAAATAGCTCTAGGTAAAAATCTCGATGAAATAACTAATCCTGTTACGGGTAAAACTTTTTCTGTTTTTGAACCAGCACTTGATTATTGTGTAGTTAAAATTCCAAGGTGGCCATTTGATAAGTTTCCAGATGCAGATAGAAGTTTAGGTACACAAATGAAAGCTACTGGTGAAGTAATGGGTATTGAAAGAACTTTTGAAGCTGCTTTACTAAAATCAATTAGATCTTTAGAAAATAATAAACCAGATTTATTAATTGATCCAGATAATAATGATTCAGATAAACCAATGGATGATAGGCTTTGGGATATTGCTAAGAGGATAAGAAATGGCTCAAATGCTCTTAACGAAACAAAGCGTACTTATATTGATTTTTGGTTCACAAATGCTATCGAAAGAATTATTAATATTGAGAAAAAAATAAAAGAAAACGAATTGTCTAAAGATATGTTTTCAATTGCAAAAGATTTTGGTTTTTCAGATAAATATATTGCAAAACTAAAAGAAACAGATGAAATTAAAATTAGAGAATTAAGAAAAAGTTTTGGAGTTATTCCAACCTACAAGATGGTAGACACATGTGCTGCTGAATTTGAAGCAAAAACTACATATTTTTATAGTACTTATGAGATTGAAAATGAAGCTGTTCCTTTGGAAGGTAAAAAAGCCATAGTTTTAGGCTCTGGACCAATACGAATAGGTCAAGGAATTGAGTTTGATTATTGCTCAGTTCATGCATCAAAAAGTCTTCAGCAAAATGGTATTAAGTCAATTTTAATAAATTCTAACCCAGAAACAGTATCTACAGACTTCGATACTTCATCAAGATTATATTTTGAACCTTTAGACTCTGAGAGTGTAATGGATATTATAGAAAATGAATCAATTGATGGAGAGCTATCAGACTCATTAGTGCAGTTTGGAGGTCAAACAGCAATAAATATGTCTCAGGATCTAGGTGAACATAATTTTCCTATCAGAGGTTCATCTGCAAAAGTTATAAATCTTGCTTCTGAAAGAGGAAGCTTTGAAGAAATATGTAAAAAGTCAGGTGTTTTGCAACCTGAAGGTGCTGCAACAATTGATTTAAGTGAGGCAATTAATATTGCTAATAATGTTGGTTACCCTGTAATGGTTAGACCTTCCTATGTCCTTGGTGGAAGAGCAATGGAAATCGTTTACAAAGAAAAAGATCTTATTAGATATTTTAAGAGAGCTCAAAATTTTGTTCCCGGCCAAACTATATTAGTAGATCACTATATTGATGGAATTGAAATAGAGGTCGATGCAATTTGTGATGAAGAAAATATTTTGATCCCAGGAATAATGCAACATGTTGAAAGAGCAGGTATACACTCTGGAGATAGTACTGCAGTATATCCTGCATATGATCTTTCTGAAAAAGAGAAAAAGAATCTTGTAGAAGCCACAAGAAAATTAGGTAAGTCTTTGGGTATAAAAGGTTTGATGAATATACAGTTTATAGTCAAGAGATCAAAGAAATCTTTCTTTGATTCATCTAATAAGATTTCTCCAGAAGAATCAACATTATATGTTATTGAGGTAAACCCAAGGTCAAGTAGAACTATTCCTTTTATTTCAAAAGTAACTGGAGTTCCAATGATAGATCTCGCAATTAGGGTAATTTATGGAGAAAAATTAGATAAGCTAGGATACTCTCAGGGACTCGTGGATGAAAAAAAACTTTTTGCTGTAAAATCTCCTGTATTTTCTATGTCTAAGTTGTCTGGAGTTGACACATATTTAGGTCCAGAAATGAAATCTACGGGTGAGGTTATGGGAATTGATAATGATCTACCAAATGCAATGAAAAAAGCTATGATTGCATCAGGATTAGAGGTAGATTCAAATACTAGCTTTTTATTATCTATAGCTGATAGGGATAAAAAAGATTCAATTGATTTTATAAAAAAGCTAAATAAAAATGGAAACAAAATATTTGCTACTGAAGGGACATATAATTTTATAAAATCTATGGGTTTTGATGTAGAAAAAGTAAATAAAATCCTAAGCCAATCACCAACTGTAATTGATCTTATAACAGATGGGAAAGTGGGGGCAGTATTAAATACTGTAACCGGCGATAGATCTTCTATTCAAGATGGATATCATATTAGAAGAAAAGCTACTGAGTTATCTGTTCCTTGTTATACTTCGATTGATACTGCTTATGCCACAATAATGGAAACTCATAATAAAACAATGAATGTAAGCACAGTAGATGACTATAGCAAATAGCTTTTATGCTTTTATTGCTCTGACTGAAAGCCAATTTCTAGGAACTGTAACTAACTTCATTTCATCAAAGATTTCTCTGAGTGCTTTTTGAAGTGTAGATTTTCCTGTTTCTAAAGGAACTCCTGGAAGTACGCCTTCAATCCAATCCTTAAATTCACTTATGTAATGAAATCCATCAATAGGTACTTGGTAGGATTTAGCTTTTATATGTTCAACCTTAAAGCCAGTTTTTTCAAGAAGATTTTGATAATCATCAGGTGATAGTTGTTCTCTAGATGAAACTTTTGCTGATTTATTAGGTTTCAAATCAAAATCTTTTTTCAATAAACGAAAAGATCTAAACATCCATTTTTTATAAAAATCTAGAGATTCATCAGGATGAGAACCATCATAGAAGGATGAATTAAATGCCAATACACCGTTTTTATTAAGTTTATTTCTTATTTCTGAAAGTAGTTTTTCTTTATCAGGAACATAATGGATTGAGTTGCAATAAATCATTGCATCAGCTGTCTCTTTTACTGCTTCTGTAAGGTTTTGAACTTCAGAATGAATAAATTTTACAATTGGGTTGTTTTCTACTTCTTGTGCAGCTGTAATTAATGCACTTTTTGAACTATCCACAGCATATATTACAGAATCTTTAGCTACCTGTAGTTTTTTTAGTATTAGTTTTGTTATATTTCCTGTGCCACAGCCTAGGTCTACTATAGATTTTTTGTCGTATACATTTGCTAACTCTATAAATTCAGAGTTTATAGAACCATAAAATGGTAAATTTGCAAATGCATTAAATGCATATTGTTCACTTTCAGATTGATTAGCCATAATTCAAAATTTCTTTAAACTTGTTGGTATATTGATATTTAATAAATATTTTAACTTAGAATAACAGTATATCGAATAGATTTATATATATAAAAATGCATAATATTTTTTTTACTAAATTACTTTATATTTCTTTTTTTTTATTAATTTTATTAATTTTTAGCAGTTGTACAAATGACAGGACTAATATAATTATGGCGGCAGCTTCTCTGGAAGAAATTTTAAGTATTGAGTATGAACAAGCGGAAAATAAAAGCAATTTTTTTATAAGTTATGGAGGTTCTATTAGCATTGCAAGAAGAGTAGAAAACAACCAAAACAAAATTGGAGCTGTGATTTTAGCATCAGATTCTTCAATTAATATTCTTGTAAACAAAGGAATTATTGATAACAAAAATATTAGAACATTAGCCAAAAACTCTTTAGTTTTAGCAAGTAAAAATAAAGTCGAATCATATGAAGAGTTTCTGAATAAAATAAATCTCAATTCTAATTATAAAATAGTTATAGCAGATGAAAAAATAGCTCCTGCAGGAAAATATTCAAAGCAGGTAATTGATAAGATTCTTTCGGAAGAAATAAAGGATAAAAAACTTATTTCTTCTGGTGATGTATCTTATGTATCTAATTTGTTGATGTATAACGAAGATTACTATGGGATTATATATAAATCTGAAGCTATAAAAAATGATTTGCAGGTAATTTACGAATTCCCAAATCATCTCCATGATGAGATAGTTTATAGAGTAGGAATCTTAAATAATAATAATAATTTATCAATTAGTAATTTTATTGATAAACTTACTTCAAGCGAATTATTAATAAAACTGGATGATTTAGGATTTAGTGTCGAAAAATGAATTATTTTGAAATCATGCTTACCACCTTGAAGATAGCTACTACTGGTACTTTAATTTGCTTTTTTGTTTCTCTCATAATAATTCTGCTTGTAAAGAAGTACAAAAAACTTAAATCATTATTTGATTTTATAACAGCTCTTCCACTTGCTCTTCCCCCTGTAATTTCAGGATATTTTATCATTATTGTTTCTAATGGGAATCTTTCATTTGAGTGGATTGGAGGTAGCATTGCTTGTGCTATTATTTCCTTGCCACTGGTTTACAAAATGATATCAGTGACAATTTTGAGTATTGATCAAAAGATGATTAATACTGCAAAAATTCTTGGTTCAGACAATAAACACACTTTTGCTTTCATTGTATTTCCTATGATTAAAACAGGTTTTTTTTCAGCCTTATTTTTAGGATTTATTAGATCTATAAGTGAATTTGGTGCAACCATGATTGTTTCAGGAAATATTAGTGGAAAAACTCAAACCTTATCTACAGGAATTTATACTTCTATACAAACGGGTGACAAGTCTTCGATTTATATATTGTCTTTAATTTCTATTCTAATAGCTGTGATAACTATATTTATTTTTAATTTAATTAATAAAAAGAACGCTTTTGAATTATGAGTAATATAAATTTTAATTTTATTTCAAATATTGGAGATTTTACTTTAAAATCTAACTCTAATTTTTCACAAGGAGTAAATTTTATATGGGGTAGATCAGGCAATGGTAAATCTACACTATTAAATAATATTGCGGGTTTTATAACGCCTGAAGAGGGTGAAATAATAATTAATGAACAAATAATTTACTCTTCAATTAAAAAAATTAATGTTCCTCCAAATAAAAGAAGTATTTCATACGTTCAACAGGAAGATTCGCTTTTCCCTTATATGAATGTTTTAGATAATGTAGAGTTTGGATACAAATTTCTTGATGAAAGCCAAAAAAAAATCACTCCATATGATGTTATAGATATATTTGAAATTAGAGACCTATTAAGTCTTTATCCTAGTCAACTTTCAGGAGGTCAAAAACAGAAAGTAGCTTTAGCACGATCATTAGCTAGAAATGGACAAATATTATTGCTGGATGAACCCTTAAATTCAATAGATTTTATATCTGGTAAAAAAATTTATAAAGCTATAGAAAAACTTTCTGAAGATCTTAAATTATGTGTTTTATATATCACTCATTCAATTGATGAAATTTCTAGAACTAATAAAGAAATTCTTTATGTTAATGATGGAAATGCTAATGAGAAAAAAACTAAGGATAAATTATTAAGATTTTGGGACGATGAAACTTTCATAAATGAAGTGCATGATGGTGAATTCACAGAAAAATCTTTTTCATCAAAGAGTGTAATGATTTCAAAAGAAAGTTTTACTCATAATGATATTGGGTTTTATTTTTCAGGTTCAATTAAAAGTATTTTAAAGAAGAGTAAATCTACTTTGATAAAAATAGAATCTGATAAGGATTACTTTATTTCACTAGATAATGATATTTTTAGTAAACTAGAATTAGGGGTAAATGATAAAGCATTTTGTTTTGTATATAAAAATTTATTTTTATGAAATCTTTTAATAATAATCTAGTTGAATCTGTAAATAAGAAAAAATCTTTTTTGATAGTTGGTTTGGATCCTAATCCTGAAAAAATGCCAATTAAAAACATTTTTGAATTTAATAAAGAAATCATTGATAGCACATATGATCTTGTTGTAGGTTATAAGCCTCAATTAGCCTATTATGAATCTAGTGGCTTTGAGGGTTTGCAAGCTTTATATAAAACTGTCGATTACATAAAGAGTTTGCCAGAAAGAAAAATAATAATTGGGGACTGCAAAAGATCTGATATAGATTCTACAAGCAGTGCATATGCAAAAGCTATGTTTGAATTTTGGGATTTTGATGCTGTAACTATTGTTCCTTATTTTGGAACTGATGGGATCAAGCCTTTTGTTGATTTTATTGATAAAGGTATTTTTATTGTTTGTAAATCAAGTAATAAATCAGGAGGTGAAATTCAGGATTTTTTTTCTGAGAAATCCAATATGACAATGTATCAAAACATAGCACAAATTTCAGACCAATTAAATAATAATGATAATGTATGTTTAGTAATGGGAGCTACTTATCCAGGTGAATTAAAAACAATTAGAGAAAAACATCCTAAATTGCCCTTCTTGATACCTGGCTTGGGTCATCAAAATGGTGATTTAGCAGAAATTATTGACAATGCAATAATAGAAAATATACCAAACATATTAATTAATTCTTCTAGAGGGATAATATATGCTTCTGATGATCCTAATAAATTTGCAGAAATGGCTAGGATCAAGGTACAAGAGATAAATACTCAAACAAAAGCTCTATATTCATTTTAAAAAATGCTGAATTTTATTGACCAATAAATAAAAATAATTATTCTATAAATATGTACGAGATGATAGTAGACAGTCTAAAGATTAATGCAATGGGGCAAAGGGTTATGATCCTAAAGCAAAAGTCAGGATCTTTGCACCTAGCAATATGGATTGCTGCGGCAGAAGCAGATGCAATTGCAATTAGGATGCAAAAAGTAGATGTCCCTAGACCTCTTACTCATGATCTTTTCTGTAATGCAATCGAAAAACTTGGAGGTCAAATTAACAAAATTATAATTGATAATTTGGATACAGGAACTTTTTTTGCAAAAATTATCATTTCCCTAAACGGAAAAGAAATTGAATTAGATTCAAGGCCGTCTGATGCAATGGTTATTGCACTGAAAATGAATATTCCTATCATGTGTGTAGCCAAAGTAATTGAAAAGGCTGGGTTTCAAAAATCCAACCTTGATATAGATAAATCTCCTGATGAAAATGAAGCCCAAACTGAAGATGTTGATTCATATTCTCCGATGGGTGAAAAAGAAAGAGAGAGATTGTCAGTATTTGAATCTTTTATTGATAGCTTGGATATAGATGAGTAAAAAAATTAATAATGAAGAAAATTCTAAAAGTACTATAATTTCTTCATTATATTTGTCAGCTAAATATCTAGGCATGGGTTGGATAATAATTACTCCAGTAGTAATTTTTACTTTTGGAGGCAAATTTTTAGATAATCTATTAAATCTTGGCTATTTTATGACCTTAATGGGTTTGATGATTGGCCTTTTTATAGGTATTATTAGCACGGTTAGAATTTTAAAAAGCTGAAAATAAGGAAAATTTAATTTAGATGTTTCTTAAACCAAAAATAATTTTAATTCTTTTGGCCCTTCTATCTGTTTTTGTCATATCAACATTAGGTGGAGCTTTGGGTGACAGTTTTGGATTTGGTTTTCTTGGCGGTCCTATGCCGTTTATATCTATCGCAGCTGAGACTGTCGTTCATATTTCAACACCTTTTTCATACGACCTGAAAAATTCAACTATCATGCTTTGGATAGCTATGTTAGTGATTATAATTTTATCTTGGTTAGCAACCAGAAATATGAAAGAAATTCCTTCTGGTCTTCAAAACGTGTTTGAGCTTATTTTTCAATTTTGGATTGATACAGCTGACGAAGCAGGGGGTAAATCTGCAAGAAGATTTTTGCCTGTAGTAATAACTATTTTCTTGGGAGTATTGATTTTTAACTGGCTAGGTATACTACCTGGTGTTGGATCGATTGGAAAAGTAGAAACAGTAGAAGAATGGGTTCATCATCATTCTCACTCTGGTCATTGTGGTGATGATTATAAATCGGATCAAATTCTTGCGGAATTATGTGTTCTTGAAGAAGATTACAATCATGGTTTTGTAGTATTTGACACAAATGTAATCAATATAATGCCTATTGGAAGAGGAGAGACAACAAGAGCTCCTCTAAGTGCAATAGGAGGCTATGTTCCAGAGGATATTTCAAATATAAAGAAAAAAATTAAAAGTGGAACATCTCCATCTGATATACCCGAGTTAGTTCAAATACAAAAAAATATTCATGATGGTAAAGTTGTGAATTTATATACTAAAGAATCTGATGGTACTATTAGCCCTGAATCATACTTAGGAAAAAGTACAGGAGAGCTAATACCATATTTTAGAGGTGCATCAACAGATGTAAATACAACCCTTGCAATAGCTATTTTTTCAATGTTAGCTATACAATTTTGGGGTTTTTCATCCCTTGGATTTAAGGGCTATGGAGGAAAATTTATTAATTTTTCTCATGGTCCAATAAATGCTTTTGTAGGGATACTTGAATTATTTGGTGAATTTGCTAAAACTATTAGTTTTACATTTAGGCTTTTTGGAAATATGTTTGCCGGAGAAATCGTGTTGATATCTATGGGATTTTTATTACCATTAATAGGTATGATGCCTTTTATGGGTCTGGAAATCTTTGTGGGTATGATTCAAGCCTTGATTTTTTCGATGTTGACTTTAGTTTTTGGTGTAATGGCTGTAACATCTCACTCAGAGCATGATGACCATTAGGAGCAAATTGAATAAAAAAAAATAAGTGAAGGGAGAAACAAATGGCAAGTGAATGGCAACCAATAGGAGCTGCATTATCAATGGGATTAGGAGCAATTGGATCAGCACTAGGAATTGGAATGTTAGCTAATGGAGCTTTACAATCTTTGGGAAGAAATCCTGAAGCTAGAGGTCCTATACAGCAAAGTATGATTTTGGCTATCGCTTTTACAGAAGCGATCGCTATTTATGCTTTAGTTGTAGCCATATTGATATTGTTCGTTTTATAAAATTTTCAGCTGAGAAACCTCAGCTGAAAAAAATAGGAGATTAAATATGGAAGCATTAGGTATAAATTTATCAGTATTACTTACTCAGTTAATAAGTTTTACAGTTTTGTTTTTAATTTTAAGAAAACTTTTATTTGGTCCAATAAGCTCTATGCTTCAGACTAGATCTGAAAAAATTAAAGAGAGTTTAGAAGCTGCTGAAAAAGTAAAAAATGAAGCCGATGAGTCTGCTGAAAAGTTAGAAAAAGAAATAAATATTGCAAGACAAGAGGGCCAAAAGCTTGTTCAAGATGCTAGAGATGCTGCTGAGAACTTCAGGCAGCAAGAGATGGAAAAAGCTGAACAAGAATCTCAGGAAATTATCTCAAAAGCAAATAAAGCAATTGAGAAAGAAAGAGATCTTGCAATACAAAGTGTTAGAAAAGAGTTTTCTTCTTTGGTGATTTCGGCCGCAACTAAAGTTGTTGATAAATCTATTGATGAAAAAGATCATAAAGATTTAATTGATAAAACTCTAAAAGAAGAAATTAATAAGTAGAAATTATGGCAAGTTCAGTTATAAAGAGATTTGGAAAAGCAATACTAGATATTGCAATAGAGAAAAAAAAGACAGATGTTTGGATTGAGAATTTTATTGATTCTAAAGAAATCATGGCTGATGAGGATTTAAAGTCTTTTTTGATTTCACCTGAAGTCCCTAACTCTGAAAAATACAAATCTATCGATACATTGTTCAAGGGATATGATGGGCTTTTTATTAATTTTTTGAAAGTACTCATTAGTAAAGGTCAAGTTAATTACTTTGAAGGAATTATGAACGAATTTCTTAGCCAAAATCAAATTTCTGAGGGAAGAGTTTCAGCCACCATAACTTCTTTCGTAGATTTAACAAAACAGCAAGAAGAACAAATTACAAAAAAAATATGTGATGTTTTCCAAGTAGATGATGTCGATATAGATAAATTGATAGATAAATCTATTTTAGGAGGATACATTATAAAGGTGGGCGATACAATTATAGATTGCTCCACAAAAAATAAACTAAGTGATCTTCAAGATCACTTATTAAGATCAACTGCATTATAAATATGGAGAAAAATTATGTCACCAAATAGCCAAGATATAGCATCAATAATTAAGCGTCAGATTGAAGAATTTGGCGGAGATTTCAGTATGGTTGATATAGGTACAGTTGTCGAAGCAGGGGATGGAGTTGTTACTATACATGGGTTATCGAGTGTTAAGGTAAATGAATTATTGCAGTTCCCTAACGATATTATTGGCCTAGCCTTAAACCTTGAAGAAGATACTGTTGGAGCAGTAGTTTTAGGAGATTATTTATCAATTAAAGAAGGTGATGAAGTTAGATCGACCGGGAGAATTGTTGAAGTTCCTGTAGGTGATAATATGTTAGGTAGAGTTGTCGATCCATTAGGAAGGCCACTGGACGGAAAAGGGGATGTTTCCACATCTGAATCTTTGCCTGTTGAAAAAATTGCGGCAGGTGTTGTGGAAAGAAAATCAGTAGATCAGCCAGTTCAGTTTGGACTTAAGATAGTTGATGCAATGGTGCCTGTCGGAAGAGGTCAAAGAGAACTTGTTATTGGTGATAGAACAACAGGAAAGACTTCTCTTTGTGTTGACGCACTGATAAACCAAAAAGATTCGGATATTATAGGTATCTATGTTGCTATAGGTCAAAAAGCTTCAAAAGTAGCTGCAGTTGTTGCTAGGCTTGAAGAACAAGGAGCTTTAGATAATACAGTTGTTGTCACTGCTAATGCATCAGATTCAGCTGCTCTTCAATATTTAGCTCCCTACGCGGGTGTTACTATGGCTGAATACTATATGTCTCAGGGTAAAGATGTTCTAATTGTTTATGATGATCTTAGTAAACATGCATGGGCTTACAGACAAATGTCTCTGTTACTACGAAGACCTCCTGGAAGAGAAGCTTATCCTGGGGATGTTTTTTATCTACACTCAAGATTACTCGAAAGAGCAGTTAAGCTAGATGATGCTTATGGTGGAGGGTCTATAACTGCTTTGCCTATTATTGAAACTCAAGCTGGAGATGTGTCTGGATACATTCCAACAAATGTAATTTCAATAACTGATGGTCAGCTGTATTTAGAACCTGATTTATTCAACTCTGGAATTAGACCTGCTGTAAATGCTGGTTTGTCTGTTACAAGAGTAGGGTCCTCTGCTCAAAGAAAAGCTATGAAAGAAGTTTCTGGATCACTCAAAGGAGAGATGGCACAGTATGACTCATTGAAAACTTTTGCTCAATTTGGAACTGATGATTTGGATGCAATTACTAAACAGCAATTAGCAAGAGGAGAAAGGCTTACTGAACTTTTGAAACAAAATGAAAATGAGCCTCTTTCTTTCGAAAATCAAGTTTCTATTTTTTATTTAGCAAATCAAGGTGCTTTAGATGATATTGAAATAGGAAAAATTTCTGAATTCGAAAAAGGATGGTATGATTTTGTTTCTGCAAATATCCCTGATGTTATGAAGACAATTTCAGAAGAAGGTGAATTATCAGACGATAGCAAAAAAGGTTTGGATGGTGCAATTAAAACTTATAAAGGAACTTTTGGGAATTAAGAAATATGCCAAGTACTAAAGAATTAAGAGCAAGAATTAAGTCTGTTTCCAATACGGCAAAAGTTACAGGAGCAATGCAACTTATAGCTGCATCCAAGATGAGGAGAGCTCAGCAGAATGTTCTTATGGGTAAAAAATATGCAGAGACTATTCAAAGCTTGCTTTCAAATTTGTCTTCATCAGTAGATTTAGAAAAAGTTAATATTCCTCTATTAGAAACTAGAGAAGTAAAAAATAAACTTATGATTTTGATTACTCCTGACAGAGGTTTGGCAGGAGCTTTGGTTGGAAATGTTAATAGAAAGTCCTTAGACGTTATTCAATCTTCAAACGAAAAATATAGTGTACTTTCAGTTGGAAGAAAAGGCTTTAGATTCTTAAATTCTAGAGATCAAGAAATTGTTGATCAAATAGAAGTTCCTGATAAGCCTGAAATAGCAGATACATTGAATATTTCTGACTTTGCAATTGAAGGCTTTTTAGAAGGTAAGTGGGATCAAGTAGATTTAGTTTACAGTGAATTTATAAATACCACTTCTCAGATACCAAAAGTTCAGACAGTTCTTCCTATTTCTAATAGCGAAGAAATAGAATCAAGTACAAGTGATTATATATATGAGCCTTCAGATTATGAAGTCCTAATTGAACTCACTCCGAAATATGTAAGATCTCAAATATATCAATCTATACTTGAAGCATTTGCTAGTGAGCACTCTGCAAGAATGGTTGCTATGCAAAATGCTACAGATAATGCAAATGAATTAATTGGTGAATTAACATTAGATTTAAATAAAGCAAGGCAAGAAACAATAACTGCAGAATTACTTGATTTGATAGGTGGAATTTCTGCACTAGAAGGAAAATAAAAGGAGAAAAAAATGGCTAAAGGAGACAAAGGTAAAGTTGTACAGGTAATTGGTACTGTTGTTGATGTAGAATTTGATCAAAATAACTTACCTGAAATATTTAACGCTTTAGAGCTAGAAAATGAAGGCGAAAGGCTAGTTTTAGAAGTAGAACAACATGTTGGTAACTCTTGGGCTAGATGTTTGGCTTTAGGTCCTACTGAAGGTTTGGCTAGAGGTGTTGAAGTAACTGATACTGGCGCAGCCGTTTCTGTTCCTGTCGGAGCTGACTCCCTTGGTCGTTTATTTAATGTTGTAGGAGATCCTATAGATAATGGTGAACCAGTAAACAAGGATGCTATTAGATGGCCTATTCATAGAAAACCTCCAGATTTTGACCAGCAGTCAGGTTCGATTGAACTTCTTGAAACAGGTATTAAAGTATTAGATCTAATAACCCCTTTTGCTAAGGGTGGTAAAATTGGAGCTTATGGTGGTGCGGGTGTAGGAAAAACAGTTATTATTACAGAATTGATTAGAAATATTGCTCAAGAACATTCTGGAGTATCAGTTTTTGCCGGTGTAGGTGAAAGGTCTAGAGAAGGTAATGACTTATGGCATGAGATGCAGGATTATGGAGTATTAGATTCTACTGCGTTAGTATTTGGACAAATGAATGAACCTCCTGGAACAAGAGCTAGAATTGCATTAACTGGATTGACCATGGCTGAGTATTTTAGGGATGAGCAGAAGCAAGACGTTCTACTATTTGTTGACAATATATACAGATATGTACTAGCTGGAATGGAAGTATCAGCTTTGCTTGGAAGAATGCCCTCTGCTGTTGGTTATCAACCTACATTGTCTACTGAAATGGGTGACCTTGAAGAAAGAATCACTACTACTGTTGATGGATCTATAACATCTTTTCAAGCAGTTTATGTGCCAGCTGACGACTATACTGACCCTGGTATTGTGACTACTTTTGGACATTTAGATGCAAACGTATCTTTAGACAGAGCACTTGCTGCACAATTCTTATTTCCAGCAGTAGACCCGCTTGCTTCAAATTCACGAATATTAGAACCAGCTATTGTTGGGGAAGATCACTACAGAGCAGCGCAAGGTGTTCAACAGGTATTGCAAAGATATAAAGATTTACAAGATGTTATTGCAATTTTAGGTATTGATGAATTATCAGAAGAAGATCAATTAGCCGTTGCGAGAGCAAGGAAAATTCAAAGATTCTTAACTCAACCATTTTTTGTTGGTGAAGTATTTACTGGAATACCTGGTAAGTATGTTCCAATTGCAGAATCTGTAAAGGGTTTCCTTGAAATTTTAGAAGGTAAGCACGATGATCTACCTGAACAGGCTTTCTATATGGTAGGTGGTATTGAAGAAGCTGTTGCTAAAGGTGAAGAAATGAAGAAGCAAATAGAAAATAACTAAATATGGCTGAAAATCTAAATGTTAATATAGTATCTCCTAGCGGAGAAGTTTACTCTGGTGAAGCAATTAGTGTACAAGTTCCTGGTTCTTTAGGGCAGATGACAATATTGCCTAAGCACGCAGCTATTTTGTCTTCACTGTCTAAAGGAACTATTACTGTAAATACTCCTCATGGGGAGAATACGGATTTCGTAATAGAATCTGGGTTTATTGAAAATGTTAATGACTCTTTGACGATAATTATAGAAAATATCTTAGAAAATTAATTTTTTTTTGAACTCAAGCAACTTTTGGTTGAGATTTTTTTAACAGTTCTATAGCTTCTGATTTTGAAATTTCTTTACTGCATTGAATGCATGACAGATGAAATTTTCCATCATAATCAGTATTTATTTCAATATCTCCGCCACATGGGCAACATTTAGAATAAATCACTATCGAATTCCTTTTTATATTTACAATTTCCAAGAAAATATAATATATGCCCTTTTTAAAATAATCAAGTAAAAAAAAATATAATTCGTTAACAAAATGTAAACTTTTCTTTACATTGTTTTTATTTGAATGAATTCGTAATTTTTAAAATTGACACGTATCATGTTAAGTATTATTATATGATATAAGGGAGTATTTATGGTAAATAGAGGTTGGATAGTATCAAAATCTGTTACAGTTTCTAATCTGAGATCAGACGGAGATGCTGGAGTAGAAAATAATTCTGATCCTGTTATTGGTGTTTATACTATTAGCGTTGCATCTCATCTTATTTCTATGCATCCTAATACTCTAAGAAAATATGATAGAACAGGTTTGGTTAAGCCTTCTAGAACAGACGGAAGAAGAAGGCTTTATTCTGAAAATGATCTATTGAGATTAAGAATTGTTAAGTTACTAACAGAAAGATATGGCTTAAACTTGGAAGGAGCAAAGCTTGTACTGGCTCTTTCTATGAGGATAAAAGAAGTTGTAAACCTACTAGAGCAGGGTGTAAATAATCAAGTGTATAAGAATTCTGCAAAGGTAGCCTCTAAAGAGTTACGCCAACTTTTTTTAGACTTGGGTATAAAAATTTAATTATGACAAAAGAAACAAAAAAAGATAAAGAAATAAAAAATCTTGAAGAAAAAATCAATGAATTATCAGCTGAAAGAGATAAGTACTTGGATATTGCTCAAAGAGCACAAGCTGATTTAGTAAATTATAGAAAAAAAGTTTCATCAGATTTGAAGGAATCTGATGATAGAGCCCAAAGAAGAATTTTTATGCAGATCATAAATGTTCTTGATCAATTTACAATGGCTTTATCTTCAAAAGTAGACACTAAAACCTATAAGTCATGGGTTCAAGGGATAGAATCTGTGAATTCTAATTTCAAGACACTTTTATCAACTTTTGAATTTGTGGAAATTAATCTTGAGGAAGATGATAAGTTTGATCCTAATAATCATGAAGCAATTTCAAGAATAGAAACAGATGATTTTGAAGAAGGGGAAATTGTAAGACAATTATCACCAGGATATAAACATAAAGATTACTTGCTAAGACCAATTCTAGTGGAAATAGCATACAGGAAGAAAAATTAAGAAAGGAAATAAAATGGCAAAAGTTATAGGAATCGATCTTGGAACCACAAATTCTGCAATGGCAGTAATGGAATCAGGTGAACCAAGTGTTATCGAGAATAATGAAGGTAAGAGAACAACTCCTTCTGTAGTTGCATTGAACGTAAAATCTAATGAAAGATTTGTTGGTGAAACTGCAAAAAGACAATCAATTACAAATCCAGAGAATACTGTGTATTCTGCCAAAAGATTTATTGGTAGAAGATTCAATCAAACAGAAATGAAAAAAGAAAGTAGTAGAGTATCTTATAAATTAAATAAAAGATCTAATGGAGATGTTGGTATTAAATTGGGTGAAAATGATCATGCTCCTGCTGAAATTTCTGCAATGGTACTTAGAAAGTTAAAAGAAGATGCTGAAAGTAAACTAGGAGAAAAGGTTGAACAAGCTGTAATCACAGTTCCTGCTTATTTCAATGACTCTCAGAGAGAAGCAACAAAAGTTGCAGGTCAGATTGCTGGATTAGAAGTGCTGAGAATCATAAATGAGCCTACTGCAGCCTCATTAGCATATGGTCTTGATAAAGAAGGTGATAGAACTATTGCAGTTTATGATCTCGGAGGAGGAACATTTGATATAACTATTCTTCAACTAGGTGAAGGTGTGTTCGAAGTTAAATCTACTAATGGAGATACACAATTAGGGGGAGATGATTTTGATAATGTTATAGTCGATTACATATGTGAAGATTTTAAGAGTGAAAACTCTATTGATTTAAAAGCTGATCCAGCTGCTCTTCAAAGAATCAGAGTTGAGGCTGAAAGAGCAAAAATTGAATTGTCTTCTGTAAATCAAACTGAAATAAATTTACCTTTTATTACTGCCGATTCAAATGGTCCAAAACATCTTCAATTAAGTCTAAATAGATCTAAGCTGGAAGAATTAACTTCTCAACTTGTAGAAAAAACAGTAAAACCAACTTTATCTGCTATAAAAGATGCAGATGTAAAGCCAACTGACATAGATGAAGTTGTTTTGGTAGGGGGAATGACAAGAATGCCTCTTGTTTCTGAAAAAGTAAAAGAACTTTTCAAAAAAGAACCAAATAAAACAATTAATCCTGATGAAGTCGTGGCACTCGGTGCAGCTATTCAAGCAGGGGTTCTTCAAGGAGATGTGAAAGATGTTTTGTTACTTGATGTAACTCCATTAACCCTTGGTATTGAAACTTTAGGAGGTGTCAAAACTCCTTTAATAGAAAGAAACACTACCATACCTACATCAAAGACAGAAACTTTCACAACAGCTGCTGATAATCAACCAAGTGTAGAAATACACGTTGTTCAAGGTGAAAGAGATATGGCAAATGATAATGTTTCCATAGGAAGATTTTCCTTAGATGGGATTCAACCTGCACCAAGAGGCGTTCCTCAAATAGATGTTACTTTTGATATAGATGCTGATGGAATAGTTACTGTAATGGCTAAAGATAGGGCAACAAATAAAGAACAGAAGATTACTATAACTGGTCGATCAGGAATGTCTGATGATGAGATAGATAAAATTGTAAAAGATGCAGAAAAATTTGCTGAAGAAGATCAGAAAAAGAAAGCTAATATTGAATCAAAGAATTCAGCTGAAGCTGTAATTTATCAATCAGAGAAATTAATTAAAGAAAATTCTGATAAAGTTCCAGAGGATATAACAAAAGAATTACAGGATGAAGTAGATTTACTTAAGGCAACAATAGCTAATGAAGAATCAGATTCTGAAGAAATAAATGAAGGCATTGAAAAAGTAAATTTAGCTCTACAAAAATTTGGACAAAACTTACCGCAGCAAGGAAATGATCCTTCGGATGCTTCAAAAACTGATGACAAATCCGATGAAGATGATACTGTAGATGGTGAATATAAAGAAGTGTAGAGGGTAAAGATGAAAATTTATCAAGTAGACAAAAATGTTGTAGTTCAAGATGGTAATCAAATTAAGAATATTACTAGTCTTAGACCATCTATAAAAACGTCTATAGACTTAATAAAAGTTGCATTAGGAAATGATCTTAGTATTACTGATTATCTAAAGAATACTATGGCTACTAATCGAGGAGATCTAAATTCTTCCGAAATTTCAAGTCCAAGAATTCCTATTGATTCTCCTGAAACATGGGCATTTGGTGTCACGTATGAAGATTCTATGAAGGAAAGACAGGCTGAATCTGACACTCCTGATGTATACGGAAAAGTATATACAGCAGATAGACCAGAAGCATTTTTCAAGAGTACATTAGCTAGAATAAAAGGTCCTAATGATCAAGTAGGAATTAGAAAAGATTCTACTTGGGATGTTCCTGAACCTGAACTGACATTTATTGTTTTTCATGGAAATATTATAGGTTTTACAGTTGGAAATGATATGTCTAGTAGATCTATAGAGGGTGAAAATCCTTTGTATATCCCTCAAGCTAAGATTTATAATAATTCAGCAGCTATTGGTCCTTGTTGGGTTCCAATTGAATCTCTTGATTATAATAACCTAAATGTAGAAATGGTTATAAAGAGAGATTCAAAAGAAGTATTTTCTGGATCAGGCAATACAAATCTAATGAAAAGAAAATGTGATGAGTTGAATGATTGGCTTCATGCAAGTAATGATATACCTGATGCAACTACAGTAATGACAGGAACAGGTACTATTCCTCCTGAAGAATTCACACTAAAACCTGGTGATGAAATAGCTATTACAATTGAGAATATAGGAACTCTTACAAATACTGTAATTGAAGTCTAGGAAATATTTATAACTCTAATTAAGTTTGTATTACCTTTTACCCCTATAGGAAGACCTGCAACTACTACTATTGTTTCTCCTATTGAGGCTAAATTTAATTCTTTTACAATATTATTTGCATATTCGAACATATCTTCAATTTGATCAAAGTTTGTAACGTGAATAGTATTAACACCCCATCTTAATCCAAGGTTTATTTCTGCACTTATGTCTGGAGAAAGAGCAATTACTGATTGAGATGGCCTATAAGATGCAACTCTAGCAGCTGTAGAGCCTGATTCAGTAAAAGCAACAATTAATTTTGATCCAAGTTGTTCCGCTATTGATGCTGCTCCATGTGCTATCAACTCATCAACATGATGTGAATTTGAAGAATTAATATTTTTCAATTTTAGATTTCTAATGTAATTATGATTTATATCTTTTTCGGCTATGTCTGAAATTTCTTTCATAAATTCAACTGCCCTTATGGGATAGCTTCCAACTGATGTTTCTCCTGATAGCATTATTGCATCAGTTCCATCTAATACAGCATTATGTACATCTGTAGACTCAGCTCTAGTTGGCTGAGGGTTCTCTGTCATTGACTCCAACATTTGGGTAGCTGTAATAACTTCTTTCCCTTTTTTATTAGAAAGATTAATTATATATTTTTGAGCAGATGGTACTTTTGAAATTGGTAAATGTACTCCTAAATCTCCCCTTGCCACCATTATGACGTCTGAATTATCTATTATTTCATCTAAATTATCCAATGCTTTTTGTAATTCTATTTTGGATATTATTCTAAGCTTTTTATCACCTAATTTAGATTTTACTCTTTTTATATCTTCGGCATTTCTAACATAAGAAAGCCCAATATAATCTATATCATTTGATATTACAAAATTTAATGCACTCTCTGTTTCTTCTGTAAAATAATCAAGCATTGAAGGGAAACCTCTTGCCACTACTGCCTTGTTGCTACTTATTTTTCCAGATAACTTTACTTTTGTTTCTAACTGCGATTGATTTATTCCTGTAACTTCTAATTCAACAGCACCATCATCAATCATTAAAATAGCTCCGACCTCGACATCATTACTTAATCCGGATGGCCATATATTTAATTCTTCTGATTTGGTGTTTTCATTATCACATTCAAATACTATTTTTTGATTTTTTGAAACTTCCATTTTCCCATTTTTTATTTCACCTACTCTATATTTAGGACCAGGTAAATCAGCTAAAATTGGAAGATATACATTTTGATTTTTTGCGGCTTTTCTTAGGTTAGAAATTATTTTTTTATGATCACTTTCATTTCCGTGAGAAAGATTCATTCTAGCAACATTCATTCCAGCATCAATTAAGCTTTCAATTATTTCTACTGAGTCTGACGAGGGTCCTATAGTGCATACTATTTTAGTTTTTTTTAATATACTCTTTGTATTATTTTTTTGCATAATTTATTAAATATTTTTTTGAAATAGAATTCAATTAAGATTTATATAACGTTATTATATATTATAGATATAGAAGTGAATCTATTTGAGGGTGTTATGGCTGAAGAAAATCATAATTTATTTGAGTTACAGAAGTATGACTTAAGTATTTTCAAAATTGAAGATAGAGTAAATCAAATTCTTGAAAAGTTAAATGATAAATTAGGTATTGATGATCTAAAGTCAAAACTAGTATTAATTGAAGAAAAATTTCTAGATCTTACCAAACTGCAAATAAATGTGACTCAATTAATTGATCAAACTAGTAATGAAATCAATGAATTAAATACCACTCTCTATTCAGGTAAAATTAGAAATACTAAAGAAGTTAAAGCTTTAGAAATTGAAATTAAGAGTAAAACTGAACTCCTTTCATCATATGAAGATAAATTAAATAAGATTATTGAAAACGTCAGTAAATTAAGAGATATAAAGGAAAACTATGAGTTGAAAATTTTTTCACTTGAAGAAAAATGGATCGAGTATGAAAAAAAATTTAATTCTGAAGTTGAAAAATTAAATAATGATAAGTTAAGTATTGGAAATAAACGAAAAATACTTTCTGAAAAATTAGATAAAAATATACTTAATTTATATGATTCATTTATTTTTAAGAGTAGAAATGTAGGGATTTCTAGACTAGAAAATAGAAGAAGCACATGTTGTAAAATTGAACTTCCAAATGCATTTATTGAGAAGATTAAGAATAGTGATTTACCCATTGTGTGCAATTGTGGAAAATCTTTAATTTCGGAGTAATTTTTTGAATTGTTTAGCAATTGTTTATAGCGAAAAAAATATTGAAGAAATAAATAAAATAAATGAATTTTGCAGATATGAAAATTTTTCTGTTGATTATTACTTATCCGAACTTGATTTCAAAAAATATTTTGATTTTATTTTAAAAAATAATATCTCAAAAGTTTTGTTGACTGACGCAAATGTACTTGATAGTGATCTAACTTCTTTTACAGAAAAAATTATTTCCTTACACAAAAATAATGTTTCAGTACTGTGTGCATCTTATGATTTCCCTGATCCATTTCAATTAGCAATAAGAACTTTGAATATGGGAGGTAAAGATCCTGGAAGAATAAATCGAATAAAAGATTCTATAAATAAAAAAGCTTCTAGAGGCCAAGTCTTAGGAAAAATTCCTTATGGGTATAAAAAAAATTCATCAGGCTTTTTTGTAGAAAATGATTTTCAATCTAAAAATGTTAAAAAAATTTTTTCATTATATAATCAAAATTTTTCTATTTCTGAAATAACACGTGAATTACAAAACACACTATTGGAAGAAAAATGGTCAAATCAAAAAGTAAAACATATTTTAGAAAATGATTTTTATACAGGTATTTACAGAAGATATAGTGTAGTAATACCAAATTCTCATATCCCAATAATAAATAAAATTGATTTTGATAATGCTAAAAAAAAATTAGATACAAACAATAAAAGGTCTTATAGAAAGAATTATTGGAACAAATTTCTTTTTTGTGGATTTTGCTCAAACAAATTATCTGTAACTAATCATAAAAATTCATGGATCAGTAACGGAAAAATTAAAAGAAAAAATTATAAATATTATGTATGCAATCATAAAAAATCTGATCTTGAATTTTCTGAAATATTAAAAATAAAATATGAAAAATTGAATAGTCTATTGGAAGAAAATATTAATAAAGAGCTTATTTTAGAAAAAAAATTTGAAGATTCATACGTTTATAAATTAATATCTCAGTTATCAAATTCAAAGATTTTTTTTGAAGATTTTATAGAAAAATTTCAAAATTATAAAAAAGCATCTCTTCAAAAAAAAGATATGATTGAGAAAATTTTTGTAAAGCAAATAGATAATCAAATATTTTTATCATCTCCATAAATTAGTTATAATAATATGGTTAGACTATAAATTAGTTTTTAACAATAAGATAAAAGAAAGACGAGTGATCGCTGGCCTAATGGTCAGAGGAAAGTCCGAGCACTACTAGGATAAAGTGCCTGCTAACAGCAGGGCAGGGTAACCTGACGGAAAGTGCAACAGAAAAAATACCGCCATTTATGGTAAGGGTGAAAAGGTAAGGTAAGAGCTTACCACAAATTTGGTAACAAATTTGGTATTGTAAACCCCACTTGGTGCAAGGCTAAATAGAGGAACAATAAGTTATCCTAGACAGTTCCCGGGTAAGCTGCTTGAGCTAGTTGGTGACAATTAGCCTAGATGGATGATCACATCTAATTATAGAAACAGAACTCGGCTTATAGTCTTTCTTTTATCTTTAAATGATTATGGGATTGCATGCCCTGCAAAAATCCCTGTACATTTTTCATTTTTTACCGCAAACTTCCCATTAACTATTACATGTGGAATACCTACTGGAAATTGCTTAGAATCATCATATGTTGCTGTATCAATGATTTTTTCTTCATTAAAAATTACAATATCTGCAAAATAACCTTCTTTTATTGAACCTCTACCTGTTAGATTGAAA
This sequence comes from Dehalococcoidia bacterium, assembly GCA_002710135.1. Classification (GTDB taxonomy): domain Bacteria; phylum Chloroflexota; class Dehalococcoidia; order Lucifugimonadales; family Lucifugimonadaceae; genus TMED-70. Next base: position 2,335 of record PAOY01000031.1, on the reverse strand, counting down.
GTTTTAGCAGGATTATTACAAATCCTTTGAATCATTTGTTCAAGTGAAATTATTTCATTGAATTGTCTTCGAAGTCTTCCTATAAACCTTGGAAATGTTCCATATGCTCTGGGGTGAGGAACATTGCCTAATCTGATTGAATCACTTCCAATCATATAATCAGGCCTAGATAAAAATTTCATAGCATCTTTACTAATTTGCCTCCAGGTTGAAATGCTTTGTGGAGGTATTTGCCAAAATCCTACTTGCAGGTCCTGTTCTACTAAAATGTCACATATCAAGTTACCCATAGAAATCCCTCTGATTTCAGAAAGTTGAGAAACTGTCATACCCTCAAGTTCAGGGCTATTTGGCAAGTATGAGAGTAATATTTGATCCATTTTCCTTTTTTTATTTGATTCAAAGCTTTCGATTATTTTTGATCTTGAATTTTTATCATTTAATCTAGCTAAAATTTCATCTGGACCTCCTTCATGCGCCCAACTCGGCAAGTTGCTCAGCAAAAAGGAACTTCCTGTAGGATAAGGATATAATTCTAATGTACAATCAATTCCTTCATCTTTTGCTTTATCAATTAATTCTAAAACTTGAGAAACCTGGCCTGCATTTTCTGCACTTGTTCTAGTATGAGAGAAATGTACTCTTACTCCTGATCTTCGACCTATTTCTAAAGCTTCAGGAATTCCTCCTCCTGCAAATCCTCTTTCTACATTAACATCCCTCAAATGAGTAATATATACACCATTTTTTTCTCTTACAACTTCACATAGCTGAATTAATTCTTCCGTATCGCTCCATGCATTAGGATGATATGACATTCCTGTTGCTAGTCCTACGGAACCTTGTTCTAGCCCTTCCTTGAGCAGACTTTTTGCTCTTTCTAATTCTTTACCCTTAAGAGGTTTATCATGAAAACCTACTGTTTCTAATCTTAATGCTCCATGTGATACAGGATAAGCAGTATTGATTGAAACCTTTTTGTGATAATTTGATCTGAAAGCGCTGATAGTACTCATATCTAAATTATCAGGAGGCATGCCTAATATTCCTCCTAAATATTTTCTCTGAATCTTATAATTCTCAGATGAGAGAGGAGAGTAAGAAAGGCCATCTTGTCCTAGAATCTCAGTTGTTACTCCTTGCCTTAAGCTGCTAGCATGCTGTGGGTTATTAAGTAACACTCCATCGTGATGAGTATGTGTGTCTATAAATCCAGGTGAAACAATAAGTCCATTAGCATTAATGATTTCTTTTGATTCTTTTCCAGTCGAATCTCCAATAAAGCTTATTTTTTCGTCTTTAATGCCAATGTCTGATATAAATCTCTTTTTACCAGAACCATCTATAACATTTCCATTTTTTATAAGTAAATCGAACATGTTTGAATGAACAACCCTTCGAATATTTATTCTGATTGCCCTCTTTTGGCCCAATCCATTTTTTCGAACATATTAAGACCAGGGTCTAGATTAATTCCATCTTTATTTTTATCAGGGGGATGAGATAATATAAAATCCTCATTTAATTCAATACCCCAACCAGGTTTATCTGGAACGCTGAAAAAGCCATCTACTACTTCAGGATAAAAATTAGCTGCCTCTTTTACAAATGGGTCTGCAAAATCATTAAAGTGTTCTAAGATTTTAACATTCCTCAAAGTTACGCAGAGATGTATTGCAGCTAATGTAGAAACAACTCCTCCAACATTATGAGGAGCAACCATTATAGAGTAAATTTCAGCAGTAGAAGCAATCTTTTTTGTTTCAAAAATCCCACCAGTTTGAGTTATATCCGGTTGTATTATATCAACAGAATTACTATTCCATATTTCTCTAAATTCCGAAGCCCCATAAAGCCTTTCTCCAGTTGCGATAGGTAAAGAAGTTTGAATTCTAACTTTTTCTAGACTTGGATTATCACTTGGTCTTACTGGTTCTTCAATCCATCCAATATTAAGATGTTTAATTTTATTAGCTATTTCAGTTGCTTGATGTGCTGCAAACCTTCCATGCATTTCAATCATCATTTGCATGTCATCAGTTATCGAGTCTGATACAGCTTCTATAATTTCTAAAGACTTAAATAGTTCATCTCTTGAAAGTTCTAAATCACCGTTTCCAAACGGATCAAATTTTAATGCTTTATAGCCTTTGGATACTACTTTTGAAGCTGCCAACGAAAAACTATCAGGATTTCTTTCTACTGTATACCAGCCGTTCGCGTATGCTTGAATCTTGTCCTTAACTTTTCCACCAATTAGTTTATAAACGGGCTGATTAGTGGCTTTACCCATAATATCCCAAAATGCCATTTCAACCATTGCTAAACCTGTATG
>PAOY01000030.1 GCA_002710135.1 Dehalococcoidia bacterium | reverse complement strand
GATATTATTGATAATACGGGTAAAGAATTTTTTCTTGCATGAGTAAATGCTTTAGAAATTTTTTCTCCTACTATTATCCCCATTGAACCTCCAAGAAATCCGAAATCTAATAAGATAATTACTGCCTTTATACCTCCTATTGAAGCCGTCCCTGTGATTGCGGCTTCTTCTAAACCTGTTCTTTGTCTTGTGTTTTTTACATTTTTTTTATAGTTGGCGTTAATGTCTAAATTTTTAGGTTTCTTAACAGAAATATTTTTGTTAAATTCAACAAAAGAATTTTGATCTACTATAACCTCTAGTCTTTTATTAAAATCAATAGAGTAATGAAAGTTGCAGTAAGGACATATACTGTATTTTGCATAAAAATCAGATTTTTTTATATTTTCTTGGCAATTCAAGCAATCTATTAAATTATCCCCTAATCCTATAAAGTTTTCATTATTGTCCATCAAATACTTAACACTTTCCTTGGTTTTCCTGCTTCACCTGGTCCAACTATTCCATTTTCTTCTAACTCATCCATTAGTCTAGCAGCTCTTGGGTAACCAATTCTTAATCTTCTTTGAAGAAGTGAGGTTGATAATGTTTTACTTTGAGAGCTTAAGTCTAAAGCTTGATCATATAAAGTATCTCCAGATACCTGAGTAGTCAATATACTCTCATCCTCAGGGATTTCTAACATTTCTAATGAATATTTTTCATGAAAAGGTTCCCATTGATTAGTTAAATTATAAATATCATTTTCTGTTAAAAACACTCCTTGTACTCTACTCATTTGTGCATTATCAATAGGACTGAAAAGCATATCTCCTTTCCCTATGAGTTTTTCAGCTCCAACACTATCAAGAACTGTCCTAGAATCTATTTGAGACATGACAGCAAATGATACCCTGCTTGGGAAGTTTGCCTTAATTAATCCTGTAACAACATCAACAGATGGTCTTTGTGTTGCTACTACAAGATGTATACCAATGGCTCTTCCAAGTTGAGCTAATCTCACGATAAGTCTTTCAATTTCACTACCTGCTTGTAACATTAAATCTGCTAGCTCATCTATTACAACTAAAAGATTCCACATTTTGTGTGAATTTTTCATTTTATTATTGAAATCAGTTATATTTTTTACTCCAACTTTTTCTAAGATTTTGAATCTCATCATCATTTCTTCTACTGTTGCAGACAATACAGAGACTGCTTTATCTGTATCTACTATCACTTCATCTGTATACAAGTGGGGTATTTTTGAATATGGCGTAAGTTCTACTCTTTTAGGATCTATCAAAATCATTCTTACATCGTCCGGAGTTTTTGTAGTTAAAAGGCCGGCAATTATTGAATTTATGAATACAGATTTTCCTGATCCTGTTGATCCTGCTACTAATAAATGAGGCATTTTGGACAAATCAATTACTTTAGGTATTCCATCCATTCCCTGTCCTAGTGGAGCAGGTAAATTATAATTATCTAAATTTTTATTGAATTTTTCATTTTCTATGACCTCTTTGAAATCTACAGTATTTGGAGAAAGATTGGGTATTTCTATACCCATTGTATTTTGAATACCATCAATCACTGCCTCAAACCTTATATTAGGAGAACCTAAAGCTAAAGCTAAATCCTTTTCTCTTCTTAGTACCTGCTCAACTTTAACTCTTTTCTTTTCATTGCCATCTACCCAACCTGGCTTTAATTGATACATAGTAACAGATGGTCCAGATGTATGTTTTTCAATCGAAGTATTTACACCATGTGCAGATAAAGTGCTTATTATAATTTTCTTTGTATCCTCGATCTCATTACTACTTAGTTCTTTTTTTTCTGAAACCATAAACTCTGATGTATTTATCTTAGGCCACTTTAAATTTTCAATCTTAAATTTATCAATATCATTTTCTCCATCGTTGTCACTAAAAGATATGGTTTTATTAAGTACAAATTGATTGCTATTTTCAGTTATTATTTCTTTCGTAGAACTGATATTGTGCGGATCATTTAGGGGTTCGTTTTTTCTAGATTTAGCTTTTTCTGTGATTGAAGCTTTATTATTTACATTTTCAGATGTAATTAAACTTTCATTTTTATTATTACTATTAGATTGAGGTATTTTTATTTTTTTTAAAAATTTATTCACTTCTTTTAGAACAAACTTAATCATATTCAAAATAGATTTTTTAAATAATTGAGGCTTATGTAAAAAAAAGATCAGTAATATAGGTAATAATATTCTTATTATTAGATCTAAATAATTTAAGAAATTTGCACTATAGCTATTCCAAAAAGATGGCCATTTAGCTAAGGTTTCACCATTTTTACCAGAAAGAGAATAATCAAAAGAAAAATTCGAGCTTGAAACATAATCTATCGAACCCAAAAAAATATAAATCGATAAATTGAATAAAATTACTGAAAAAATAGTTTTAGTTGATAAAAATCTAAATGAATTAATTATTGAATATCTTAAGTAGATCAATATAAAGCCCAAAAAACCTGATATTAAAATTGGAGCTATTCCAAAGTTTTGCCTTACCGAGCTTATCATTATTGGTGAAATAATAATCAAGCTAAATAATAGGATATACAAAAAGAAATTTCGATTTTGTATAAATCCTAAGATTTTATTTTGCCATAAATTATTATTGTTATTTTCCATTTCAAAATAACTATTTTTCTATAAATAAAGACTTAACAATATATTTTCTATTAAATTTCTCTACTATCAATTTATAGATTTCTTGATTAAATTGCTTAGTTATTTCACTTCCAAGTTCACAGTTATTTTTATGATTGCCTCTTAGAATAAAATTTTCAATGGTTTTTTTTATTTTTACGTTATTTGACTTGTCAAATATTTGGATACTTATATCTTTAGTTTCTGTATTGTGTCCTAAACTTAAAATAATTGATATTATATTTTTTTCAAATATATTTTCATCTACATCAATTTTGTATGAAGGGTTATCTCTTAAAATAACCTCGTCTATTATTTTTTCTGGAGGAATAGTTTTTGCTTTTTTAGAATTTATTACTAGATTATCTCCGTTAGAGAGAACAAAAATATTCTTTTTATCAACTCCTTCTGAAAGAGCTATTTTTTTGTGAGCTTCTAACATTTTATTATTTCCATGAACAGGTATGAAATATTTTGGCTTGAGAGTGCTTATTACATTAGCTAATTCAGATTTATTTGAATGTCCAGAAACATGAAGTTTATTATCAAAATTATTAAATCTTACTTCAGCTCCTAATCCTTGCAATCTGTGAATAACATCAAAGACTTTTTCTTCGTTACCTGGTATTACAGAAGATGACATTAGAATTAGGTCATCTTTACTAATTTTTAAGTTATCGTACTTTTTTGATGAAATTCGGTTTAATACAGAAAAATCCTCTCCTTGGGAGCCTGTAACAAAATAAATCAAATTTTTATCTTTATTTTGATTATTTTTTGTTGATGAAATTACATTTTCATAGTCATAGATAATATTCAATCCTTTTGTTATTTTTAAGTTTTTCTTTAGAGTACTACCCATCAAAACTATTTTTTTATTATGTTTTTTTGCAACGTTAATTGCCATTTGGATTCTTGAAATTTGAGATGCAAATGTACATACAATTATTTTTCTATTTTCACTGAAAGATTTATTAAAAGTTTTTTCAATTTCTTTTTCTGAAAAAGATTCATTATCTACTAATGCATTTGTAGAATCAGAAAATAGTACATCGCACTTATTGTTTATTCTCTCCAAGATTTTACTGAAATTAGTATTTTTACCAAATATAGGGGTATCGTCAAATCTGAAGTCTCCAGTGTGAATAATATTTAATTCTCTTGTTTGAATGATAAGACCGCATGAATCAGGTATAGAATGAACTACTGGAAACCATGAGATACTAAAATCTTCAAACTGAATTTTCTTATTTACAGTTATTTCTTTTAGTAAATGATTTTGATCTTTAAATAATTTCTTCTTTATTATTTCTTTAGCTAAAGGAGGGCAGTAAATAGGGACATTGAGAAATGCTAGCTTAGACAGAGCGCCTACATGATCCTCATGACCATGAGTGATAAATATTCCTGATATTTTGTCTTTAATTTTTTCTAAATAATCAATATCAGGAAGGATAAAGTCGATTTCAGGATCTGAAGAAAATTTTATGCCTGCATCAATAAGATAGACTTTAGAATTAACTTCAAATAAAAGTAAGTTTTTGCCTACCTCTCCCAAACCTCCTAAAGGAGTAAACTTTATGTTTTCCATATATTTTTCATATCTAAATTTTTATTTTTATTATTTAGATAAGATAAAAGTGAAACTTATTTAGACTTTTGAAGATATATAATCTACGGCATCTTGAACTGTTCTGATATTTTCAGCATCTTCGTCTGAAATTTCAATTGCCTTTTCATCAGTTGAAAACTCTTCTTCAAGAGCCATAATTAGCTCTACTACGTCCAAAGAATCTGCTTCTAAATCTTCTGTAAATGAAGATTCAGGTTTTACATCCCCTATGTCAACGCTTAATTTTTCTGCTGTGATTTCTTGTATTTTTTCTAAAACTGAAGCCATTCTATCCTCCAAATTTTTAACCGCAAGTTTATGTTATTGAATAATGATCTAAAAGTCTATCTTACCATAGAGCTTAAAACACCATTTATAAAGTTTTTAGACGCATCTGAACCAAAAATGTCTGCAAGTTTTACAGATTCATTTACTATTACACCAACTGGAGTTTCTAATTCACAGTTTATTTCAGATATGGCCGTTCTTAAAATAGACAAATCTGTTTTAGGAATACGATCTAAATTATTATCAATAGTGTGTTTTTTTATACTTGAGTCAATTTCTTTTATATTTTCCAAAGCATATTCTAATATAGTATTTGCTATTTTTTGCTTTGATTTATTTAGTTTTTTATAAAAATGTAAATTATTTATATCTGCTGAACTGAAATCTTTAGAAATTTCTCTTTCAAAGAGTGATTGAATAACAGATGCCCGAGCCATATTAGTCCCAAAAATTGATTGACTTTTTTCTTCAGAAATAAAATCACCATCAACTTTACTATTTAAGTTATCTCCAGTTTTATTCATTAAGAAAACTAGCTTCTTGATTCTACGTAGTCTAATACTTGGTTGTAATTTCCTATGTTTTTAACATTTAAGTTAGAGTCAATTCTTTTCAACATTCCTGAAAGTACTGAACCTGGTCCAATTTCGTAGAATGTTTCAACATTTTCATCAATCATATAGTTTATAGAGTCACTCCATAATACACAGTTTTGAAGTTGAGTTTTTAACTCTTCTCTAACTAGATTTTTATCTGTGATTGCTTCAGCACTTGTGTTTGCCACAATTGGAACAACTGCGTCCTCAAAATTAGCATCATCAATTACAGTATTTAACTCTTCTTGAGCTGATGACATTAGTGCCGAGTGGAATGCACCTCCAACGGGTAGAGGGATGGCTTTTTTCGCACCTAATCTTGATGCTAGGTCCATCGCGTTAACTAAATTTTCTTTAGTACCTGCAATTATAATTTGATTTGATGTATTTATATTTGATAAATATGTACCAGTTTCTTCACAAACTCCTTTTACTGCATCTGAATCAATTCCTATTATGGCAGACATGCCTCCGGGAGAATCATTGCATGCTTTTTCCATTAGTTCACCTCTTTTTGAAACTAAATCGATAGTTTCTTTTATGCTTAGTGAACCGGCTGTAGCTAACGAACTATATTCACCTAGACTGTGCCCGGCAGTGTAATTTGGCAACTGAATAGATCCCATTTCAGATTCAATTGCTCTCCAAGCAGCTATTGAAACAGTAGCAATTGAAGGTTGTGCGTTTTCTGTTCGAGTCAATTCTTCTTTCGACCCTTCAAAAATTACTTGAGATAATTTTCGGCCTAAGATATCATCAGCTTCTTGAAAAACTTCTCTAGCAGCAATGCTGTTTTTATATAAATCTAATCCCATTCCAGGTGCTTGAGACGCTTGACCCGGGAAGAGAAATGCAACTTTGTCTTTTTTCATTTATTCACCTAAATAAATTATATATCTTCTATTGTTTCTATTTTTTTATTATATTTCAATAAATTTCATTACAGAAATCATAAAAATAATGTTCCTTGGCACCTAATTGACAAAAAACTTGAAAAAAATAACCATAAATTTATAATAGACCCATGATTATTTTAGGAGTTGACCCAAGTCTATCTAATACTGGTTATGGCTTGTTAGAGTCGTCTAATAATAAACTCAGGCCAATTGAAGGCGGAGTCATAAGAACAAAGTCATCTGACAAACTAGCAAAAAGGTTGGCTATTATTTCGAAGGAGTTCGATAATATTATCGATAATTTTTCGCCTGATGTCATAGCAGTTGAAGATCTTCATTCAAGGCCTAAATTTGCTAAAACTTCTATTTTGATGGGACACGCAAGAGGCGTTATTCTATCTTCTGCTGGAGTAAAAAATATTGATGTTTTTGATTATCAACCTACACAAGCTAAAAATATTGTTACAGGTTCAGGAAGAGCAGATAAAAAACAAGTAATGTTATCTGTTTCAAAGATCCTAAATAATCAAAATTTATTAAAGAACGAACATGTTGCTGATGCATTTTCCATTGCCATCTGTCATTCTATAATCAGTAAATCAAAATCAAAACTTATATGATTACTTATATTCAAGGTGAAATACTTAAATTTTTATCCGAACCCAAAAGAATTATTTTATTAGTCAATGGTATAGGCTATGAAATTTATATTCCTGAATATTTGAATAATTATTTTATTGAGAATAATTATTCTATAAATTCAGTTTTAAATTTAGAAATTTATTATCATGTTACTGAAAGACAACCAAAACCACTTTTGGTTGGATTTATTTCGTATGCTGATAAAGAATTTTTTGAACAGCTAATACAAGTTGAGGGTATTGGACCTATAAAGGCAGCAAATTCTTTAGTTTTTCCAATTAGTATAATTGCTAATGCTATTGAAACGGAAGATTCTGCACTTTTGGAACAAATGCCTGGAATTGGCACTAGAGCTGCACAAAAGATAATCGCATCTCTTAAAGGGAAACTTTCATATAAATTAGATGAAAGTTCTCATAAGGATTCTGAATTCAAATTAAATGAAACAATCTTTGATGAAGCTTTATCTGGTTTGATCGGACTTGGTTATAAAAATAATGAAGCTAGAAATGCCATTAATGAAATCCTTTCAGATTCAGATAATGAACTTGATGTGGAAACAATAGTAAGAAATGTTTTGAAAAAAAATACTAGAAAATACGTATAATTTTATGAATGAAAACCGAGAAAATAAAGAAATAATCTTTTCAGATCATAATTCTCAAACTTCATCAGTTTCAGAAGAAAAAATTGAAACTAATATTTTGAGACCTAACTCTTTTGATGAATATGTAGGTCAGACCAAAATTAAGGAATCTTTGTCTATAGCTGTAAAAGCATCAAAAAAAAGAGATGAAGCATTAGATCATGTATTATTTTATGGTCCTCCCGGTTTAGGTAAAACTACTCTTTCTCATATAATTTCTAATCAAATTGAATCTAGTTTTATACATACGAGTGGTCCTGCTTTAGAAAGGCCTGCTGATGCTGTAGGCTTATTATCTAACTTGAGTTCTAAAGATGTTCTTTTTATTGATGAAATACATAGAATTCCAAAATCTGTTGAGGAATATTTGTATTCAGCTATGGAAGACTTTAGGGTTGATTTTATTACCGGGAGTGGAGCCTTTGCAAAAACTATTAATCTTAGATTAGAAAATTTTACACTTGTTGGTTCCACAACAAGACCTGGTTTGCTTAGTTCTCCATTAAGAGATAGATTCGGTTTGTCTTATCATCTAGATTATTACGATGAAAAAGATTTAGCTGATATTATAATTAGGTCAGCGAATCTAATGAATATGACTATAGATAAAGACTCTTCATTAGAGATTGCTAAAAGATCTAGGGGAACACCCAGAATAGCAAATAGGTTGCTCAGAAGAGTAAGAGATTTTGCAGAGGTAAAAAACATAAAAAAACTTAAAGTTGAACTAATTCATAAATCTCTAGAGATAGAGGGTGTTGATTCTTTAGGTCTTGATAGATTGGATAGGCAATATCTTAATATAATTGCTAAGAACTATCAGGGAGGTCCAGTCGGAATAGAAGCAATAAGCGCATCCTTGAATGAGGATCAAGCTACTTTATCTGATGTCGTAGAGCCATTTTTATTGAAAATTGGGTTTATCATTAGAACATCTCAGGGTAGAAAAATTACTAAAGAGGCATCAAATCATTTAGGATTAGATATTTCTGATTTGGATCAACAAATATTGTTATAAGTTTTTATAAAAAATATTTCCTGTAATTTCAGGGCTTTCAAAACAAATAGCATCCTCTCTTTTATTATTAAATGGATAGTAATTTTTTCTGATACTAGTAATTTCAAATAAATATTTTTTGTAAAGATTAATTGCAGATGTATTGGATTGCCTGCATTCAAGCATTATCTTATTGATGTTTTCTTGAACTGAATAATTTATTGATAATTTCAATAATTTCTCACCAATACCCTGCCTTTGAAAAGTTTCTAAAACTCCAATTTGCTCAATATGTAAATCCTCCATTATTTTCCAGATTTTTATATATCCAATTATAATTTCTTCCTGCTTGTAACTAATATTCTGCTTTGAATTAATATTCAAAAACTTTGAAATTTTACCCATAAGATTTGAACTGTTGCTTATTGTGTTTTCAAAGGTACAGACATAAATTTTTTTGTTTTCTTTTTCTATTTCTCTTTCAAAATTTGTATTTACTTTATCTAATGAAAAAATGTTAGATTCTACATTAGAAAGTTGCTTGGCATCACTCAAAATAGCATTTCTAAATTTGATTTTATCGATTTTTTTTTGCATCAAACAAGAATTAATAATTATATGTTTTTTATTTTTAATAAGAGTATAATAATCCTTAGTGTTTATAAATGCTTGAAAAAAAAATATAAAGATTTTAGTAAAAATTTAATGTTTCTAAGTAAAAATCTAATTAGAGTTCTTAGGTTCCCCTTAAAAAATAATAAACCAGATTTATTGTTATCGCTAATTTCTATAATTTTTGCAGCCGCACTTCAAATGTCTATTCCATATTATCTTGGTTCATCTATAGACACTGCATTAAATAATAATGAAACAGGAAATTTATCTCTTAGACCCTTTATAACAATAGGAATTCTTGTGCTTGTTTTATCTATTGCTAGAGGGATATTTAGTTTTTTTCATGTATATCAAGGGGAAAAAATGGGACAAAGTGTTGCCTTCAATTTAAGAAAAGAATATTTCAATAAATTACAAAGACTATCTTTTAATTATCATGATAATGTTCACACTGGAGACCTTATTACCAAAGGAATAATTGATATAGAAGGTTGCAGAATGTTCATAAACACAGGAATTTTGCGGATAGTCTTTCTTTCTGTATTTATTTCAACAGGTGCTATTTTAGTTTTAAACGTCGATCTTTTCCTTGGCCTTTTAGCATTGTCCTTTGTACCTGTTATTGGAATTATCTCATCATACGCTAGGCTAACATTGAGAAAAGAATGGTATAGATTACAGGAACAATTAGGGATACTGACTCGAGTTATGGATGAAAATTTATCTGGAGTCAGACTAGTTAGATCTTTTATGAAGCAAAAATATGAGTTAGAAAAATATTCTATTGCTTCCCAAGTCGTTAAAAGTATGACATTTAGACAAATTTCTATAAGAAGCTTTTCTATTTCACTAAATTCTTTCGCATTTTTGATCTCTATGAGTTTAGTTGTTTATTTTGGATCAATAGCTGTTTTAGAAAATAAAATAACTTTAGGGGAGCTAACTTCATTAATTGCTTTTATGAGTATTCTTCAGGGGCCTGTAAGACAAATTGGAATGTTAGTTAACTCCTTTGCGAGAGCTTCTGCCACCTCAGCAAGATTATTTGAGGTCATTGATAAAGAAGAAGATGTTAAAAATATAGAAGGGAAAAGTTTCAACGAGCCTGTCAGAAAAATAAAAGTTGAAAACTTGAGTTTTTCATATGGTACAACTAAGGTTTTAAAAGACATAAATTTTGAAGCTACTCCTAATCACTCAATTGGTATAGTAGGACCTCCTGGTTCAGGAAAAACTACATTATCAAGATTGCTTCCAAGGTTTTATAATCCAACAGAAGGTTCTATAAAGCTAAATGATATAAATATAAGCACCTTTGACTTAAAGGATCTGAGGCATTCTGTTAACTTAGTTGATCAGGATAATTTTCTTTTTTCTGATACATTTTTTGAGAATGTTAGGTATGGTGATCCTGCTGCTCCAAAAGAGAAGGTTAACTGGTCTACTGATAAAGCACAAATATACAATCATATTGATACATTACCAGGAAAATTTGATACTTTAATAGGTGAGCGAGGGGTTCAACTTTCTGGAGGTCAAAGGCAGAGGCTATCTGTGTCTAGAACATTATTATTTGAATCTAAAGTAGTGATTTTTGATGATTCAACCTCTGCAATTGATACTCAAACTGAAAAAAAGATTAGAGAAGAAATGATGTCTTTAGGAACAGGTATTACATTAATTGTCATAGCTCATAGAATTTCTTCTGTTATGAATCTAGATGAAATTTTATATCTAGATTCAGGAGAGATAGTTGAGCGTGGAAATCATAATGAATTAATAAAGCTTAATGGTCGCTATTCGGAACTATATAACATGCAAATCAACCCAGAATTGAAGGTTTAAAATGGTAACTTTATCAGATGAAGATATAAGATCTAGATCCTTTGACTACAACATTATCAAAAGATTCATGCCATATGTTTCAAAATATAAAAGAGATGTCTTTATTGGATTCTTTTTTATTTTATTACTAACTGCATCATCCTTAATGATACCCTTAGTTGTAAAAAACCTTATTGATCAATCAGGTTGTTTAGTTGGATCTTCATGTGAAGATATTCAGCTTGTTAAGAACTCTATACTTAATGGACTTTTACAATTTTTGGGACTTTCTGCAATAGTTAGTATATCTATTTTTATGTCTGATTCCATAATTGAGAAAGTAGGAGAAAATATTCTATTAGATCTTAGGAAAAAAATGTTTATGCACTTACAAGATGTATCTATATCATTTATGGATAAAACCGATGTAGGCAAACTGATGTCACGTCTTCAAGGTGATGTAGCTGCAATGCAAGAAGCATTACAAATGTCAGTGTTTGCTATTGGAGACCTAGTGCTTATTTTTGGAATAATAAGCGTCTTATTAGTCATGAATATTCAGTTGGGACTACTGACAATACTTGTTATGCCACTAATGATATTGATCAGAATGATCTGGCTTCCAAAAGCAAGAGTAGCATTTTTAGATGCAAGAACTAAAAGTTCTGAAACAACTTCTTACTTGGCAGAAAATATCAATGGAATAAGGACAGTACAGTCATTCAATAGACAAGATTTTAATTCTAAAATCTTTGAGAATAAAGCAAATAGTTTGTATAAAGCACAACTTAGAGCTGCAAAATTATCAAGCTTGATGTTACCTACGGTTGAGACATTAACCGGGATATCTTTTGCAATAATTATTATTGTAGGTGCTAGCTTAGTAATAAATGACCATATTACGGCTGGAGTGATGGTTGCCTATATGCTTTTGGTTCAAAGGTTTTTTGATCCAATTAGAACAATATCTATGCAATATAATGCAATGCAAAGAGCAATGGCTTCAGGATATAGAATATTTGAAGTATTAGATATTCCTGTTACGATTAGAGATCCGCAAAAGCCTCTTGATTGTCCCTTAGATGGATCTATAAAATTTGATAATGTCTCTTTTGCCTATGTTGAAAAAAATTATATTTTAAGAGATTTTGATTTGACCATAGAAAATGGAGAACGTATAGGAATTGTAGGCCCTACTGGTGCAGGTAAATCTACTATTTCAAATCTTATTCATAGATTCTATGACACAAACAAGGGAAAGGTAATACTTGGAGGAGTTGAAATAAGAAAGTTTTCTCAAGAATATATAGGAAAAAAAGTAGGAATGGTACTGCAAGATCCTTTCTTATTTTCAGGAACTATTTTGGAAAATATTAAGTATGGAAATCCTGATATCTCTCTTAAGAATATAGAAAAATCTACAGAGTTATTAGGCTTAAATGATTTTATTAGTTCATTAGATAATGGTTATGATACTGTTATAGGTCAGAGAGGTTCAGATTTATCTATGGGCCAAAGGCAATTATTGAGCATACTAAGAGCTTTAGTTGCAGATACTCAATATCTGATACTTGATGAAGCTACCTCATCAATTGACTCCTACACTGAAAAGAAAATACAAAATGCATTAGATATTCTATTAAAAAACAGAACGTCTATAACAATTGCTCATAGGTTAGCCACTGTCAGAAAATGTGACAGGATCATTGTTTTGAATGCTGGTAAGATAGAAGAAATTGGGTCTCACGATGAACTTTTGAGTAAAAAAGGACTCTACAGCAAGTTATATGGTTTGAACTATTCTTCTTTCGATGATTAATCAGTTTTTAGACGTTGTGACCAGGCTCTGAATCATCATAATCGTACTCTTCGTTAATCTTTACAAATTCTTTCTGATCATCAGGTACATCATCTTCTTCGAATATAGCATTTTCTGGGCAAACTGGCTCGCAGGCCGCACAATCTATACATTCTTCAGGGTTAATGAATAATTGGTTATCTCCTGGTTTTGAATAGATGCAATCAACTGGGCAAACATCTACACATGCTCCATCCATTACGTCAACACAAGCTTTACCTATTACATATGCCATTTTTCAAGTCTCTCTTAATTCACTTAATTTACTTCTTATATAGAATAATATAAGAAAAAAAATACATAATTGTATCGAATTTAATTACAAAGTTTTAGCAATTTAGCTTTGGCATCCACATCCGCCACCGCCGCCAGCATGGCCTCCACATCCTGTAGCCTCAGCTTCTGCTCCTGCTCCGCATCCACATCCGCCGCCGCCGCCGCCACAACCGCCGCCACCGCCGCCTTGTTGTAACTTAGGATTTGATATAACGAATCCAGATCTTTGAAATCCTTCTACATAATCAATGTTAGAACCTTCAACAAGGTTTAGGCTTGCTGGGTCTACGACTGTTTTAATAGTAGAATCAATGACAATATCATCAGATTCAGGTTTTTCGACAAGTCCGAAAACGTACTCAAAGCCACCATTAGGTGTTGCATCTACAGAAACTCTAAGATAACTGCCTTCATTGCCTTGCTCTTTCATAATTTCTTGAAGTTTTTCACTAGCAATTTCTGTATAACTTACTATTTGCTCTGAATCTAACAATTTACTCTCCAATGTTTATTTTTTTCAAATTAATTCTATTTTACTTTATTTTAAAAAAATAAATCAATGATTACATGTCAAAAAAACTAAATTTTTAATCATTCTATGGTGAATTTTTATAGGTATAATAAGTTTATCAATAGTTATTTTTTGGAATCACAATGGATAAAATAGATAGAAAAATAGTTTCAATGTTAGGTCGGGACGGTAGATTATCTAATGCTCAAATGGCAAGAGAATTGGATGTTAGTGAAGGAACTATCAGAAGAAGAGTAAAAAATTTATTAGATTCTAAAACAATATCTATTGTTGCTGCATCAGACCCCAAAAAATTAGGTTTTTTTTCTGAAGCTCTCATAGGCGTGCAATGTGAACCTGATAAAGTTACACAAATTTCAAATGAAATTGCTTCTTTAGATCATACTAGATGGGTAATAGCAACTACGGGAAGTTATGATGTTTTTTGCTTAGTTGCATTGGAAAGTTCAGAAGAGTTAGGGAACTTTATTAGAATAAATATTGGTTCAATTGATGGAATTATCAGAACTGAAACTTTTGTTAATTTATCCGTTGCAAAAAGAGAATATGGTAATTCAATCTAGTAAATATATATGAGGAAATATGTATAGAGATATTATGTGCGGAAAGATTTCTTCATCAAATGAAGAAACTAAAATTAGCCTAGCAGGTTGGGTTTCAAAGCGAAGAGATCATGGGCAACTTATATTTATTGATCTGAGAGATAAATCAGGAATAATGCAAATTGTGTTTAATCCAGAAGTATCTGAATCTGCTCATAATCATGCTAAAGATCTTAGGTCAGAATGGGTCATATCAGTTTCTGGAACTGTGAAGAAAAGGATTGCAGGAGCAGAAAACCCTGATATTTCTACTGGAAATTATGAACTTATTGTGGATTCAATTGAAATTTTATCTAAATCAAAAACTCCTCCTTTTGAAGTTTCAGATTCTAATGATGTTTCAGAAGAAGTAAGGTTGAAGTACAGATTTTTAGATTTGAGAAGAGATTCGATGCAAAAAAAAATATCTTTAAGGCATCGAGTGACAAAATTTATTTGGGAAAATTTATCTCAGAAAGGTTTCACTCATGTTGAAACCCCTATTTTGATCAAAAGTACTCCTGAAGGAGCAAGAGATTATGTAGTTCCTTCACGTGTTAAGAATGGCTCATTTTATGCTCTTCCTCAGTCTCCCCAGCAAATGAAACAAATGCTTATGGTGTCAGGTTGTGATAGATATTTTCAAATAGCAAGATGTTTCAGAGATGAGGATTTGAGAGCAGATAGGCAACCTGAACATACTCAATTAGACTTAGAAATGAGCTTTGTGCATCAAGAAGACGTTATGGAAGCAGTTGAAAGTTTGTATATAGATCTTATAAGTTCCGTTAATTCAGATATGAAAGTAGATAAAATTTTTGAAAAAATGACTTATTCAGAGGCTATGAATAATTATGGTTCCGATAAGCCTGATTTGAGATTTGGAATGCAATTGAAAAACTTGACTGATATAGCTCAAAACATTGAATCTAATGTTATAAGTAATTCTTTAGCTAATGGAGGAATATTGAAAGGTTTTACAGCAAAGAATGCAAGTTCTTATGGTAGAAAAGATTTTGATAGATTAACAGACTTAGTTAAATCTCAGGGAGCAGGGGGATTGATTTATATATCTATCCCTAGCGATTTACAAGAGCCAGTACAAATAGATCAAACAAATGGACCCTTGAATAAATTTTATTCAAAAGAAAATTTTGATTCTATTATACAAAAAACAGAAGCCTCTGCAGGCGATGTTATATTTATGATAATTGGAGATGAAAAAACAGTTAATGCTTCTTTATCATTCCTGAGAAATCATATTGCCAAAGAAAAAAATCTTATTGATATAGATACTATGAAATTTGTTTGGATTACAGACTTCCCATTATTTGAAAAAGATGATGAAAATAATTGGCAAGCCGCGCATCATGTATTCTCAGCTCCTAAGCCTGATGATGTAGAGTTTTTAGATACTGATCCTGGAAAAGTAAAAGCAGATTTGTTTGATTTGGTGTGTAATGGAGTTGAATTAGGATCAGGTTCCATTAGGATTCATGATAGAAAACTACAAGAAAAAGTTTTTGATGTTATTGGTTATTCAAAAAAAGATGTTAGTAGTCTATTTGGACATCTTTTAGATGCATTTGAATATGGTGTTCCTCCTCATGGAGGAATGGGTCTAGGTCTTGATAGGCTGGTTGCAATGCTATCGCATGAAGAATCTATAAGAGAAGTAATTGCTTTTCCTAAAACTCAGACAGCTTCAGATCTACTTTTTGGTTCTCCGGATGTTATTTCTGAAGATCAGCTTGATGAATTAAGTATAAATATTATTAAAGAAGAAGAGGAATAATAGTTAGAAAATGAATATAGATATTAAAGAAGAAAAAAATAAACAAGTTGACATTGAAATATTAGTAGATGATTTTTTAGTTACAAAGCATCTGAAAAGTTCAGCGCAAAAAATATCAAAATCGACAAGTATTAAAGGATTTCGAAAGGGTAAAGTCCCTTATAACATCATAGAATCTCAGTACGGTAGAGACTATATTTTAGAAAATAGTTTAGATGCTATTATTCAGGAAGTTGCTCAAGATGTACTACAAAAAAATAAATTTGAATATCCTTGTGCTCCAAAGGTAGATATTTTAGAAAGAGAACCTAAGTTAAAAATAAATCTCATGGTTCCTATGATGCCTGAAGTTACTGTAGGTATTTATAAAAATATAACAACTACAACAAAAAAAGAAAAAGTTTCCAAGTCCAGATTAGATGAAGCGAAAAATAGAATTTTAGAGTCTAGAGCAACATGGGAACCTAGTGATCTAAAATTAGATTTTCCGGGATTTGCCAAAATTAACTTAACAGCTATTTGTGAAGAAAAGGTAATAATTGAAGAGAATGAATTTGATTTCTATGCTGTTGAAAACAGCAATCTAATTGCTCCGGGAGTTTCAGAAAATTTAAAGGGAATTAAGAAAGGTGATAAAAAAACATTTACACTTACCTTGCCTTTAGATTGGAAAGAAGAAGAGTACCAAGGTAAGAATGCCAAGTTTGATGTAGAGTGTATTAGTGTTCAAAAAAAGGTACTTCCTAAATTAGATAAAAAGTTCTTAAAAGAACTAAATCCTGAAATTAAAGATGTCAAAGATTTTGAAAGTCAATTAAAAGAAGAAATCACTGCAGAAAATGAGTATAAATATAATATTGAATTAGAAACTGAAATTTTAGAAAAATTACTTAAGAAATCCAAATTTAATATTGCTGAAATACAAATCCAAAGATCTGCTGATCAAATAATTGAGGAAAGAGTCAGATCTGTCTCTCAATATAATATGAAATTTGATGATTATCTAAAGGCAATAAATAAAACTAATGAAGAATTTTATAAAGAGACTCTTGAAACAGCTGAGGATGAAATCAAGAGATTTTTGATAATTGAAGAAATAATTAGTAAGGAAAAATTTGAAGTTTCAGAACAAGAAATCTTTTCTGAGGTTGAGTTGATTAAGCAGCAATACAAGGATCAAAAATTAGCAGATGATGAGACTCTAAAAAATCATGTAAAAAGTAATTTGCAGAGAAAAAAATGCCTAGAATTTCTAGTAAAATCATCTAAAAAAACAACAACTAATCGAAAAAAGAAATAATATTTAGTAAAATTAAATTATTAGTAATAAAGGAGAGCTCATTTGGAGTCAAAATATACAAATCCAACATCTTTAATTCCTTCAGTAATAGAAACAACTTCTCGAGGAGAAAGAGCCTATGATATTTTTTCTCTTTTACTTAAAGAGAGGATTATATTTTTAGGAACACCTGTGGATGATTTTGTTTCTAATACTATTGTTGCTCAACTTCTTTACTTATCGAGAGAGGATCCAGAAAGAGATATCAACTTATATATCAACTCACCAGGGGGATCTGTCTATGCCGGTCTATCTATTTATGACACTATGATGATGATCCCAAATGATGTTTGTACATTTTCTGTAGGATTATCTGCTAGTATGGGCACAATTTTGTTAACTGCAGGTGCTAAAGGGAAACGATATGCATTGCCTAATTCTACAATGATGATACATAGTGTTTCTGGTGGAGGCGGAGGAACAATATCTGATGTTCAAATACAGGCAAAAGAGATGCTGAGAATTAATGATAAGTTAACAAAAATTATGGCACATCATACTGGCCAGACTGAGGCTAAGGTTCGAAAAGATGAAGATCGTGATTTTTGGATGGATGCAGAACAAGCAGTAAAATATGGATTAGTAGATCAAGTGATATATCCAGAAGGCACTAAAAAAGCCAAAAAGAAATAACTATATAGATCCATTTACTTCATTAGATAGGTCTATCGGATCAATAGAACTAGTATCAATCTCTTCAATTGATATTTTTTCTAGAGTTTTCTTTAGTAATGCTCTCTCGTGTAATATGATTTTTTTTCTGATATCTAAAAATAGTTCTGATTCTTCAATATTATTTTTTAGGTTATCGAAATTTTTCCATAAATTATTATTTTCTTTATTTTTTATTCTGAATTCACAAAAAGATAAGCATGGTCCTTCATCTAGGTCTGGTGTCATTAAATGAATAGAAATTCCTGACATGCTTGATTTATTATTAATCAATTCTTTGATCACATTCTGCCATGTTCCTACAGGGCCGTTTGGCAATGCTGGATGTAAGTTTAAGATTTTGAAGTGATTGCATATTACGGGTGAGAAAAGCATATATCCCGCAGCTACTATAATATCTACGTTATAATTTGATATTTTTGATAAAACTATCTCATCAAAATCATTTCTTAGTTCTTTCCATTTTTTATTCTTCTCAGATTTATAATTCTTTGATGAAAATGTGATCATTTTTATCTTATTATTTAAGACATAATTTATGAAATTATCTGAACCTTTTTTTTCTCCCTTATCACGATTAGAAAATACATATTTTAAAGAAATTTTTTTTTCAAGATGCAAATCTAATGCTTCTTGGAATAGACCTAATGAGCCTTGTCCGTTTCCTGTTGATAACCAACCAACAGATAATATTTTATTTTTTTTGTTCATAAACTATTTTCTTCCAAGATAAGACCCGTCGGAAGTTGATACGTTTATTTGTTGTCCATTTTCAATAAACAATGGAACCTGAAGCGTTAATCCAGTAGTAGTAGTTGCGGGCTTAGTTGCTCCAGACTGTGTGTCTCCCTTAAGTCCAACATCTGTATTTTCTATAGTCATTATTATCGATGAAGGAAGCTCAATGGCTAAAGGTTTTATATCTAAAAAGATTATTGAAATATTGATACCTTCCGCTAAATATTTTGCTTCATCTCCAACTATTTTTTCATCTAACTCATACTGGTCAAAACTAGCATTATCCATAAATATAAATAAGTCCTGGTCTTTATACAAGAATTGAGCCTCTCTTGTATCAGTCATTGCAAGTTCTAATTTTTGGTTCCCAGGAACTTTTTTTTCATAAACATTCCCTGTTTCAATATGTCTTAATTTTAGAGTTAATGTTGGAGGTGCTTTTGGAGCTTGTCGATGTTGCCATTCTAAAATTTGATATATTTCATCTTGTAATATTATAGTCATATTTCTTTTTATTTCACTTGATGAAATTGTCATTATTACTCCTTATATTTATATTTATATTTTATGCTTTTGGATGAGCATTTGTATATACATCTCTCGATTTTTCTATAGATATATGAGTATATATTTCGGTAGTTTTTGGAGAAGAGTGCCCTAATAATTCTTGCACGACCCTTAAATCAGCTCCACCATCTAAGAGATGTGTGGCAAAAGAATGCCTTAGAGTATGTGTGTGGTATTTTGGATTTAATCCTGCTATTTTTATATATTTTTTTATTATATGTTGAACACTTCTTATGGATAATCTTTTACCAGAATTGCTTAGAAAGAAACTTTTTTCTTTTGCGTCATAAGATTCCCTTATATTCAGGTATTCCTTAAGTATATTTGATGTTGATTGTGAAAAAATTACTGACCTATATTTAGATCCTTTTCCAAAAATCACTGCTTGATTCATACTCAGATCTACATCAGCTAAATTTAAATTATTTACCTCTGAAACTCTCAAACCTGCGGAATAAATCAGTTCAATAATGGCTTTATCTCTTTTACCTAATTTAGATTTTGAATCAACTTTTTCAATCATTAGATCTATTTCTTCTAAAGTGGCAACTGATGGAAGTTTTTTTTCTATTTTTGGAGTACTTATTTCAGTAAAAAGATTTTTTGAAATAATTTTGTTATCTGTTAAGTAATCAAAATACATTTTTAAGTTTGATATGATTCTTCTTACAGAACTTTGGCTTCTATTTGATCTAAGCTCAGAGATAAATTTTCTTATGATATCAATTGAAAGGAGTTCATCTTTATTTAAGTATAGAAATGAAATAAATGTTTCTATATCTTGCCTTTGGTTTCTTAATGAATAAGGAGATAAATGATTTCTGTTTTCCAGAAATATCAATTTATTGTATTTTATTTCATTTAGTATTTTTTTTACCTTCATGTTTAATATGATAATAAAAAAATAACTAAACTATAAATTTGAAAATTAAACAAAAATTGATAAATATCATTTTTTTGCTAATACTGCTTCATTGAAATACTCTAGATTATTCTTTCTTGTTCTTCCAATAGAAACCCAGCATTTCTCAGGAAGATAACTTTTGTGATCAGTTCTTCCTTTTTCATCATAATTTTTTTCACAAGCTAAGAAAGCGCCATCATCTTTTACAGATTTCTTTTTTATTGGAATCCATTTCATGTGTACGGCTTCACAATTATAGTGCTTTTCTCTAAGTCCTTCTGTTTGATCAAATTCGTCTCCTCCGCACAATTCAATTTCACCTGAACAGACTGGACAATGGATATCTGTAAAATGATGCGCGCTACTTGGGTCAACGACTGTTTCTTTATCTTCTTGTGAAAAATTATTTTCACCAATTTTTTTGAGTTTTTCGAGCTTAGATTGAAAGTTTTCATAAAACTCGCAAACTACTTTTTCCCAATCTAAGTTACCTTGGGCTATTTCATCTAAGTTTTTCTCCATATTGCTGGTAAATTCTAATGAAATAAAATGATCCCCAAAAATTGGTAGCATTGCATTTATCATAGCTTTACCAACATTAGTTCTATATAGGCTTCTTCGCAATATTATGACAGCTTTATGGTATTGAATTCTATCCATTATGCTCGCGTAAGTACTGGGCCTTCCAATGCCACTAGTTTCCAATTCCTTGATTAAGCTTGCCTCAGTATATCTACTTTTAGGTCGTGTAAAGTTTTTTTGTTTGTGGACTTTATCTATAGAAAGAGATTCATTTAGAGTAATATTAGGAACGTTATCGTAATTTGTTTTTTCATCTAAAATTTTGAATCCATCAAAAACTGGTCGGATATATTCTGACTCGAGTATGTATGAATTGTTATTTTCTTCAGCTAAAACTGTAAGAACTGTTTTTTCAGAAATACTATCTTCCATTTGAGAACCCACAGTTCTATCCCATATAAGTTTATAAAGTTTATATTGTTGATCGCTTAATTGATTTTTAATTTTTTCAGGAGAATTATTTATGTCTGTAGGCCTGATAGCTTCATGAGCCTCTTGAGAGTTTTTTGAAACTTTAGAATAAACTCTTGGGGAAGAATAATAATCGTTTCCATAAGCCTTAACTACAAAATTACCTATAGAATCCATAATTTCTGAAGAAATAAATGTAGAATCTGTTCTCATGTAAGTAATTAGGTTTATTACCTTATCTCCGCTTTCTATTCCTCTGAATAATTCTTGAGCTATATCCATTGTTCTTCTTGGTGCCATTCTTAGTTCAGATGAAGCTGCTTGCTGAAGTGAACTTGTGGTAAATGGAGCTCTAGGTTTACTTTTGAATTCATTTTTCTTTATAGATTCTACCTTGAAATCAGATTTAGATAATCTTTCTTCAATATTTTTTGCTGCTTGTTCATCTGGTATAGGAATACTTTTGCTTTTCTTAGGATCAAAAATATAATGATCCTTATTGCTTAAGTTTCCTTTCAACTGAACGTTTACGAGTTCATCATCATTATTGAGTAAATCAACTTTTATGTTCCAAAACTCTAGAGCTTTATGTGCCTTTATTTCATCTTCTCTATTATTTACAATAAGAAGAGAAGGGCCTTGAACTCTACCCGTTGCTCTTCCTCCAACTCTTATTGCACTAGATAAAGGCGCGGCAGTTTCAAACCCTACAATTCTATCCATTACTCTTCTTGCTTTGTATCCATCCACTAAATCCATATCAATCTTTTTTGGATTGTTAAATGATTCAAGTATGGCATTTTTAGTAATTTCGTGGAATACAACTCTATTTACATTTTTTTTCTCAAGAATCTTTAGTTCATCAGCTAGGTGCCAAGAAATAGCCTCTCCTTCTCTGTCTGGGTCAGATGCTAGAAAGATTGATTTAGGTTTTTCATTTTTTATAAATTTAGAAATTTCATTTAAATTTTTCTTACTTTTTGACTCAACTGCCCACGTTAGTCCAACAGTTGATTTTTCTAAATCAATTTCATAACCATTATTAGAATTTTTGTCTCCCCATTTTTTTATAGTTAGGTCTCTTACATGCCCATATGAAGCCATGACATTGTACTCATTACCCAAATAGTTCTGTAATGCCTTAGCCTTTACAGGGGATTCAACTATAACTAAATTTTTTGACAATAAACTACCTCGATATTTTTTGATTTGTGGTTCTTTTAATTATATAACATAAAAAATGGCGGAGAGGACAGGATTCGAACCTGCGGTACGCGTTAATCGTACACACGCTTTCCAAGCGTGCTCATTAAGCCACTCTGACACCTCTCCAAAAATTTTTTATAATCCTATTATTATGATATTATTAATTCTAATTAGTCAAAATGAAAAGCTTATAGAATTATAAAAAATTTGTATATGAATAAAACTCCTTCTCAAAGACTTTTTTTCTTAAACCTAAACTGTAAATGAAACCTCCGTCGATATTTAATTTATTTAAAAAATTTCTAAATAATAATTCATCTAAGTCAAAAAACATAGAAAAATTAATTTCATCTGGTGTAAAAATTATCGATACAAGCTCTGTATACATAGATGATTCAGTTAAAATTTCTTCAGGATCAACTATACTACCCTCAACCTACATTATGGGTGATACAGATATACAGAAAGATTGTGTAATTGGACCCAATACAACTATTTCTGATTCAACGATAGGAAAAGGCACAAAAATCATCTATTCAATTGTTAGCAATTCTTCTATAGGCGAAAATAATCAAATTGGACCTTTTGCATACATACGAGAGTCAACAAGCACCCTTTCAAATGTTGAGATAGGAAATTTTGTTGAAGTGAAATCTTCTCAAATTGGAAAAAATTCAAAATCTAAACATCTATCATATATAGGGGACACTGACATATTGAATAATGTTAATGTTGGAGCAGGTGCTGTAGTTGCAAATTTTGATGGAAAAAATAAGAATAAATCAACTATCAAGGAAAATGCATTTATAGGATCTAATTCAACTATCATTTCTCCAGTTATTATAGGGTCTAGTTCTGTAGTTGGTGCAGGTACTGTTGTAACTAAAGATGTTGATTTTAAAGAAATTGTAGTTGGGAATCCTTCTAGGAAGTTAGGAAAATAGAAATTATGGATTATATTTTATTTTTATTTCTTTCTATTTTTTCAATAATTATATATCTATTTATAAATTATTCTTTGAGTATTTTAGGCTACAGAACATTTGGGCTTACTGTTGATGATGATCTTGATGAAAATTCAGAATTTATTGATGATGATAAAGTTGATGAGAATAAATCAAACAGACTTTCATATGAAGCCTATATTTTTGCCATATTTATCAGAAATTTAATAATATGTGTTGGTCTAGCTTCGTTTATTTTATTTTTGAATAAAAGCGGATTGTTTGAGGACATACTAAACATAAATCTATTAAGTCTAGCTATTCTATATTTCTTTATTTTAATATTTTCTATTGTTGTCACTAATAAAATCTTTTCAGCATTAAATAGTAGATTATTTTTTCTAGCGTTAATTGTTGGCAGATTTTTAGAATTTTTTTCAGGAATTCCAAAGTTCAATAAATTTATAAGGTACATAGGTTTACCAACATCTAATGAATCTAATGATGATGATAAAGCGACTGCTACACTAATAGAAACTTTAGATCTTTTGGAGTCTGATCAAATCCCTGCTCATCAAGAGGATCTGAGAATGATCAGAGGAATACTAAGAATGGATGATTTGAGAGTAATCGAAATCATGAAGCCTAGGCCAGATATAGTAGCTGCATCTATTGATGAACCAATCAATTCTATAATTGAAAAAATGACTGTGGGGGGATATTCTAAAATCCCTATTTATAATACTGATTTAGATAGTATCTTAGGTATATTGTTTGCAAGGGATATTTTGGCATTAGAAAAAGAAAAGATTGATAAAAAAACTATAAATGATCTAATAAGACAGCCTATTTACATACCTGAATCACAGAATTTAGAAACTTTACTGACGGAGTTTCAAACAAATAATATTTCTATTGGTATGGTTATGGATGAGCACGGAATAGTTTCTGGATTAGTTACAGTAACGGATCTAGTGGAAGAAATTATTGGTGAACTTTCAGATGAATTTGATGTTGATCCTCCAGAAATACAGGAAGTAAGACAAGGAATATTTCTCTTAGATGCAACCTTATCAATTGATCAGATTAATAGAAAGTTTAACCTAAAAATTGATAGTGAAGGGATCTCTACTATTGGTGGTTTTATCTACTCTCAATTAGGAAGAATTCCTTCAAATGGAGATGTAGTAGAGACTTCAGATGCTTTTATTACAGTTAGATCAATTTCAGGAAGAAGGATAAAAAGAGTCTCGATTGCTTTGAAATAAAATGTTTCTCTATTGTTAATTTTATGTCACATTTTAAAATATTGATTTTTTTCAATTTTTTTTTGATATTATTTAAATAAGAAATATATTTAAAGATTACCAACGGAGAAAATCTTGAAAAACAAATCTTTTTTTTACCTAATTGTTGCAGCTTCATTAGTTCCATTTTTAGTTTCAGTCTACTTTTGGTTCTTTACTACTGGAAATGAAATGGAAGCTATTTTTGTTGGAATTTGGGTCCCTTCAATTCTTAGTTTTGCAACTTTCTTACAGGTAACAAAACAATGAGCACTGAAGTAATAATATCGGGAGCGTTTGTAGTAGTTGCTATTTTATTTGTAGGAGCTATATTTACTGTTCTTGAGCTTGATAAAACTAAAAAAGAAGAAGAAAACAGATCTAAAAAATAAAGTGAACTATTCCCATTAGAATGGTTCCTACCAAAATTAGAACACCTATTAGCATATAATTTTTTTCACTCATACTTATATTTTAGCTGTTTTAAATTTATATATAATCACAAATAAAGCGCATTAGGGCAATTAACTATATCTATAGTAATCTATTTTGCTACCATCTATTATTGTTTGTTGTACTCAATTTATATACTAAGAAATTTATTAAGATTTGCTTTTATATTTATTAGACTAAGAATGTTTAGAATGAACATATAGAATTATATTTTTTTATACCTTGAAAAACATTAAATAAAAAAGAACCCATAAAAATATGAGTTCTTTTTTATTTACTACTTTTTTGTAAAAAGGGGTTAGTTTCCAGGAACTGCATCAACCATAATAGCTGATGTATGTGCAATATCTCCTCCACCTGATGCTGTGATAGCTATTGGATATATTCCATTACCATCTGCGTCTACCCATGAGAAAGAACTTGTAGGAAGTGATATTGATGTTTCAAAATTACCAGCTCCGTCGGAAGAAAGAGCAGATACACCTGATTTATCAACACCAACTACGTTCTTAGCAAATCCTGATGAATTGATAGCTGAAATTGTTATTTCTGAGTTTGCTGAAAATCCTGAACCTATTAGATGTACATCAATAT
>PAOY01000029.1 GCA_002710135.1 Dehalococcoidia bacterium | reverse complement strand
GTATATAATGAAGGTGATTATGATGTAGTAGGCTTTATGGTTGGATCGGTGAAGAAAGAAAATCTTATAAAAAAATCAGATCCAAAAGAAGGGGATATCCTTATTGGGCTTCCATCGAGTGGTTTACATACCAATGGATTTTCTTTAGTTAGATCTATATTTAATTCAGATGAAGATACTGCGGTTTTATCAACCAAAATAAAAGGAGAAGATAGAAATTTAGGAGAGCTTCTCGCAGAACCACATAGAGAATATCTTACTTCTATAGAACCTATTATGAGCCTTATTTCAGGTATATCTCATATAACTGGTGGCGGATTAAACAAAAACCTTCCAAGAGTGTTTAGTAATAATTTATCTGCAAAAATAATAAAAAATTCTTGGGAAATCCCTCCTTTATTCATGCATATAATGTCAGAAGGAAATGTATCAGAATCTGAAATGTTCGATGTATTCAATATGGGTGTTGGACTAGTACTAATTGTTGACCCATCACACGAAAAAAAAGTTTTAAAAACTTGTAAGGGTTCTTGGGTAATGGGAGAAATTCAAACTAAAAAAGATGATTTAGATAACGTCCAAATAATATAGTTAGGATTCAAAAATGAAAGCACTTATAAGCGTTTATGACAAACAAGGCCTTGAGCAATTTTGCGATACGCTTGAATCTATTAATTGTGAAATTTATTCTACTGGAGGCACATTAAAGTATATTAAAAGTAAAGGATACAAAGTTCGATCTATCACAGAAATCACAAATCACGAAGAAATACTAGAAGGTAGAGTAAAAACATTACACCCAAATATTCATGCTGGTATATTAGCCGACACTGAAAACCCTAATCACCTTTCAGACATGAAAAGGTTGAATCTAGATATATTTGATATTGTTATAAATAATTTATATCCTTTTGAAAAAGTATCAACTGACCCAAATTCAAACTTTGATCAAATTATAGAAAATATAGATATTGGGGGCCCTTCAATGTTAAGGGCAGCTGCGAAAAATTTTAAGCGAATGATTGTCTTATATGACCCAGATGACTATCCCCTTATTTCTGAAAAATTGAAAACAGGCTCTGTTGATCTAAATATTAGAAAATATCTTGCAATAAAAGTTTTTAAGAATACTTCAGAGTATGATAGAAAAATATTTGATTACTTAAATAATCAAAATAAAGAGGATTTATTACCAGAGAAATTAGACTTAAATTTTAATAAATTGAAAGACTTGAGATACGGAGAAAATCCTCATCAAAAAGGCTCAGTGTATTCAAATCAAGAAAATGGAGTAGCTAATCTGAAATTACTTCATGGAAAATCAATGTCTTATCTGAATTACTTAGATGCAGATGCCGCATTTTTTGCAGCAAATTCTTTTTCAAATAAATGTGTATCTATAGTTAAACATACCAATTCATGTGGTCTTTCATCACAATCGAATCAATTAGAAGCATACAAATTAGCGCTAAGAGGGGATCCTGTATCAGCTTTTGGAGGAATTGTTGGGCTTAACACAGAAGTGGAACTTGAAACAGCCAAAGAAATATTAAAAACTTTTTATGATGTTATTATTGCTCCAAGTTTTTCAAAAGAATCTTTAGAAATATTGACCTCAAAAAAAAATATAAGGCTCTTAACCTCTGATTTTGCCAAACAAGTTTTAGATTATAGAACTATAAACGGAGGTTTATTAGTTCAAGAAAAAGATAATGATAAAGAACTTTCAGATGATTGGACTTTTGTGACAAAGATCAAGCCTTCAAAAATTGATCTAGAAAATCTTTTATTTGCTTGGAATTCAACTAAGTTTGTAAAATCTAATGCAATTGTTATAACTGAAGGCAAATCTATAATAGGAATTGGATCTGGTCAGC
Organism: Dehalococcoidia bacterium; assembly: GCA_002710135.1. GTDB lineage: Bacteria > Chloroflexota > Dehalococcoidia > Lucifugimonadales > Lucifugimonadaceae > TMED-70. Next base: position 14,783 of record PAOY01000029.1, on the reverse strand, counting down.
CGAATCGAGTAAATAGCGTAAACTTAGCAGCTGATAGAGCATCAGATTATATAACAGATAGTTCAATACTAGCCTCTGATGCCTTTTTCCCTTTTGCAGACAGCGTAGAGCTTGCAGCAAAACATAATATAAAGACAATTATTCAGCCAGGGGGATCTATTAGGGATGACGAAGTGGTAGAAAAAGCTAACGAGTTGAAAATAAAAATGATTTTTACTAATAAAAGACATTTTTCACACTAGAAATCATGAAAACAGAGGTAATTTTCCCAGTATATAATGAAGCAGATACATTAAGTAATCAAATAAAAAAATTTAATGATTACTTTGATATAAACTATAGAAAAAATCTTATCATCACTATTGCAGACAATGGCTCAACAGATCTTACTCCTAAAATATGTGAAAACTTATTAAAAAATAAATTGATTGATAATTATTTATTTATTTCTGAGAAAGGAAGAGGTCGTGCAATAAAGCAATCGATAGTAAGCTCAAAGGCTGATATAGTTTCTTACATGGATATTGATTTATCTACAGATTTGTCACATTTCAAGCCATTAGTTGATTCCATAGCTTCTGAAAGAAATGATATATCTATTGGATCAAGATTATCTAAAAAATCAAAAGTTATAGGTAGAAAAAAAATTAGAGAATTTACATCTCGTGCTTATAATTTATTGATCAAGTTTTATTTTCCAAAAAGTAAAATTGATGACATGCAGTGTGGGTTTAAGGCTTTTTCTAGAGAAAAAATTTTGAAAATATTAAATCTTGTTGAAAATAACAGATGGTTTTTTGACACAGAATTAATTTTACTTGCAAGAAAATATAATCTTAAAATTGATCAAATTCCTGTGAAATGGACTGATGATCCCAATACAAGTGTCAATATAATTAGCACAGCGATAGAGGATATAGTAGGATTAACTAAATTGAGATTGAAATTATTTAAAAAAAATTATACTGAAAATGACTAATAATCAAAAACAGCAAGTTGATAGATCTATAATTGTTGGAGAAACTTCTGAAATTTATCTTCATAGAACTCTAAATATTTTGAGAAATGAAGGTTTGAATCCTTTTGTAACTTATGAGATTGAATCTACTGACGCAGGAATAATTTGTGGTATAAATCAAATTATTGACTTGCTTGATAATGTTTTACCTGAGGTAGATAGAGAGCTTTGGGCATTACAGGAGGGTAATGAAGTGTCTCCGAATGAAGTAGTGTTAAGAATAAGAGCTAGATTTGCAAGCTTTGGATTATATGAAACATCTTTATTAGGAACATTGACCTCATGCTCATCTTGGGCAACGGCTGCGCATGATTGCGTAGTTGCTGCATCAGGGATACCAGTAGTAAGTTTTGCATCAAGATCTGTTCATCCATCTGTAGCAGGGCAAGTTGATTACTCTGCTTATGTTGGAGGTTGTTCTGCAGTAAGTTCTCTTATCGGTGGTAAACTAACTCAAACAACTCCTTCTGGGACTATGCCCCATTCACTAGTACTAATTATGGGAGAAACTGTTAGGGCTGCTTTGGCCTTTGATAGACATATGGAAAAAAATGTTCCAAGAGTAGTATTGATTGATACGTTTAAGGATGAAGCTGAAGAAGCTATACAAGTTGGAAAAGCAATGAAAGAAACTCTAAGAGGAATAAGAATTGAAACTCCTGTAGAAAGAGGTGGTATTACTCCAAATCTTGTTGATGAAATAAATAAAAAATTAGAAGGTGAACAAATTACAGGTTGTGATATATATGTAAGTGGTGATATGAACCCAGATGATATAAAGCAATTTGTTGAAAATAAGTCTGCCGTTGCAGGTTTTGCAATTGATAATTATATTGCTAGAGGCTCTAAGATAAACTTCCGAGCTGATATAAAAGAAATTGAAGGGAAAGCAATTGCTAGAAGAGGCAGAATCCCTGGAATGAATATATCATCAAGGCTTGATAGGATTTTCTAAAAGTCTTATTTCAAGTACTTTTTTATTGTTTCTTCCTACATAGGAACTTATTGATTGTTTTACACCTATAACCCATAAAATTTCCTTATCTGATTCTAAAATTATTGCATTTTGTTTATCTTTTACATTTTTAGTATTAGATAAAACTTTTTTTACCCGAGTGTATATATTCGGTATAGAATTTATTTTATCTCCTTCATTTCTTAGTCTTACACTTAAGTTTTTCTTGATATATTTTTCATTAATATAGATGGAGTTTTTATTTTTAGTTTCTAATTTTTTTGGTTTATCGATTAATTTTGTAACAATTTCTATATCTTTCAATATTTTTGTTTTGCCTGGTACAGAAATCCTTTTATTGAGTTCTACCTTAATTTGTTTTACTGACAAATCTTCAAAAAGAATATCTTCATTACACCTAGCTATTTTTATTCTTTGTGGCAAATTCTCTGAATAAGATTCACCTGATAGTATTTTTTCAAACATCTCAAAATGAATTCTACTTAGAGATGAATTATTTCTTAGGTTTTTATATTGATCAGATAATATTTCAATCCCTTGATTTATTCCAAGTCCCTTGTATTTACCAAATTTTATTTTTTTTTTTACTTTTGCTTTTTGTTACTAAATCAGAGAGTGATTTTAAAGAGTTAGTAAACTTAGGGTTTATTTTTTCTATTTCAGGAATGATTTGATTTCTTAATTTATTCCTTGAATAATCATTTTTCTTGTTTGAAGAATCAATTATAAATTCAAGCTTTTCTTTTTTGCAAATATCTTCAATAAGCTGCTTTTTAATATCAATTAAAGGTCTATATATAAATAAGGTATTTTTATTAATTTTAATTTTGTTTTTCTTTTTTATTCCTTCAAGTCCATTTAATCCTGATCCTCTTATTATATTTAACATAATACTTTCTATATGATCATTGAAATTATGCCCTTAAAAAATATGTTTTGTTTGATATTTTTCTGATAAATCACTAAAAAACTTTAGCCTAATATTTCTAGCTTTTTCTTGTATTCCTCTAGATTTTTTATCCAATCGTTCATGGATCTTTTCTAATATTAAATTTTCGCTTTTACATATTTTAATTACTAGGTCCTCATCTCTATCTGATTCTTTTTCTCTAAGCTTGTAATTTACATGCGCTACAATAATATTTTTTTTTGAATCTTTAATGCTAGATAATAAAAAGTCTAAAAGTAACCTTGAGTCTGAACCACCTGAAAGTCCTACGATTATTTTAGAATTTCCAGATATTATTTCTTCAGGTAAATTAGATTTTAAATTGTTATATATTTGACTAGTTATCAACATTTTTTTTTGATGTGATTGATGGTACCCTAATTTGAATTTTAGAAATTTTATTCTTACTTGTTTCAGATATTGTAAACCTAAATCCCTTAAAAGTTGTTCTAGTGTTTTTTTCAGGAATTGTTTGCAGCCTGTCAATTATAAAACCTGCTAATGTCTCATATCTTCCTTCTGGAATATCTATATTCATTTCATTGTTTATTTCATTTATTGAAATACTTGCATCAACTAAATAAAGATCATTTGATGTCTTAATGATTTTATTTTTACTATCGCTTCCTTCTTCTATACTTTCTCCTACAATTTTTTCCAAACATTTAGATAAAGTTAATATTCCTGAAATTTCACCATATTCATCTATTGCTAAAGTTATCTTATTGCCAGTATTTTGAAATTCTTCCAATAATTCATCCAACAATTTCATCTCAGGCGAAAATAAAGCATCTTTTAAAAGATGACTAATGGCATTATTTGAATCTGAAGATTCATTTGATAAATAAAGCATTACTTCTTTAACGCTAATAATTCCTTCTATTTCATCTAGGGAACCATCACACACAGGAAATCTGGTATGCGGAGTTTTTTTATAAATTTTTAAGAAAGAGTTTATAGTAGTATTTTTGTCTACCCAAATAATTTCAGGGCGTGGGGTCATTATATCTTTGATTTGCATTTCACCAAATCTGAAAACATTCTCAAGCATTTCTCCTTGGGAAGACTCAACTGTTCCTTCTTCTTCTCCAAGATCAATAAGATTTCTTAATTCTCCAGTTGTAATTACAGGATTTTCTTCAATCGTGGATTTTAAAAATGTCTTTGATATGACTTTAGGCACCATTGTGAAAGCCCAAACTGCTGGACCTGAAACGTACATTAATCCTCTAATAATATTTATTATTAAAAGCGACCATTTGTCAGCGATCCTTGTGGAGATTGATTTGGGAGTAAGTTCTCCAAATGTTACAACTATTACAGTAGATATAGTTGTTGCTATCAAAACACTTGTAACACCTCCATCACCAAATATATTGATTATGAGTGTTCCTACAAGCGTTGCTATAAGTACATTTAATAGATTTCCGAATAGTAAAAGTGTTCCAAAAAACTTTTCATTCTCTTCTAAAGTTTTTACTATTGCTGTTGCTTTCTTATTACCACGATCAGATAAATTCTTAATCCTAACCCTGTTAACAGCTATTATTGAAGCTTCAGAAGCACTGATAAAGGCACTTCCCATAAGGGCCAAAACTATTATTATAATTAAAACTTCCACACTATGATTCTACAATTAAAATCGTACATGAAGAAACAATTATTAAATTAATAAATTAAATTGATTGTTATTCTGTAATGGAATCTTCTGCTGGATTTAGAATCAGATTTTCAATTTTATTTGAAATTTCTTCATTTGCTTTCAAGAATTTACGGACAGCTTCTCTTCCTTGGCCAAGCCTTTCTCCTTCAAAGGAGTAAAATGAACCACTCTTTTCTACTATGTTTTTCTCAACTCCAATATCTAGTAATTCAGCTTCTTTTGAAATACCTTCATTATAAAGAATTTCTAATTCAGCTTTCTTAAATGGTGGTGCAACTTTATTTTTTACAACCCTAACTTTTACTTTGTTACCTATTAATTCTTCTCCTATCTTAATAGATTCAGATCTTCTAAGGTCAATTCTTACTGAACTATAAAATTTCAGTGCTCTTCCTCCAGGTGTTACTTCAGGCGAACCGAATATAACTCCTACTTTCTCTCTTAGTTGGTTTATAAATATGCATGTTGTATTTGTTTTGTGCACGGTTGCTGTTAATTTCCTCAAGGCTTGAGACATTAGTCTTGCTTGTGCACCAATATGAAAGTCTCCCATTTCACCTTCAAGCTCAGCTCTTGGAACAAGTGCTGCTACTGAATCAACTACAATAATATCAAGTGCTCCAGATGCAACCAAGTGATCGGTTATTTCTAGTGCTTCCTCAGCTGAGTTTGGCTGAGATATTAGTAATTCTTTATTATTTACTCCAATTTTCTGAGCATAACTTGGATCCATTGCATGTTCTACATCTATATATGCTGCTTGACCCCCATTTTTCTGAGCTTGGGCTAAGCATGATAATGCCAATGTACTTTTTCCTGCACTCTCTGCTCCAAAAATTTCTACAATACGCCCCCTAGGGACTCCACCGATACCAAGAGCTTGATCTAATCCCATAGACCCAGTAGATATTGCTTGTATACTTTCTGATCCGTTAGCAGATTCATTCATTCTCATTACAGCTCCTTTTCCGAAGCTTTTTTCTATCTGCTCAATGGTTAGCTCTATAGCTTTATTTTCAGTTTTTACAGTTTTTTTGTTAGCCACTTTTATATCTCCTAGATGTTCGTATTTAATCAATATAGCACAAATGTTCTAAAAGTCTCAAGCTATCTGTCATCTTTGTTTAATCTGGTCTAGCTTGCAAATTAACTTCAATGTTTTTATATTTATAATCTCTTACTACTTCTATTTTTACTATATCCCCAGCCTTTGTGTTAAGTGCTAAATAAGACATTAAGTCTTCAAATGTATCTACTTTGTAAGAATCAATTCTTGTAATTATATCTCCATCAAAATTTAAGTCTGGTTGAATAGAAGTATCTCCTTTTATTCCTGCTAGATGCGCTGGTCCTTCATTCAAAACGTCTAAAATTAATACTCCTTTAAAATTTTCCTCAACATTAGCTCTGATTCTTGAACCATAGTCTAAGTTAAGGGCGTTAATCCCAAGATAAGAATATAAGTGATTGTCTCCATTTATTATACTGGGTACAACTTGCTTTGCTAAGTTTATTGGAACTGCAAAACCAACCCCGGAATTTTGCCTTGAATTACTTTTAATTTGTGTATTTATACCTATAACTTTTCCCTTAGAGTTTAATAGTGGGCCTCCAGAATTTCCAGGGTTTATTGCGGCATCAGTTTGTATAACGCTTGGAATTTTATAAGGTGTAAATGTTGAATCTAAAGTTCTACCTATAGCGCTAACTATTCCTGTAGTAAGCGTAAACTCCTGATCAAACGGACTTCCTATTGCTAGTGTTAACTCTCCAGGGGAGATAATATCTGAATCAAATAATTCTAATGCAGGCGTAATGTCTTTTTTTATATTTATTATTGCTAAATCTGAATATGAATCATATCCTTTGATTTCTGCTAGATATTCATCATTTGTGTAAGTTCTAACTAAAATTGATGTATTATTAGAATTTATCGCTGGTTGAATAACATGATAATTTGTAAGAATGTTTCCATTTTTATCCCAAAAAAAACCAGCTCCAGCACCAGTTTTATTTGTTGGTATCCCTCTAGAATCTTGGTTGAATAAATTTATTTGAACAACAGATTCAACAACTTCAGAAAAAATTGTTTTGTAATGAGATTCAAAAATCTGTGAAATTTCTACAGGGCTATATTCTTTTTTGACTTGAGGTTCTTCCCAAGTTTTAGTATCACATCCTAGAAAAACAAGTAATGAAATTAAAACAAGGATTAAATTTTTTCTTATATTCATATTCTAAATTATAGATTACTTATATGAATTTTTTATGAAGATTTGTAATCAGTATAAGTATACTTATGATCAGATGCTAATGGATATCTTCTATCTCTTCCAAAGGCCAAAGAAGTTATTTTGATTCCTGGAGGAGATTGCCTTCTTTTATATTCATTTCTGTCAATCATTTTTAAAATTTCCAAAATTTTTGATTCAGATATTTTATTAGTGAGTTGTTTATTGCTAACAATTTTATTAAAACTTTCTTTTTTTTCTACATAAAGTTCAATAATCATGTCTAAAATTTCATATTCAGGAAGGGTGTCTTGATCATATTGATCTGGTTTCAACTCAGCTGAGGGAGCTTTGTTGATAATATTTATTGGTATTATTTCTTCCTTAGAATTGATAAATTTTGATAAATCATAAACCATTGTTTTTGGGACATCTTTTAAGACCGAAAAGCCTCCAGCCATATCTCCATACAAAGTTGAATAACCAGTTGCGATTTCAGACTTGTTACCCGTTGATAAAACAAGCCAAGAAAATTTATTAGATATAGCCATTACTATATTTCCTCTAATTCTTGCTTGTAAATTTTCTTCAGCATTATTTTCTTCTGTTCCTTCAAAAAAATCATTCAAACTGGTAAGCATTGATTCATGTGATTCTCTTATTGGAATTGTTTGCAATTTGAGCCCTAAATTTTCGCATAATTCTAATGAATCCGATATTGAGTGAGATGAAGAGTATTTTGATGGTAATGTTACAGCAGTTACATTTTCATTTCCGAGAGCTTTACATGCTATGGCTGTAACTAAAGCGGAGTCTATTCCTCCTGACAAGCTAACTAAACACTTTTGGAAACCATTTTTAATAGCATAGTCTTTTGTTCCTAGTATCAGGGCATTCAAGATATCCTCATTTTGAGATGAGTTTATTATTTCTTTCTTTTGAGTATGATTTTTATGATTTTTTATTATTATGTCTTTATTAATGATTTCAAAGTTTCTATCATTTGAATTCTGGGGGATTCTATTTTTTTTTTGAATCTAATGTTATTTGTATTTCTTCGCTTTTTTCCTCAAAACTTGGCAGACTAAAAATTTTTTCTCCATTAGGAGCATAAACCATTGAGCTGCCATCAAAAACTAGTTCGTCTTGACCTCCAACAGAATTTACATAAACTAAATAAGCATTACAATCTTTAGATACATTGGATAGTAATTTTTCTCTTAATTGCTTTTTATTTTTATCATATGGAGATCCATTTATATTTATCAATAAATTGCATCCAAGATCAGCTTGAATCTTACATACTTCATAATCTTCCCATATATCTTCACAAATACTTATACCTATTTTTATTTTTTTGTTATTTAGAGTGATAATTTGGTTTCCTGAAGAAAAGTATCTTTTTTCATCAAAGACTCCATAGTTTGGAAGTTTGTTTTTTCTGTAAGTAGCAACTAATTTTTTATTTGAAATGATAGCAGCTGAATTAAATATTTCATTATTTTCGCTATCAATATAGCCCACAATAGCTGTTATATTATTGGTCGAATTAATAATTTTATCTAATGCATTTAAGTTGTTTTTAATGAAAGTTTCACTAAGAACTAAATCTTCTGGTGGATAACCAGTTATTGTAAGTTCAGGAAAGCAAACTATGTCACAATTATTTTTTGTTGCTTCTTTAATTTTTTCAACAATTTTATTTGTATTGGAATTTATTGAACCAACTTTAGTATTTATTTGATTAATGGATATCTTTATATTAGACATCTATAGTATTCCAATTTTTTATTTTATGTTTCTAAAAAAACCTCTAACATCAGGCAAGCTAGATTTGCCTTCTAGAAATAAATCTATTTTTTTCGCGCAACTTCTACCGCTAGCTATTGCATGAACTACTAATGATTGTCCTCTTTGCATATCTCCGCATGAAAACACTCCATCAATGTTTGTCATAAGATTATTATCAGTTTTAACATTTCCTCTTTGATCAAATTCTACACTCAAATCATTTAAGAGACCTTCTTGTAAGGGATGAACGAACCCCATGGCTAACAATACTAGGTCAGCTTCAATTTCAAAAGCACTATTTTCTAATGGCTTTAAGTCAGGCCTGCCTGTTTCATTATTTTCTACCCATTCAACTTTTTCACATATTAATTTTTCTACTTTGCCATTTCCATAGAAGTTTTTTGTTAATACACTATAGTCTCTTTCTCCTCCTTCTTCATGTGCGGAAGATGTTCTAAGGATCATTGGCCATTCTGGCCATGGATTATTAGATTTTCTTGATTTAGGCGGCTCAGGCAAAATTTCAATCTGTGTTATTTTCTTTGCCCCTTGTCTTATAGAGGTTCCCAAACAATCTGCTCCAGTATCTCCACCTCCAATAACCACAACATTTTTATTTTTTGCAGTAATAGGAATCTTTTTTGATTCTCCTTCCCAGTTAGGCTGAGTCAAGAATTCCATTGCAAAATGAACACCATCTAAGTTTCTACCATCAATAGGCAAATCTCTTGGAACAGTTGAGCCCCCAGATAGACAAATTGCATCAAATTGTTCTTTTAATTCTTCTGCTGTTATATCTATTCCAACATTAGTTGAACAAACGAATTTTATGCCTTCTTGTTCCATTAAGTCTATTCTTCTCTTTACTACGCTTTTTTCAAGCTTAAATTCTGGAATTCCATATCTTAATAACCCTCCAGGTTCTTCACTTCTTTCAAAAACAGTTACAAGGTGACCTGCTCTATTTAATTGCTGTGATGCTGCAAGACCTGCTGGGCCTGAACCAATTACTGCAACCTTTTTTCCAGTTCTTTTAGTTGGAGGTTCTGGTTTTACAAATCCAGATTCAAAAGCCTTTTCAATTATATTTTTTTCAATCATTTCAATTGTTACTGGGTCATTATTGATCGAAAGTGTACAAGCAGCTTCGCATGGTGCTGGGCAGATTCTTCCAGTAAACTCTGGGAAATTATTTGTAGCAGATAATCTTTTATATGCAGTTTCCCAGTCCTGTTTATAAACCAGGTCATTCCATTCAGGAATAAGATTTCCTAGCGGACACCCATTATTACAAAAAGGGACACCACAATCCATACATCGAGAGGCTTGAACAGATGCTTCTTCTTTTGACCAAGGAACATAAATTTCTTTCCAATTCTTGACCCTTTTATCTACCGAAAGCCTTTTTTCTGTATTTCTATCGACTTCTTTAAAACCTGACGCTTTACCCATTTATTTTTTCTCTTTTTCTATTTTCTTTTTGTTCTAATATTTTTGCAAAATCTCTTGGAATAACTTTTTTAAATTTTTGGATTTCTTTACTCCAGTTTTCAATTATATTTTTCGCTTGATTAGATTTGGTATATTTGTAATGATTTTGAATTAGGGAAAATAGTTTTTCTTCGTCTTTTGATTTTACTAAAACTTCCCTTATGTCAGATAATTCTGAATTAAAGTTTTTTTCAAATGTAGATTTGGAATCATAAATATATGCAATCCCGCCGCTCATTCCTGCAGCAAAATTACTTCCTACTTCTCCAAGTACGACAACATTTCCTCCTGTCATATACTCACAGCCATGGTTTCCTATGCCTTCTACAACCGCATCTGCTGCAGAATTCCTAACGCAGAATCTTTCTCCTGCCTTACCATTGATATAGACTTCTCCACCAGTTGCTCCATAAAGGGCTACATTACCTATAATAATATTTTCTTCTGGGATAAAATCTGGATTTATACCATCGGGACTTACTACAATTTTGCCACCTGAAAGTCCTTTGGCAAAATAATCGTTTGCATCTCCAATTAGGTTGAAGAAAATACCTTTTGATAAAAAAGCTCCATAGCTTTGACCTGCAGATCCATAAAAATTGATTTTCAAATTATCACTTGGGATACCTTTTTCTCCAAATTTCTTTGTCAATTTTCCTGAAATCATTGCTCCAACTGTTCTATTAATATTTTTTATCTCAAATTTCAACTCCTGACTTTCTTTGGAAATTTTATCGAGATTTATTTCTTTGATGATTTTCTTATCTAGCGATATGTCCAGTTGATGATCTTGGGATGAATTGCAGAAAGATTTCTGCCCATCAATTCCTTCAGGTTTATATAACACTCTAGATAAATCTATTTTTTTTGCTTTCCAGTGCTCAATATCTTTTCTTTGGAATAGTTTATCAACCCTACCAACCATTTCGTTCACTGTTTTGAATCCAAGCTTAGCCATTTCGGTCCTCAGGCTTTGAGTAAGAAATCTAAAGTAGTTGACGACAGCCTCTGGGGTTCCTTTGAATAATTTCCTCAATTCGGGATCTTGTGTTGCTACTCCTACAGAACATGTATTTAGGTGGCATTTTCTTAGCATGATACATCCCATTGTAATAAGAGATGCTGTCGCAACACCCCATTCTTCTGCTCCAAGCATTGTAGCTATGGCCACGTCCTTTCCAGTTTTAATCTGTCCGTCTGTTTGAACTATAATTCTATCTCTTAAGCCTTGTTCAACTAGAACTTGCTGAGTTTCTGCAACACCCAGTTCCCATGGCAATCCAGCGTGTCTTATAGAAGATAAAGGAGAAGCTCCAGTTCCTCCAGAAAAACCAGAAATTAGAACTACATCTGCTTTACCTTTAGATACTCCTGCAGCAATTATGCCCACACCAACTTCTGAAACCAATTTCACGTGAATCCTGGCATCCTCATTAACATTCTTCAAGTCATGAATTAATTGAGCCATATCTTCTATCGAATAAATATCATGATGTGGGGGCGGTGATATAAGCTCTACACCAGGAGTAGTTTTCCTGATAGAAGCTATATAATCTGAAATCTTATGTCCAGGAATTTCTCCACCTTCACCAGGCTTAGCTCCTTGCGCCATTTTTATTTGAATATCTTTAGAGTTAACAAGATAATTTGTTGTTACTCCAAATCTTCCTGATGCAACTTGTTTTACTGCAGAGTTTCTTGAATCTCCATTTGAGTCAGGAGTAAACCTAGATTCGTCCTCACCACCCTCTCCAGTGTTGGATCTAGCTCCAATTCTATTCATAGCTATCGCAAGTGTTTCATGTGCTTCTCTAGAAATTGATCCTAAAGATATTGCACCCGTTGCAAATCTTTTCAATATATCTAGTTCAGATTCAACTTCACTTATATCAATCGATTTTGAGTTCTTATAATCAATATCTAGTAAATTTCTTATAGTTATATCGCCATAGTAATCTTTATTTGCAGCTTCCTCAAATTGTTCATATGCATCTTTATCATCTTGAGTAGATGCTTTTTGAAGAAGAGAAATAGTTTCAGGAGACCACATATGTCTTTCTCCTGTACCTCTCCAAAGATATAATCCACCTAGGTCTAATTTCAGATTTGATGGAATTTCAGAGTTAGAGAAAGCATTATTGTGAAACATAAGATAGTCGTCGCTGATCTCATCTATTCCTATTCCTCCTATTCTTGAAGGAGTCCAAGTAAATGATTTATTGATTAGATCTTCTCCTATACCAACTGCCTCGAATTGCTGGGCACCCATATAGCTTTGCATAGTAGAAATTCCCATTTTAGACATTGTTTTCAGTACGCCTAAAATAGCAGCTTTACAAAAATTATTTTGATTTTTAAGTGAATTTGATTCATCAGATAAATTTCTAACAGTATCTAGTGCAATAAAAGGGTTAACAGCGGAAATACCATAACCAAATAGTAGAGCAAAGTGATGAACTTCGCGCGCTTCCCCTGTTTCAAAAATCAAGTCCACTTTGTCTCTTAGATTGTTTCTTATCAAATGATGGTGCAAAGTACCAGCAACTAATAAAGAAGGTAAAGCTCCATTTTTCTCATCAACTCCTCTATCAGAAAGGATGATAATAGATACATTGTCATTGACTAATTTTTCAGCTTCCTGATTAATTCTGTCCAAAGAATTCTTGAATCCTTTTTTCCCTTCCTGGACATTAAATAAAGTTGATATACGTTTAGCCTTAATTCCCTTGTGTTTGATATCTAATAATTTATTCACTTCTTCATTAAGAAGAATAGGCCTTTCTATCTTAATTAATTCTGCATGTTCGGCAGTCTCTGATAGCAAATTTTCTCTTTTACCTGCCAAAATACTGACTTGAGTGACCATTTTTTCTCTAATTGGATCTAAAGGAGGATTAGAAACTTGAGCAAATAATTGTTTAAAGTACGAAAATAAATTTTGTGGTTTGTCAGATAAAACTGCTAGTGGCGCATCATTTCCCATTGATCCGTTAGGTTGATTGCCTGTATCACTCATAGGTTTAATTAAAATTTCTACATCTTCATTAGAAAAACCATAGGCCATTTGCTGTTCTAAAAGATCGACGCCTTCATAATGAAATGAAGGTTCAGAATTTTCAAGATCATCTAGATTAATTGAATTTCTTTTTATCCATTCAGAGTATGGTTTCTCATTGATAAGTCTTTCCATTATTTCTTCGGAGTCAACTATTCTTCCTTCATCAAAATCCACTAAAAATCCTTTTCCAGGAGTCATTCTAGATTTAAGTTTGATTTTTTTCGAATCAATATCCAAGACACCTGTTTCAGAAGACATAACTAACACGTCATCTTTTGTGACTGTATATCTAAATGGCCTGAATCCATTTCTGTCTAGACATGCTCCTAGCTTATTTCCATCAGTAAATGCCACCATTGCTGGCCCATCCCATGCTTCCATCAAGCCTGAATGATATTGATAAAAATCTTTAGTTTTTTGGTCCATTTGATCATTGTGGTCCCAAGCTGCAGGTATCATCATTGATGCAACATGCTCAATAGGCCTACCCCCGTGAAATAATAATTCGAAAACGTTATCTAGTGAGGCTGTGTCTGAAGCATCTTCTTCACATATTGGTAGAATTTCACTATTATTGGGAAATTTATCGCTTATTAGATTTTGCTCTTTTGCCTTCATCCAATTTCTGTTCCCTCTTACTGTGTTGATTTCACCATTATGAGCTAACATTCTATAAGGGTGAGCTAATTTCCAAGAACCTAAAGTATTTGTTGAAAACCTTGAATGAACTAGCCCAAAACAACTTTCCATATCTTCAGATTTCAAATCTAAGTAGAAGTTTGCAACTTGTTCTGTCTTTAATAATCCCTTATAAATAACTATTTTGTTAGATAAAGAGCAAATATAAAATTCATTCTCTATTACCACTTTGTTATTTGTGTTTTTTAGATTTTCTACTTCTTTTTCTATTTTTTTTCTAAGGATGTAAAGATATCTTGAAAAATCTTCGTCATTCATAGTTCCGGTATTTTCTATGAAAACTTGATTTATATAAGGCATTGCATCTCTAGACCATTCTCCAATAGCATCAGGATTAATCGGAACTTCTCTTATTCTTAGTAATTTTGTTTCAGATGTATTTAAAATACCTTCAATGATTTCTAAAATTTTTGCTCTTAAATCTTCTTCTGAGGGCAAAAATACTATTCCTGTTGCATATTTCCCTGGATCAGGAAGTTCAATACTTAAATTTTTGAATTCATTTCTTATAAATTTATCTGGTATTTGAATCGTTATACCAGCTCCATCTCCTGTTTCAGGATCACATCCACATGCTCCTCTGTGTTCTAAATTAACAAGTACTTCTAATGCATTTTTTACTATAGAGTTAGATTTATTGCCTTTGATGTTAGCGACTACACCAACACCACATGCATCCTTATCCATATGGTAGGTGCACATACCTTCTTCAGTAAGTCTATTTAAATTTTCTAATTTTTTTATTCTTTGACTCATATTAAAAAAAAATAATCAAGGCAAGTAGATTATCTTAAATCCGTTACATAAATGTTAATTTTTCTATTTCTGAGTTACAAATTCTGCTTATCTACAGAAATTTCATATAATATTTTCTTTCGTAATCTGTAACCACAGAATGATGTTCAAT
>PAOY01000028.1 GCA_002710135.1 Dehalococcoidia bacterium | reverse complement strand
GGATGGATGGAATTTTGAGCTCTCTTCTGCCTATCATAGGCTAGTTCAAGAGTTCTTTTTTTATCCATTTCTTTTATCCTCTGAACAAACTTTTTCAAATGAATATAAGAGTATTCTTAAATCTATGAATGATGTGCTTAATAATATAACAAAACCAAACAATGAATTGGTTCAATTGGGGGACAATGATTCAGGAAGGTTTTTAGTATTTAATGATTTTAGAAATTTGGGTTCTTTACATATAGAATCACAACTTAATTTATTTAATAACTTTTTAGGATTCGAAAGTAATAGTAATTTTTTTGAGCACTCTAAAGCAAAAGTTTATGGCTATAAGGATGATAGAACTTTCTTTTTAATAAAAGGTGGAACAAAGGGACAACTTGGTTTTGGCGGCCACTCGCATAACGATACCTTCAATATTGAGCTTCAAATAGATGGCAAGGACATAATATTTGATCCGGGTACAGGCTGCTACACTCCATTACCAGAAATAAGAAATTATTTTAGATCAATAAAAAATCATAATACTGTTTTTTGGGATAGCTTGGAGGAAGCAGATCTTAAAAAAGGATTATTTATATTGAGGCAAGAAAATAAGGTTTCCATTGAAGCAAAAATTGAATCAAATATCTTACACTTTTGTGGTACAAACAAGTATCTTGATAAAGAGCATACAAGAGTAATTAGGTTTGATCCTAAACAAAGACAGCTTAGCATTAATGACAATGTATCTCATGATGGAGCCAAAATAAGGCTAATCTCTAATTTGCCTATTAGTGATTTATCTAATAAAGGCTTTTTAATTGATTCAGTAAGATTTGAGCTTGAGGATATGGCTGATGTTAAATTTGAAAAAGGTTATACTTCTCCAAAGTATGGAACTATTCTTGATGCGAATTTCTTATCAATTAAGATTCCCAATAAAGAATTTAAAATTTTAATAAACTTAAACTAAATAAAGGTTTTTTATGAAATCTAATGAAATCGCAGTATTTATTGGAAAGTTTCAACCACCCCATATTGGACATATTCTTACCATTAAAAGATTATTAAATGAATATAATAAAATAATAGTTGCAATAACTGATGGGAAGCCAAATATTATTCCCGTTGAAAAAGTTATTTCAATTTTTGATTCCGTTTTAGATGATCCAAATATCTCGTATGAGCATATACCTGGCGCAGTTGATGAAGGAACAGCAGAAATTAGTTTTGAACTAGATGTGATTTGTTCTGGAAATCCAGAAGTTTTATCTAAACTAGAACTTCTTGGCTACAAGACCCGTTTCATAGAAAGAACAGATGATAATTATTTTACAGGCACATCTATTAGAGAAAATTTTATAAACAGCTCTTTAATCAATAATTCTTCGGATTTAAAAGAATATAAAATTGTTCAGACTGATTGGTTAAAGCCAATTGAAAAGGTTTTTAATTCTCATCTAGAAGAACTAGAAAGATCTATATTGAGTGAAAATACAATTAGACAACCTCTAATTATAGACAGGGTTTCGGGAGCTGTTTTAGATGGGTCTCATAGGTATGCTTTTTTAATTAAGCATGGTTATGAGAATGCACCAGCTCTTCTTGTTGATTATGCAGATGAGTCTATATTTGTTGGAAATGAACTTTCTCATAGGTTTAAACATAATAATAATAAATCTTTAAATAAGGATGTTATCCGGGCTAAAGCCATCAATAATGAACTTCTTGAGCCGAGAACGACAAGACACTTTTTCCCTTTTCGAAAGGAAGAAATGCCTACAAGGCTTTCTGTTTTAAAAAACGGTTCTATGAATAGTATTGACCATTTGTTATCAAGCTATTCAGTTGAGCAACAGGTAGAAGCAAACACCAAATACCTCTTAGAGATTCAAGAAGAGATATCTATCATCAAAGAATATCTTATTGAACAAGAAGAATTAAAAAAATATCTCAGCAATCATGTAGCTAAGATGTCAAAGAGTGTATAAAGGCATGTTTCATTTTTTAAAAAAGAATTTTACTCGGTCAGGAAATATAGAAAAAGACATAGTTAAGAAATACTTTGATAAAACTCAAAGTTTAATGTTTGATAAAAAAGCAGCAAGTATAGAGCAAGAACACATCACTGATTTTACTAAAGATTATCAATGTAGATCAATTTTGGACTTGGGGTGTGGCCAAGGGAGGTATTCTCATTGTTTCAAAAATTATGAATACTATCATGGAGTTGATTTTTCTGAGTCATTTATTTCAAATACAGAAAGCTCAGAAAGAAGAAAGTTTTCTTGTTCTGATGTGGTTGAGTTTTATGAAGATAAGATCTATGACACAGTTCTTTTGATTGGATTAATAACTTATTTAGAGGATGAAGATATTAAAAAAATGATTAATAATATCAAGAGAATGATGAGTAGTAATTCAATAGTTATTTTGAGGAGTGTCACTCTTAAAGGTACCGGTCCAAAAAAGATTTACTATGATAGTAAGAAAGGATTAATTAATCGACTTAGATTCTTAAAACCCAGATATCAGATTATAAGAAGAACAAAAGATTATGAATTAGAGCTTTTTTCTTCTTTAAGATTGTTGAAGATGAAAGAAATACCAGGAACATCTTACACACTTTACTCATTCGCAAAATGAAAGATTCAGATGAAAAAATTTTAGGTATTCTCGGGGGTATGGGTCCTTATGCTACCCTAGATTTCATAAAACATATTTATGATAATACACCAGATGTTTCAGTAGACTCTGATCATATCAGAGTTGTTACAGATATAAATGTGAAGATACCAAGCAGAACTAGAGCTATTCTTTTTAATGAAAAAAGTCCTGTTGACGGAATGGTGTCTTCAATCAAGAATCTAGGTAAGCTCGGAGCTTCAGTAATTGCTGTTCCATGTAATTCTGCTCATTATTTTTATAATTCAGTCAAATTAGAGACAAGTGATAATTGGATAAATATGCTTGAATGTGTTTCTGATGCTGTTAAAGCTAAGAACTTAAGAAGACCTCTTATTTTAGGTGGGTATGTAACAGTTTCAAAAAAATTTATAAAGACTTTCTTCCTGATGCAGTCTATTTAGAAGACTCACTGAATGAAGTTTCTTATGAATTAATTGAAGAAATCAAAATATCCTCAAACAATTATTTAGAGAAAATTAAAAAAATAATCGATCTATATAAAAAAAGTGGCGCTGATTCTATTTTGCTGGCATGCACAGAATTTACAGTCATAAAATCTTTTTTTAAGGATGAGGGTATAGATACTATCGACTCTAATGAAGAATATGCAAAACATCTTATAAAAATAATAAAAAATAAAATTGTTTAGATTTATTCATAAATCCTCTCCAAGCATTCTTCCAGTAACGGACATACTAATCGGGGATATGTCAGATATTAATTATGAATTCTTACTTACAGATAGACCAATAATACTTCTTTCTAATAATTGGTTAGATAAAAATTTCCCAGATCTTGGTTTTAGAATAAAAAATCCTTCAGAAATAGGAGATGCTATTTATAAAGTAACCGACAATGATATCTTTTCAAAAAATCGTGCTGAATATAAAAAACAAGCATTTTTTGTAGGAAATAATACAAACTCTTTTGTAACCCTCAAGAAAATTATTCTTATTTCAGGTATTCCAGACCCAAAGATATCAATTCATCATAAAAATAATGAGATTTATAAATCAAATTTATGCCCTCTGATTGAGGCAGCAAAAAATTTAGGTATTGACTGTTATGAAAATAATAAATCTTCTGCCAAAGATATGATACATATTGCAGCTCACTTTAAGGCTTTGCTTGACAAAAATATTTCAAATAATTTTTGTGTCCATCTGGATCATGGTCTGAAAGGAGATGGAACAGCTAATGTTGAGATGTCTATAAAAGATTATAAGAAAAATAATTTTTTCCCATCTGTAGATTTGCATATTACAGCAGGAAAAATGGGACAAAAAAGGACTCAAATGCTTTTAGGACCAAATAAAGACAGAGCAATTGAAGGGGGATATCCTAAAGCCGATGAGATAATCAATTCAGATAACCAAAAAAACAGAATCCTATTATGTAATGAATATGGACTTGATCCAAACCTTCCAATAATTACATACGCATCCGCTGGCGAAGTGTCGCATGAAAAGCCCGGAGGTTCTTTGAGCAAAAAAACCATTAATGAGCTAAGAAAGCTATCTAAGAATGGTAAATATAATATAATCGTGAAATTGAAATATAAAAATTATTTTATAAGAAGATCTTTATCATCGCTTAAAGCTAGAATTAAAAAAAAGTCTTTTTTTAAATAGGATTTTTTTTTATGAAACAGTTATTACAAAACATTCAAACAGGAGAAACCTCTATAGTTGAATCACCAGCTCCAAAAGTAGGTAAAAACTCTGTTCTTATTTCCTCAAATATCTCATTGGTTTCAATAGGAACAGAGAAAATGGTTATTGATTTCGCTAAAGCATCATATATTGAAAAAGCTATGCAAAAACCTGATAAAGTAAAAATGGTCATTGATAAGGTCAAGAGTGATGGCATTTTATCTACTGTTGACGCTGTCAGATCGAAGCTTCAGGAGCCAATCCCTTTAGGCTATTCAAATGTTGGAATCGTTAAAGAAATAGGAGCTAATGTTAATGATTTTTCTGTTGGAGATAGAGTTATATCAAATGGCTATCATTCTAATATTGTAAGAGTGCCAGAAAATCTTTGTGCAAAAATTCCTGATAATGTTGATGATGAGTCAGCAGCATTTGTTGTCCTTGGTAGCATTGGTCTCCAGGGTGTTAGATTGGCTAAACCTTCCATAGGAGAATATTTTGTAGTTACTGGCGTTGGATTGGTTGGGTTGCTTGTAGTTCAGATTTTAATTGCAAATGGATGTAAGGTATTAGCTATTGATTTCGATGAAAGGAAACTTAAACTTGCAAAAAGATTTGGTGCAGATATTTGCAATCCCTCAGCTGGTCAAGATCCCGTTGAATCAGGTTTAGCCTTCTCAAATGGGAGGGGCGTAGATGGAGCTATTATTACAGCAGCTACTACCTCTAATGATCCTGTTTCTCAAGCAGCAAAAATGTCAAGAAAACGAGGAAGGATTATTCTTGTAGGAGTAACCGGCCTAAACCTTGACAGAGCTGACTTTTATGAAAAAGAGTTAAGTTTTCAGGTAAGTTGCTCTTATGGTCCCGGCAGATATGATCCAGAGTATGAGCAGAAAGGTAATGATTATCCAATTGGCTTTGTTAGATGGACAGAAAAAAGGAATTTTGAAGCAATTTTAGACATGCTTTCAAATAAAAAAGTAGATTTTAAAAGCCTTATAACTCATAGAATTAAGCTTGAGGATGCTCCCCAAATGTATAAAGATTTAGGTGAAAAAGAGCTTCGTCTTGGTACCCTTATCAATTATGAAAACAAGGAATCAATTGAACAAAAAATTAGATTAAAAGATGAAATCACTAACGAGTTTTCAAAAAAGAACGACATACCATGTATTGGTTTCATAGGAGCTGGAGGTTATGCGTCCAAAGTTTTAATACCCTCGCTAAAAAAAACAAAAACACGACTTCATACTCTTGCAAGTTCAGGAGGATTAAATGCCTCAATTGTTGGTAGGAAAAATTCATTTGAGAATGCATCTAGCAATACTGATGACATATTTAATAATAAAGATATTGACACTATTTTTATAGCTACCAGACATGATACTCATGCGGAATTAGTATTAAAAGCAATAGAGAGTCAAAAAAATATTTTTGTTGAGAAGCCACTAGCAATTACAAAAAAAGAGCACGAATCAATCACTGATGCTCTTAAAGAAAATAATAACTCAAAGCTACATTTAATGGTTGGATTTAACAGAAGGTTTTCTCCACATATAAAGAAAATGAAAAATCTTATTAAAAATATCAATGAGCCAAAGTCTTTCATAATGACAATGAATGCAGGTTTCAAAGATAATTCTGATTGGACTCAAGATAGGGCTATAGGGGGAGGAAGAATTATTGGAGAGGCATGCCACTATATAGATTTGATGAGATTTCTTGCTGGATCACCAATTGTAGAATTTTCTGCAAGAAGTATAGGTAAATCCCCAAGAGACGGTATCACAGAAGATAAATCTTCAATAACTTTGGCTTTTGAAGATGGCTCTTTTGGAACAATTTTTTACCTAGCAAATGGAGCAAACTCCTTCCCAAAAGAGAGGATTGAGGTCTTTTCTGGAGGAAAAATTCTCCAGCTTGATAACTTTAGAAATCTTAAGGGGTATGGTTGGCATAACTTTAAAAAAATGCGCTTGTTCAGGCAAGACAAGGGAAATGCAGAATGTGTCAAGCAATTCATAAATGGAATTATAAGTGGGAGCTCTGCGATTCCGCTTGAAGAGATTTTAGAAGTCTCAAACGTTACACTAGATATTTCTGAGATGCTGCGAAACCAAAATTGAAGATAATTAGATTCTTTCAAACTATAAGATATCTAAAATTAGAACAAATCTTTTTTAGGATTTATTATTTTTTTTATAAAGGGCTCTCTAATTCCTTTCATCCCAAGCTTGAAACTAATAGGGTTAACAAAGATATTTTTATTGAACCAATAAAAAAAAGAAACTCATTGAATGAAAAAGGTAATTTTATTTTTTCATATGAGGAACAAAATCTTGATACAGTTGACTGGCATCAAGACAGTAAGGAATTATTGTGGCAGTTTAACCTTCATTACTTTGACTTTCTTCAATCTGACAATCTTCGATTGAGTCATGATAAAAAAGTAAAATTAATTCATGACTGGATTTTGAAAAATCCAGTCAAAGAAGGAGTTGGTTGGCACCCATATCCATTGTCACTAAGATTAGTAAATTGGATAAAATGGGCAATTATCAATGATTATAGAGATGAAGAATTTATAAAAAGTATTTTTGACCAAGCCTATTTTCTTCAATCAAAATTAGAAAGACATTTACTAGGTAACCATTTTTTTTTCAAATATAAAAGCGCTTTTATTCGTTAGTATCTTTCTAGATGGAGCCACTATAAAACAATGGCGTGCAAGATGTATTAGGTTTCTAAATAGAGAGATTTTAGAGCAAGTTAATCAAGATGGTGGTCACTTTGAGCTTTCACCAATGTATCATCTTATTTTTTTAGAAGATATTTTAGACTTAATCAATATTGCTAAAGCTTCAGATTATAATTTAAGTAATGACTTAGAAAAGATTGCTCTAAAGATGATTGATTGGATAAAAATATTAGCTCATCCTGATAATTCTATTGCTTCTTTTAATGATTGTTCTCAAAATATTGCATCTACTATCAATCAAGTCATTGAATATGCAAACAAACTCGGATTAAAAAGCATTGGACCCTTTAACTCTAAAGAAAATAACCAACTGGCTCTTAATTTGGAATCAGGCTACTGCAGATTTAAGAATGAGAAAGTTTCTTTTTTTGTAGATATTGCTAAAATTGGACCTGATTATCTTCCCGGTCACGGTCATGCAGATACATTATCATTTGAAGCCTCTTTTTTTGATGAGAAAGTATTTGTCAACTCAGGAACATCTTGTTATAAGATTTCAAAAAGAAGAGAGTTTGAGAGATCAACAGCTGCTCACAATACTTTAGAAATAAATTGCAAGAATTCATCTGACGTTTGGTCTGCATTCAGGGCAGGTAAGCGAGCACAACCTTTTAACATAAAGAAATCTTTTGATAAAAAGTCTAACAGTTATCATCTTTCATGCTCACATAACGGATATTCCTCATTATTTAGACCATTAATCCATAAAAGGGAATGGGAATTTAATTCTTCAACAATAAAAATTATTGATTCTATTGAAGGAGATTTTAAAGAAGCAATATCTAGACTTTATATTCATCCTCATGTCGATATCAAAGAGGTAAATGAGAAATCTCTCGTGCTCAGAAATAGAAATGGATGTTCGATATATTTAGAAATAGAAAACGCGATTATAAAAATAACAAATACAAAATATTCGGAGACTTTTGGGAAATTAATTGATAATAGATGCATCAATTTACACCTCATTGGTAAATCTAGCTCTATTTGTATTAAGTACTAAATTTCAATGCATATTTTATTTCTAACAGATAACTTTATCCCTGAAGTCAATGCTCCAGCTATAAGGACATATGAACATGCAAAGGTTTGGATAGAGCAAGGACATAAAGTCACAATAATAACTTGCTTCCCAAACTATCCTGAAGGAAAGATTTATGATGGCTACAAAAATAAACTATATGAATATGAAGATTATGAAGGAATCAAAGTAGTAAGAGTATGGACATATATGTCGAGAAATAGAGGAATCTTCTTAAGGTTGCTAGACCAGTTAAGTTTTATGATTTCCTCGTTCATAGCATCGTTCTTCATTAAAAGTTTTGATATTATAATTAGTACTTCACCTCAGTTCTTTACAACTATAAGTGGCTACTTTGTTAGCTTAATTAGAAAAAAGCCTTGGGTTTTTGAACTAAGGGATATATGGTCCGATTCATTATCAGCAGTAGGATATAAATATAATATTCTCATAAGATCAGTTAGATTCCTTGAAAAATTCTTTTACAAAAGAGCTAGATTGATTGTTCCTGTCACAAATAATTTTAAAAAGATCTTAATCAATTTAGGCATCAATAAAAAGAAAATAAAGGTAATAACAAATGGAATAAATTTATCGAAGTTTTCACCGATACCTAAGAATAAAGACCTAATATTAAAATATAATTTAGAAAATAAATTTGTTTTAGGTTACATAGGAACTCTTGGGATGGCTCATTCTATAGAAACTTTACTTGATGCAATAAAGAGCTTAGAGAGAGATTATGGGAATGAAATATCAATGATAATTGTGGGGGAAGGAGCCAATAAAGAATTTTTATTAAGCCACCTCGAAAGACTAAAAATAAGAAATGTTCATTTTATAGACAGGGTTTCACATGAGGAAATCATAAAATACTGGTCTATTATTGATACATCTATTATTCATCTTAAAAATGTTGAAGAATTTCACTCAGTAATCCCATCAAAGCTATTTGAATCAGTTGCTATGGGAAAACCAATATTACTTGGATTAAAAGGCGAAACCGCAGAAATTGTTTTATCCAAAGATGTTGGAGTCTTATTCGAACCTGAGGACTCAAAGGACTTAAAAGAAAAAATAGTTTATTTTTTTGAAAATAAAGATTTGTTACCCAAGTATAAAAAAAATGGAATTAAATTGGCAGTTGAGTATGATAGAAAAAATTTAGCCCTTTTAATGCTTGAAGAGTTAAAGCAAATAGTTTGAGAACAGAGGATTTTATGAAAGTAAAAGTTATGATTGTTTTTGGTACAAGGCCGGAAGCAATAAAAATGGCTCCAGTCTGCAAACAATTTTTGGATGATAGCGAAAACTTTGAAACAATAATATTAGTAACTGCTCAGCATCGAGAAATGCTTGATCAAGTTCTAGAAATTTTTGAAATAAATCCCGACATAGATCTTGACCTTATGCAAGATAATCAAAATCTTAGTGACTTAACAGCCCATGTGCTAGCTAAGATAAATTCGCATATTAATAAAATAAAACCTGATTGTATTCTTGTTCATGGAGATACAACAACAACATTAGCTGCATCTATGGCTGCATTTTATAACAATCTGCCCTTAGGTCATGTTGAAGCAGGCCTAAGAACAAATAATTTACTTGCTCCATATCCAGAAGAGTTTAATAGGCAAATAGCAAGCAAAATCTCAAAATGGCATTTTGCTCCCACAGATTTGAGTAAAAAAAATTTACTAGAAGAAAGAATAAGCAATGAAAACATTTTTATAGTTGGCAATACGGTTATAGATGCACTTCATTGGGTTTTATCTTCTATAGACGAAAATAAAGAAAAGAAAAAAGAAATTGAAGGCTTAATAGATTCAAAATTATCATTTAATTGGAGAGATACTAATTTTATCCTTATAACAGGACATAGAAGAGAAAACTTTGGAAGAAATTTTGAGGAAATATGTGAGGCAATTAGCTTATTATCAGATAAATATAACGATTTACATTTTGTTTATCCTGTTCACTTAAACCCAAATGTACAAAAACCGGTAAATAAAATCTTAGGTGAAAAGAATAATATTCATTTAATTGATCCGCTTGAATATGAATCTTTTGTTTTTTTAATGAGAAACTCATATCTTGTTTTAACTGATTCAGGCGGAATACAAGAAGAAGCTCCTAGTCTAGGTAAACCGGTGCTTGTTATGCGAGATGTAACCGAGAGACCTGAAGCAATTAAAGCTGGAACAGTCAAACTTGTGGGCTCAGATAAAAATAAGATCGTTTCTGAAGTTGACAAACTTTATTCTGATAGAGAGCTATACAAAAAAATGTCTACAGCCCATAATCCTTTTGGGGATGGATATTCTGGTAAAAAGATTTATGAAATTATAAAAGAGTATTTTTATGAATAAATTTGATAAATCTGTATCAGTTATAGGTCTTGGCTATATTGGATTACCCACTGCAGCTTTGCTTTCACACAAGGGGTATATGGTTAAAGGATATGACTTAAATGAAAACGCAGTAAATACTATAAATAATGGGATGGTTCATATTGTTGAGCCAGAACTAGAAAACTATGTTTCTGCTTCAGTTAAGAGCGGAAATCTTAAAGCTTTTAGCGAATTGCAGCCCGCAGAGATTTATATAATTTGTGTACCTACACCATTTGAATTAAATACAAACCTGCCTGACTTGAGCTATGTGTTTGATGCTGCCAAACAAATATCAAAGTTAATAAAAAAGGGAGATCTTGTAATCCTTGAATCAACCTCACCAGTGGGGACTACAAATAAGGTTTATGAAATTTTTAGGGAGGAAGGTATTGATACATCATCTATATTCTTATCTTATTGCCCCGAAAGAGTTCTTCCAGGCAGAATTATGGTTGAGTTAGTCACTAATGATCGCATTATTGGTGGCATAAATAGTATCTCAACAGATAAAGCAGCTGATTTTTATTCGACTTTTGTTGATGGAGATATAAAAAAGACAGATTCAAAAACTGCAGAAATGTGTAAACTAACAGAGAATAGTTTCAGAGATGTAAATATTGCATTTGCAAATGAGTTATCCTTAATTTGTGAGAATGAGGGCATAAATGTCTGGGATTTAATTAAACTTGCAAACCTTCATCCGCGCGTTGATATTCTTCAACCAGGAACTGGTGTTGGAGGCCATTGCATAGCTGTTGATCCGTGGTTCATTGTTGCAAATGATCCAGAAAATTCTTTGATAATTAAGACTGCTAGGTTAGTGAATAATCAAAAACCTAAATGGATAGTTTCAAAAGTTGCTGAAGCTATCAATAATGAAAACTTCTTAAATCCTAAAATTGCATGTTTAGGACTTGCTTTTAAACCAAATATAGATGATTTAAGAGAATCACCAGCAATTGAAGTTTATGAGCAGCTATCAAAGAAATATGAAAGAGTTTTTGCAGTTGAGCCTAACATAGATTCAAATTTCAAAGATTTTGTAATATATAGTCTTGAGGATGCAATAAAAGAATCTGATATCGTAGTAATACTTGTAAAACATAAAGAGTTTTTATCACCTGACGTAAGAATGATGTTAAAGAAAAAAATGATTTTTGATTTTTGTGGTGCATTTCAATGATTACAAGAAAAAATATAGCTGTTTTTGGCCTTGGCTATGTTGGAACATCACTATCTGTTCTGTTGGCAAAAAATAATAATGTTTATGGTATAGATATAGATAATTCAAAAGTAGAAACACTAAACAAGGGATTGTCTCCGATTACTGATGATCACATAAGTAAATATCTAAATGAAGAAGAACTCAGCTTACAGGCTCTCTCAAAACTTTCAGAAATTAACTGTAATATTGATTATTTTATAATCGCAACTCCAACAACCTATGATGAAGAGTTAAAGGCATTCAATACATCTTCCATAGAGAAGATTTCAAAAGAAATAAGCAGATTCCAAAAAAAATCTACAGTTGTAATTAAATCTACTGTTCCGATTGGATTTACCAGTGAAATCCAAAAAAGTATAAAAAATATTAACTTCATTTTTTCTCCTGAGTTTTTGAGGGAGGGGATGGCTTTGTACGATAATTTGTATCCTAGTAGGATAATAGTTGGAAGATTCGATGATATTGGTCAAAAGTTTGCTGATTTGCTTGTCGGCTTGTGCGAAAAAGACGAAGTAGAAACGATTTTAATGGAATCAAGCGAAGCCGAAGCAGT
>PAOY01000027.1 GCA_002710135.1 Dehalococcoidia bacterium | reverse complement strand
GCAATCTTATCTTTTAGTCTTTGAGTCATAATCTATCCTTTCTATTGAGGAATCCCTATAGGTCTTTTTTCTGGGTCAGATTCGTATGATTCTTCACTCAACCAAATCCAAAGTATTATCCATCCTATAATAATGAATAAAACAAGAATTATTTGTAGTAATATCAATATAATTGGTAATAACCAGGATGGTTTTGTTTCCCAATTACCTTTTCCTGTATCTAGAAGCCTTCTGTTGTTAGCTGAAAAATAGGTAATTAAGTTGAAAATTATCCAAAATAACCCTAGCCATCCGAATTCAGAATATTTGTCCCAAATTGTAAAACCAAACAATAAATAGTCAACTATACTCCAGATTAAAACTCCTCCCCAGAAATATAATTTAAACCACCATAATTCAGCCCTTCCTGTTTTTCCAGTAAAGTCAAAAGTTCTTTTGTATGCTTCTTTTATAGATTCTAAAAACCCCATACATAATCCTATTATTTATATAAGAATAATATATTAATGTTAGTGTCTTTTTACCTCTAAATCTTCTAGGTTATGAGTTTTATCTAAGTACGATTTTGTTTCAAAATCGTTAAATCTACTAGGTAAGTAAGTATCAGAATCAATGCTTGTTTTGCCATATAAAATATGCTCAGTAACTAATAAGCCTGCAACCGGATTGTAAGCAAATCCACCAGAATGAAAATTAGAACAAAGATACAAACCTTCTAATTTTGGAACAGGTCCTATAACAGGCGTAGCATCAGCGGTGACACTAATGAGTCCAACTGTATGATAATCCCACTTTTTATCTTTTATAATTGGGACTCTATGTTGAAAGGATTCTTTAAGAAAATCTAATGCATTATCATAAGGAGCTAGCTCTTCAATATTAAAATCCTTATCGTTTATTATGAAATTTTCTGGGTTATGTTGAGATGTCCCAACTAATATTCGATTGTCTTCCGTTCCTCTTATATAACTTTGATAGACTCTATCATTTATAGCAGGAAGGTTTAATTTTCTATCGTATTTTTCTGTAACAAACCTTTCATGAATAAAATTTTTCATAGGAATTTTAAAGTCAAGATTCTCTAAAAGAATATTTGTCCAGGCATTTACCGTACATACGACATCATCTGCTAAATATTTTTTTTCTGATTTTTCTTCCTTTGAATAAGTTACAATTCCTGTAATTTTATTTCCATTAAAAATAAAATTATTTACAATTTCATTTTCTTGGATTTTAACACCCATATTTTCTATTTTTTTTCTTAGTGCAGGAATATACGTATGAGGTTCACTAAAACCTCCTCTAGGATCTAATACTCCATATTCATTATCTGTGGTTTTAACATCAGAAAATTTTTCTGTTAATTCTTTTCCAATGTATGTCTCATATTTAGCTCCTAAATTATCATGTAGCTCACGTAAATCAGATCCGTCTTCATAATCAGATTTTGTAGATAAATTTAGACACCCAACTTGTTGGAATGTATATCCATCTAATATTTTGCTAAAGTTCTCAAATAAATCTAACGTTTTCATTCTTGCAACAACTGATGTAGCATTCCATTGCAAACAAGTTACTATACCTGCAGCTTGAGAACTTGATCCTGATCCAATAGAATCTTTCTCAATTATCGTTATGTCTTTTATACCTTTATTAGCTAGATGGAAGGCTGTACTCATACCTACAACTCCTCCGCCTATTATTACTATTTTTTTATTCAACATTTATTTCAATCCCATTTGAGTATTCAGTCTTTGAGCTTCGCTTGGAGCTCCATATTCTGAAATCCATTTCTCTTCAATCTCATTTCTCCAGTCCTGAGCTAATTTTGTTAATTCTTTAGTAATTTCAGTTTCTTTGTCCGCAAGATTTGTTGATTCACTAATATCCTCCTCTAAATTTGCAAGATGAACTTCAGGTACTGGTCCATAAGCATCAATTAATTTGCCTTTTAGTACGAGTTTCCATTTCCCTTTTCTTACAGCTGTTTGATCTAGATATTCCCAAAAAATCACCCTCTCTGAGTTTGAATCTTTTCCATTAGCTAATTTTATAAGGCTTTTACCATCTAAATAATGATCTTCTAAATTTACCCCAGCAGCATCTAAAATAGTTGGAGCAATATCCATAGATAGGCATGGCTCACTGGACACAACCCCTGTTTGGATTTTATTAGGCCAGTGCATTATTCCTGGTTCTCTAATCCCTCCTTCAAATAAACTTCCTTTATGACCCTTAAACTTTCCTGCGGTCCCGCCATAATATGGATCTAATGTGCTATCTAACCAATTTCTAGTTTCTCTTGAAGGACCATTATCAGAAGTAAAAAATGTTAGTGTGTTTTCATCCTCACCCAATCTCTTTAGCTCATCCATTATGTTCCCAACTGAATCATCCATTGCACTAAGCATTGCAGCCATTACTTGCCTATCCCAGGGTAGATGAGAAAATCTATCCATATATTTTTTAGGTGCGTGCATGGGATAATGGGGAGCATTAAATGGCACATATAAGAAAAAGGGTTTTCCATCAGATGTCATTTTTCTGAGATACTCAATGCATTTCTCTGTAATTATTTCAGTAAAATAATCTCCATCCATCCAAACCTCATTTTCATTTTCCCATAGATCATGGGTTGGGTTTACCTGTGGCATAATACTATCTTTTGTATTAGCACCATAGTAGTAAATATGAGAATAATAATCAACATTTCCAGCTAAAAAGCCGAACCAATCATCAAACCCATGATTGTTAGGTCTAGACTTTTTTTCAAGCCCTAAATGCCATTTTCCTACCATCGCTGTATTGTATCCTTCAGATTTTAATATTTTTGGTAAAGTTGGTGTTGACTCAGGTAGCCCAGCAGCTTTTCTATGCCCTGGTAAAATTCCTCTAATTCCTGTATTCCCAGGATATCTTCCAGTAAGAAGTGCAGCTCGAGCAGGACTGCATACAGGACAGTTAGTGTACCAATCTGTAAATCTTACTCCTTCAGAAGCTAATTTATCAAGAGAAGGAGTCTTGAAATCAGTAGCACCCATACATGAAAGATCTCCGTATCCTTGGTCATCAGTTAGAAAAACTATAAAATTTGGTTTTTTATTAGACATATTTTTTTCCTTTTTAGAAATTACTATTAGGTTTTTATAAATATTATAAAAGGTTTAAAGTTGTAGATTACATTTCCCAACCAGTTTTGCTCCCACATCTTATGCATCTCCTAACATTAAAGATTTCTTCCCAATTCCCATCTGTAGCTACATAATCTAAAATGCATCTTAATGCTTTATCTTTTGAATCAAAATCATATTTATCTTTTATATGGTTTAACATTTGAATAACATCATCTTGTATTTCAAATGTAACTTCTTTTTTTATTCCAGCCATTTTGACTCCATTTTTTATTTATTTTTTTTTTATACTACATCTTTTTATTTAACCACAAATTATGTTCACCAAAAAAATTTAATATTTTATTAACAAATTAGTAGATTTTTTTATGATATTTTCTTTTGGAAAATGATATCTTTTCCTTATCAAAAAAAAAATACAACTATTTAAGGATTTTAAGAATGAAGATATTTATAAATTTGTTTTTAGTTTCAATTTTAAGCATTTCAATATTTGCATGTAGTTCTTCTGAGGAAGAAGATATGGCTACTGAAAAAGTAGTTCAAGAAAAAGATGAAGCTCATGCTCATGATGGAGAAATGGAGCCATTTAAGTTTGGTATGATTTTAGTTGGTCCAAGGGACGATAAAGGTTGGTCTCAAGCTCATTTTGAAGGCGGAGAATACATAGAAGAAATCTCAGGTGGTGAAATGATTGTGGCCGATATGATAAATCCTGCAGATAGTCCTAACTTAACTGTAGATCAGGTAGTTTCAGATATGATCGATGAAGGAGCTCAATTAGTTTTTGCTACATCAGATGATATGAAAGACGGAATACTTGCTGCAGCTGAAAAATTCCCTGATGTTCCTATGATATGGGCTTCAGGAGATAGTGCTTGGCAAGAGGGTAAAGCATATAGAGGAGATCTAGAAAACTTGGGAAATATAATGGGAAAGATGGAGTATGGAAAGATGATAGCTGGATGTGCTGCAGCACTAAAGACTAAAACTGGAAACATAAGCTTCTTAGGTCCATTAATTAATGATGAAACTCGAAGGCTAGCAAATGCTGCATATTTAGGAGCAAAGCATTGTTACGATGGAGACAACTTAAACTTTGAAGTTGTATGGATTGGATTTTGGTTCCACATTCCAGGTGTTACATCTGATCCAACTCAAGTTGCAAATGAGTTTTTTGATGGAGGGTCTGATGTGATAATTTCTCATATTGATACTCCTGAAGCTTTGGTCGTAACTGGTCAAAGAGCTGCTGAAGGTGAAGATGTATTTGTTGTAGGTTATGATTATGAAGCATCATGCGATACCGCTCCTGAAGTTTGTTTAGGTGTTCCATTTTTCAACTGGGGACCTGATTATTTAAATGCAGCAATGAATGCAGCTCATGGCGAGTTTAAAGCTGAATTTTTATGGTCTGAACCCAACTGGGAGAATATGAATGATAAAGATTCATCTCCTATTGGTTGGAATACAGGAGATGGTCTAAACGAATCTGAGAAAGAAGAACTTAATTCATTCATTGAAAATCTTTCTTCAGGCGGATTAAATCTATTTACAGGACCACTGAATTTTCAAGATGGAACAGAATACCTTTCTGATGGTCAGACAGCTTCTGATTCTGAAATTTGGTACACACCTCAATTGCTTGAAGGTATGACTGGAGATAGTCAATAAAAATTATAGGGCTTCTCCGTTGAGAAGCCCGTTTTTTTCATGAAGATAGAAATAAAAAACATATCTAAAAAATTTGGAAATTTAGTAGCAAATTCAGAAATTAATATTTCTATCAATAATGGCATACATGCCCTTTTAGGAGAAAATGGAGCAGGAAAATCAACTCTTGTAAAAATCATTTCGGGGCAAATTGCTCCAGATAATGGTGAAATATTAATAGATCGTGAAAAACTTATTCTTGGATCTCCCATTGAATCAATCAATAGTGGAGTAGGATTATTAAATCAAGATCCTTTAGATTTTGGGAATCTATCTGTTTTAGAAACTTTTTTGGTAGGAATAAAGGATGCTAATCCATATAGAAATCTCAAGCAAACTAAAGAGAATATTTTAAGGATTTTCCAAAAATATAAAATAAATATTGATTTTTCCCAAAAAACAAAAAATCTCTCTATAGGAGAGAGGCAACAGGTAGAACTTCTAAGGCTTCTTTATAACGGTGCAAAGCTTATAATTCTTGATGAACCTACAAGTGCATTTTCATTAGAACAAAAGAAAATGATGTTTGAAACTTTGAGGAGTTTGACAAAAGAAGGAATAATAATAATATTTGTATCTCATAAACTTGATGAGATAATTGAACTCTGTGACACTGCAACAATATTAAAATCTGGATCAGTCATTCATTCGATTTCTAAGCCTTTTGATTCGCAAGATATAATCGAAAAAATGTTTGAAAATACTTCATCAAAAATCAAACGTGATAAAACTTTTACGAATGAAAATAATTTTACTATTTTGGTTTCTGGTAAAGATTTTTTAGGTAGGAATACTGAGGATATTGAACATAGATTTTCTTATGGGTCTGTTATTGGAATTGCAGGCTTACAAGGATCATCTAATGATTCTTATATTAAGAATTTTTTCACTAATGAATTTTCAAAAACTAAATTAGTATTAGATTCTAAAGTTACAATTCCTAAAAAAACTTATTATTATATGCCTTCAGATAGGATTGAAAAAGGCCTGTTTAGAGATCTTAATGTTCTAGAACATTTTGGATTATTTAAGTCATCAGAGACCCGTTTTTTGAACTGGAATAAAATAAAAAACATTTCTTCAAAAAAGATTAAAAAGTTTAACATAAGGGCTAATTTTTCAAATGAAGTAAGTGAGTTGTCAGGCGGGAATCAACAAAGACTAATGCTTTCACTCATGCCTGAAAATCAATCAATTCTTTTACTTGAACAACCAACTCGAGGATTAGATTTCAATTCTGCAGAAAATATATGGGAAATGATTTTATCTAGAAAATCAAAAGATATTGCTATCTTTTTTTCCTCAACAGATATAGATGAAATTTGGGAATATTCAGACATTGTTATATCTGTTTCTGGAAAATCAATCGTTAATATCAATTACAAGAAAGAATTAACAAAAGATAAAGTTATAAATTATGTGTCTGGGATAGTTTAAATGAATAAAAATATTCAATTAATTCAAATAAATTTTATAAGATTAGTTTTAACACTAGCTATCATTTTTTTTGTCTTAACTCTCTTTGGAACCTCTCCTATCAGTATTTTTGATTCTATAATTTATGGATCAATGGGGAGTTATTCTAAATTTATAAGAACATTGATAGTCTGGGCTCCCATATCATTAGCCTCAGTTGCTTTGATTTATACTTTTTCAGCTGGAATGTGGAACATAGGTATAGAAGGACAAATAATAATGGGTGCGGTTGGTGCTACTTTCGTAGCTAGATCTTTTTTCGGAGATACTATTATATCTCCGTATGTTCAAATACTTTTTGCATTGGGTTTTGGAGGTTTTTGGGGACTTATTTGTGGCGTACTTAAGGTCAAAGGTAATGTTCACGAAATATTTAGTGGCCTGGGATTAGACTTTGTTGCTTCTGGGATAGTAATTTACTTAATTATTGGACCTTGGAAAAGAGAAGGTATAGCTTCAACAAGTGGAACAGATGTTTTTGATAAAGCATCATGGATTCCTACTATAGGGCAAAATGAATTTCCATTACTGCTCATTTTAATAATTTTTGTAATATATATTTTTAGTTTTTTTATTTTCAAATATACTTCTTTTGGTTTAAGACTAAAGGCAACAGGAGTTAACGAAGATGCAGCTGAAAGGTTCTATTTTAGTTCAGGGAAATATATTCTATTATCCTTTTTTATTGCAGGTGCAATAGCTGGGCTAGCTGGATTTTCTCAGGCATCAGGAGCTTATCATAAACTAGTTCCTTCAATATCAGGAGGATTTGGTTTTTTATCTATCTTGATAGTGCTTATTTGTTCTAGAAATATATTTTTTACATTAATTATTAGCTTTTTATTTTCGGCATTAATAGTTGGAGGAAGTCAATTACAAATTAAACTTGGATTGGATCATAGCTTGATTGGCATTATCCAAGCTTTATTCGTTCTGAGTTGGTTGATACTTGAAAAATTAAAATTAGAAAAAATTCTATTAAGTAAAATTATTAGGAGCAATGAGTAATGCTGTTTGAGAATACTATTGTTACTGTTATTTCTCTGAGTACTCCATTAATAATTGCAGTAATTGGAGAAACTATTTCAGAGAAAAGTGGTGTTATAAACCTCTCAGCCGAGGGAACTATTATGATTTCTGCTTTGTCTGGATTTGCTTTTGGATATATTACAGATTTTGCAATTATTGGATTTTTAGCAGGAATGCTAACAGGATCTATTATTGCTGCATTTATATCTTATTGTGATATTAAGTTGAGAATGGATCAAATTGCAGTTGGTTTTGTTTTGACTATTCTTTGTATTGATCTAAGTAATTATTTGGGTCAGGATTATGTGAGAATTAACGGTCCAATGGTAACAAAATTTGCTATTCCATTCATTTCTAAAATACCAATATTAGGGAATGTCTTTTTTAATCACTCACTCATAACCTATTTTTCTATTCTGCTAATACCAATTTCATGGTTTTTCCTTAATAAAACCAATTTAGGATTATCTATTAGAGCATCCGGAGAAAATCCTTTAGCGGCTAGTTCAAGGGGAATTAATGTAAAAAAAATGAGAATGTTTGGAACCATTATTGGAGGAGCATTATTAGGCTTAGCTGGTGCTAGTTTTTCATTGTATACAAAATATGGATGGTCTGAGAGTCATACAGCAAATTATGGGTGGATCATTCTTGCTATTGTTATTTTTGGAGGTTGGAACCCCTTTAGAGCAGCTGCAGGAGCCTATGGATTTGGATTATTACAAGTTCTGGCAATTAAGGCTCAGACTGTAACACTTGCTCTTTCACAGATACTACCATTATTACCATTTCCGATAATGATATTTATTCTAATTTTTATACAATACATTAATAGAAGTGAAAGAAACAAATTTCCTAAATTCTTAATTTCAATACTAGGAGGAAATCAACCTGAAGCACTTGGAAGAAAGCTTCCTGAGGATGTGAAATAATATGAAAGATATACAAATTTCAGATATTAAAGTTTTGTGGGATAGAGATGAAATAGATACTGAGGTAAAAAAATTAGCAAAAAAAATAAATGATGAATTTAAGGATTATGATTCTGTAAATCTTATACCTATCCTAACTGGTGGATTAGTTTTTGCTTCAAAGTTATTAATTGAATTAGATTCCTTAAAACCGGGTTCATCAAGAATGTTCCCTCTTATTGCTAAGACTTATGGGAATTCATTAGAATCTCAAGGAACTAAAATATATGGTTACGACTTTCTTTCCGATAGCCTAGAAAGAAATTCCCCAAGTATAATAATCGACGATCTAATGGATACAGGAGAAACTCTTTTAAAAGTAAGAGAAAGTGTTTTAGCTATTTCAAATGAAAATGTATATACAGCGGTATTAGTTGATAAGTTAGGAAACAGAAATAATATTTTTCATCCTGATTTTACATGTTTTGTATTAGATGATGATAAATGGATAGTTGGCTATGGAATGGATTATGTTGGAAAGTTTAGAGGATTAGATTATGTTGGATCTATTATTACTTAAGTTTTAAAAAATGCGTATAGAAAAAATTCAAATTGATGTTATTGAAAGAGACACTGGCCCTCTGAATGTAAAAGATGAAAGGTCTGATATTGGAGGCAAAACTACTCAAGCTGTTTTGAGATTGATTACTGATGAGGGTATTGAGGGGAATGCATTTGTTGGGGATCAAGCAGCATCATCAGAGGATAGAATAAAGATAATAAATGATGTCTTAAAGCCTAAAGTTTTAGGAATGGACACAAACCATAGAGAATGGTTGTGGTCAGAAGTTGATAACTTGTCTGGACATGGCTTACCTATTTACTCTTCTTGGGCTCCAGTAGATGTCGCTTTGTGGGATATTGCAGGAAAAGATGTAGGAAAGT
The DNA here is from genome assembly GCA_002710135.1 of Dehalococcoidia bacterium. GTDB lineage: Bacteria > Chloroflexota > Dehalococcoidia > Lucifugimonadales > Lucifugimonadaceae > TMED-70. The sequence continues at coordinate 14,774 of PAOY01000027.1, read as the reverse complement.
CTATATCCTCTCTATTAGGGGGAAGAGATAAGGAAATAAATCTATACGCTACTTACCCTCCAAGACATAATGATCCCATTGGATTTATAAAAGAGGCTGAAGAGCTACTTGAAGAAGGATATTCTGCATACAAAATACATCCAGGAAATCTCAGTGTCCAAGATACAATTTTAGTTGTGGAAGGTGTCCGAAAAGTAGTTGGTGACAAAATGGAGCTCATGTTAGATAGAAATCATGGCTATTCTGTGAGTGAAGCTCTGAAAGTTGGAAAAGCTCTAGATTCAAATAATTACTACTGGTTTGAAGATCCTTTGATTGCATCAGATATAAGAGGAATAAAGCGTTTACATGAAACTTTAGATACTCCAATTAATATGAGTGATTCAGCTACTTTTTTAATTAAGGAAGCAGCAAATTTTTTGAGTAGTAATCTTGTAGGAATGATTAGAGGAACTACTAGAAAGCTTGGTATTACAGGACTAATTAAGTTATCAGCAATGGCTGACGCATTTAATATTAATTGTGAAATAGGATTAGCGGGGAATTCTATTATGAATATTGCTAATTTACATGTAATTTCCTCAGTCTCAAATAACTCTTTTTATGAGTATTGGAGACCAGAGCATATACATCAGTGGGGAATTGAAAAAGAAATCAAAATTAATCAGAATGGGAAATTGAATCTACCAAAGAATCCTGGATTAGGAATAGATTTAGATGAAGATTGGATTAGTTTTCATAAAATTCACGTTTTAGATTAGACTAATTATTATTTAGGATTGGAAAAATATGGCCTTAAAAAATAATACTGCTGATGTAATTATTATAGGTTTAGGTGCTATGGGAAGTGCTAGCTCATATTATCTTTCTAATGAAGGAGTAAGTGTTTTAGGATTTGATACATATGACCCTCCTCATAAACTAGGTTCTTCTCATGGACACACTAGAGTAATTAGAGAAGCTTATCATGAAGGAATATCATACGTTCCTATTGTTCAAAGAGCGTATGAACTTTGGCATGAAATTCAAAATTATTCATCAAAAAAAATTATTATGGAATTTGGAGGTCTTTATTTAGGAAGCGACGGGAATTATATAAAAGATGCAAAATTGTCAGCAGAAAAATATAAGATACCAATTTCTGAGCTCAATTATCAAGAAATAATTGATAAATTCAGAGTACTAAATCCTCCAGAAAATTTCCAAGGGTTATTAGAATTTAGAAGTGGGGCTGTTTTCCCAGAAAATTCTATAGAATATTTTTTAGAAAATTCAAAATCTAATGGAGTAAGACATAAAATCAATGAAAAAGTTCTTTCATGGGAAAAATCATCTGATTCTTATAAAGTAATAACAAATAAAGGTACATATTTTTCAGAAAAAATTATTTTTAGCTCAGGTGCATGGATTAAAAATTTACTTCCTCAAGTAAATATTCCTGTAAAAATTGAAAGACAGGTTCTTCTTTGGTTTGAACCAAAAAAAAATAGAGAATTATTTTTAAGTGATTCTCTAACAAATACTGGCTGGGATTTAGAAAATGGTTTGGAATTTTATACGCAACCTATTATTGAAAACAAAGGGTTTAAGGTTGCTATGCATCACAATGGTGAAAATATTTCTTCTGATAATTTGCTTAGAGAATTCAATCAAAATGATGAAGATATAATTAGAGGATTTTTAGAGGAATATATTCCGCTTGCAAATGGAGAATTAATAGAAAGCAGAGTTTGTATATACACGAATAGCCCTGATTACGATTTTATAATAGACTTTCATCCTGATGACAATAATATTGTAATTTGCTCTCCCTGTTCAGGGCATGGATTTAAGTTTACTCCTGCCATTGGAGAAATCTGTTCTAATATGATTCTTGGTAAAAAAGTACAATATGACTTATCAGAATTTTCAATTGATAGATTTTTGTGAACATAAACTCATTATTTTCTATTGAAATTTTTTTATTAGTTATATTATTATCAAATAAATTTAATTTTATTACTAAGGAAACAAAATGTACGATAAGAAAAGAATTGGTGTTTTTGGAGCAGGTGCAATAGGAGGTATTACAGGTGGCTTACTTTCTAGAGCTGGCCATGATGTTACTTTTATAGATACTTGGAATGAGCATGTAGAAAAAATTAATACTAATGGACTTATCGTTAAAAACCAAGTTACTGAATATTTATGTAAACCCAAAGCTATTCACATCAATAATCTTCAGAGTATTAAAGAAAAATTTGATATCGGAATTATAGCAGTAAAATCATACGATACAGAGTGGGTTACTCATGCATTGAAAAACTATGTAAAAGATGACGGATATTTTGTTGGTTTCCAAAATGGAATAAATGATTATACTATTTCTGAAATTGTTGGAGAAGAAAAAACACTAGGATGTGTAATAACTATAGGAGCGATGGCTTCAGAGCCTGGTTTTGCTTGGAGAACAGACTCAAGGGGGAATGGAACTGCCTACAAAGTAGGAGAAATGAAGGGCGGAATTACCAAAAGGCTTAAAGATTTTGTTGCGATGATGCAAGCAGTTGGGGTTACTGAAGCTACTGATAATTTGATGAGAGATAGATGGACTAAGCTTATGGTAAATTGTATGGATAATACATTATCAGGTTTGACTGGATGGGGGACCTCTGAAGTAAGATCAGAACCAATTACTCAAAATGTTGCTATAAAAATTGCATCTGAAGTTATTAATGTTTCAAAATCTGAGGGGTATGAAATCACAGATATTAATGGAATTTCCGCTGATGAATATTTAGACGCTGAATCAGGTAAGAGGATAGAAGAATTAAAAAATAAAATGTTAGAATCAGCAAAGTTAGCTGGCTCTGCAAGTCGACCATCATTTGGCCAGGATGTTTTGAAAAAAAGAAGAACAGAAGTTGATTTTCTTACTGGATATATAAGTAAAATTGGCAAGAAAAATAATGTCAAAACTCCTGTATGCGATAGGATAACTGAAATTGTGAATAATCTAGGCGTTGGTTTTGATCCATCTCCAAATCATCTGGATGAAATAGAGAAAATGATTAATTGATAGTGAGGGTTTAATGTACGACAAGAAAAGAATTGGTGTTTTTGGTGCAGGAGCTATTGGAGGGGTAGTTGGAGGATTACTTTCTAGAGCAGGGCATGACGTGACACTTATAGATAGTTGGTATGAACATATTGAAAGAATAAGATCGAATGGTCTAATAGTTATAAATCAAGAATCTGAGTATAAATGTAAACCTAAAGCTATTCATATTAATAATCTTCAAGGTATTAAAGAGAAATTTGATATAGGTATTATTGCAGTAAAATCATATGATACAGAATGGGCCACACATGCATTAAAAAACTATGTAAAAAAAGATGGTTTTTTTGTAGATTTTCAGAATGGAATAAATGACTTGAAAATTTCAGAAATAGTAGGAGAAGAAAAAACTTTAGGTTGCATTATAACTATTAGTGCTGTTGCTTCTAAGCCTGGATTTGCATGGAGAACTGATGATAGAAAGGATGTTTGTTTTAAGGTAGGTGAAGTATCTGGAGGTGTTACAGAAAGGCTTAAGAATTTTGTTTCTATTATGCAGTGTGTTGGTTTCTCTGACTATACAGAAGATTTATTGGGAGAGAGATGGTCAAAATTGATGGTAAATTGTATGGCTAATCCTCTTGCTGGTTTGACAGGTTGGGGAACATCAAAAGTTAGATCTGAAACTATAACACAAAATATTGCTATTCAAATCGCATCAGAAGTGGTCAAAGTAGCAAAATCTGAAGGTCATAAAATGGGAATGATTATGGGAATGGATCCTGATGATTTTGTAGATGCTGCCAATGGAGAAAAAATAGAAGAAATAAAGAACCAATTTTTGGATGCTGCTAAAAAATCTGGCTCTGCGAGCAGGCCATCTTTTGGTCAGGATGTTATAAAAAAAAGAAGAACTGAAATTAATTATTTGACAGGATATGTCAGTGAAATTGGTTCAAGAAATAATATTCAAACACCATTTTGCGATAAGATAACAGCAATTGTGAATGACTTAGGTGTTGGTTTTGACCCTTCTCCAAAACATCTAAATGATCTGGAAAAAATGTTAGATTAAGTCATGTATGATTTAATTAATTAAGAATATTTAGTCCCTAAGTTCAAATATCCTAAATCCTATAAATATCAAATTGATTTACAGAATTAGATGTTTCAATCTACTTTATCTCTAAAATTTCTTCTTTTTCTATTCTATCTTTATCTAATTCCATTCCTAAACCTACAAGATCAGTTTCTGTAAAATATCCTTTGATTGGTTTTTCAGGAGTCTTGAGAAAATGTTGATGGATTTTATTCCATTTAATTAAGTATTCTTGATACGGAGTATGAATTGGTACTTGGGATAGTGAAAAATGTAGAGTTGCATTAGACGAATGTCCATGAGGTATAGTTATAAGATCGTAAGTACTAGCAAGATTTGCAATCTTAATAACTTCAGATAAACCTCCAGCCCAATAAATATCAGGTTGATAAATATCCAAAGCATTTTTTTCAATAAATCTTAACATTCCCCATCTAGTATAATCGTGCTCTGCTCCAGATAAAGGTATGTTTATTTTGTCTTTAATTTTTTTATAAATTTCTACTCTGTCTGGCATCACAGTTTCTTCTAACCAGTAAGGCCTATATTCCTCAATCCTTTTAGCTAATTGAACAACATATTTATAATCCATTGATTGCCAACAATCAAGCATGATTTCATAATCTTCACCAACTGAATCTCTAATAGTTTTTACCATTTCTACATTTTTATTTAGTCCATCAATTCCAGCCATTGGACCATATCTAAAAAACCATTTTTGTGCTGTGAATCCTTTATCTTTATATAACTTTGCTCTTTCTGATACTAAACTCATATCAGTTACGTTAAATCCCAGCATGGATGCATATGCAGGAATTGATTTTCTTGTCGCACCGCCCAAAATTTTATAAACTGGCGTATTATAATATTTCCCTTTTAAGTCCCAAAGAGCACAGTCTATTGCGCTTATTGCCATCATTGAAATACCTTGCCTACCATGAACACTCAATCTATGCATTTGATCCCATATTAGTTCAATGGCTAGTGCATCCTTACCGATTATTATTTTAGATAAAGATTTTTCGATAATATCAGCGTGAGACTCATCAATTGGACCTGCTGTTCCATACAATCCTTCATCAGTATGAATTTCTACAAAAATCGAACTAGTTTTTACTATGTCTCCTTTTTGAAAATTTTCATTTTCATGACCTTCTTTAGCGTACTCTGGATATATATCTATTGGTCTAACAAGCCTATCTTCCCAAAAAATACTCTCAGACTTAAAGCTTCCTTGTAATTTTCTGATATTAACTTTTGTTATTTTCATGATTTTCTAATATTTCCTTTCCTTTTAGTGGCCAATCTAGAGTTGTTCCAGTACTCCCTGAGTTAAATGCAATAATCAAATCTTTTTTTGTTGCCACTCCCCAGTTTCTTACTAAAATATTTTTTTCTTTTGCGCGAGTTACAGATTTAATGTTTGAAAAATTAGCTCTAGGACAAATAAGATCTATTGCTTGGTCTAAGCATATTTCTAAATCATAGTCTGTTATTTTTTCTAATAGCCAAGCTGTTTTTTCTTTTTGATTCAGTTTACGGAATCTTATGATTTGTTCAAGAAAAAAACTGCTTATAGTAATACCTCCATGTTCATACATATCTTTATTTGAATCTAGCCAATTATTTTTTTTTAGTGATTCTAATACTATTTCTGGGAGTTCTTGATCTCTAGATTTTAATTCTAAGTGTAAATTTGATAATCCATGATACTTACTTAGCAAGTCGTCTAGCTTTGGAATAAAGTAATTTTTGTCATCTAAATTAAAATTATTTTTTGCTTGTAAATTTTTTATTTCATTATAATTTTTTTCAGAAATTAGTCCTTTTTCACCTGTTGTTCTATATAAATCATAGTCATGAATCACCACAGGAATATGATCTTTAGTAAGTTGAACATCAAATTCAAAATTATGAAACCCAGATTTAATAGCTAAATCGAAAGCAGGTAAAGTATTTTCAGGTAATAATTCTGAAAATCCTCTATGCGCAATTATATTAAAATTACTTTTCATCTAATTATCCTTTGTTAGGAGCTATCATATATTTCATCCCTCCACCCTCATAAGTAGATTCTATTGCTTCATTTATTTCTTCTAATTTATAAATCTTAGTGACTAATTTTTCAAGGTTGAACTGATTGATTTTTTCTGGAGTTTTGTCAAAATAATTCCCTCTTCCAAATGATCCTAAAAGTTTTAGTTCTTTATAGTGAAAATCATATAGGTCGCTCATTAAATTAGATCTTTCTGGATGAACTCCGATCATTAATGCTTGCCCCCTAGGTCTTAATCTCGAAATTCCTTCAGCTAATAATTTTGGATTGCCAACCGCTTCGATTAAGATATCGAATCCGGCATTTTCGGTAATTTCATTGATTTCTTCATTATAATCTTGGCTAAAAGGATCTAAGACAAAGTTAGCACCTAAAGATTTAGCAAAATCTCTTCTAGCTTTATTTGGTTCTGAAATGACTAAAAAATCAATGTTTTTTTTCAAAACAAAAAGTTGACAGAAAATACCCATTATCCCTGAACCTAGTATAAGAACTTTTGGTTTATTGTTATAGTCAATCATTTCTGTTCCAGACAAACAACAAGAAGCAGGTTCTGTCATAGCTGCAATTTCAAAAGACATTTCTTTGGGAATTTCTACAGCACAAGAGTAATGCATTATCGAAAATTCAGCAAAAGCTCCTGTACTTTTTTCAGCATTTAAGCATCTAGAAATCTGCCAGTTTAAACAATTTATACACGTACCACAACTAGAAGTCGTGTTGCAGGCAACTCTTTTTCCTATTTTTTCTTTTGGGACGTTTGAACCGACATCTACAATAATTCCACTAAATTCATGTCCTAGTATTTTTGGAGGAGTAGAAGGGAATAGGCCCTGCGTTATATGGACATCAGTTCCACATAATCCAACTCTTTCAACCTTGACTAAAACTTGTTCGTCATTCAACTTCGGAATATTGATTTCCCGAATTTCAAATTTATTTTCTCCTAGCCATACTGATGCTTTCATTTAATAATCGAGTTTTATATTTATTAAGAACACTATATATTAAAATTGATAAATAACTACAAAATATTTGTAATTAAATCTTTAATGCAGAAATTAGTTGATAATATAAATTTATCAACAATATAAAGAAATTAATATGTTTACTGAATATAAGATAAATAACCCTGAATCATTTGAAACGCCAGAGCACTTAATTTTTGAAGAAAAAGTTATGCATAACATCGAGTCAATAATTGATCTTGTTGGAGGCAGAGACCGATTGATCCCTCATGCGAAGACTCATAAATCTAAAGATACCTTAAGTTTACTTATTGATAATGGGATCAAAAAACATAAAACTTCTACATTAAATGAACTGGAGGTCTTAGCTGAATGCAAGCCTGAAATCCTGATATTAGCATATCCAATCACATCAGTAATAAAAGCAAAAAGACTAGAAAATATAGTCGAAAAATTTCCTGAAACCAAGTTTTATACTATTATTTCCAATACGTTTCATTTTGATCTAATTAAGGATATTGATAATTTGAGTGGAATTTATATTGATTTAGACACAGGAATGAATAGAACTGGTGTACTGAAAGAAAATGTTCCGGATTTAATAGATTATATTTTTTCTAATAACTATAAAAAACTAAGAGGCATACATGCATATGATGGGCAAACTTATGGAGTAGTTAGTGTTGAGGATAGAGATATTGATACTCAAAATACACTGAAAGACATAAGGCAAGTTGAAAAATTGGTGAAGGAAAAATTTTTAATGAATGATGTAGAAATTATTGTAGGTGGATCCTGGTCTTTCCATTTCTATATCAAAGAAAAAGACATAAAGCTTTCTCCTGGAACTTGGATTTATTGGGATATTAGTAATATTAAACAGAAAGAATTACCATTTCAAATTGCTGGAGTAATATTGGGTCAAGTTATTGATCAAAACAAATCTAATGACACTGTAACTATTGATATAGGAGCTAAAGCAGTTTCAAGTGATCCTGCAACTGAAAATAGGCTAAGGCTTATTGATAAACCAAACTCAAAATTGATTTTCCAAAATGAAGAACACGGTATCATAAAGCTTAATGGAGAATCCTTAGAATTAGGAGATTATGTGCTAGCTCAACCAGGGCATGCATGCACAGTAACTCCTAAGTACAATCGAGCAATAAAAATAGATAAAAATGGAGATATTGCTGGAATAATTACTCCTCATGCCAGAGATAGGATATAGTCATAATGGTTACAAAATCAAAAAAATTAGATGTGATTATTATCGGATCTGGTTTTGCTGGTTTGTATATGCTACACAAGCTACGAGAGATCAATCTTAATGCAATTATTATTGAAAAAGGCTCAGGTGTAGGAGGGACTTGGTTTTGGAATAGATATCCTGGGGCCAGATGCGATATTGAAAGTATTGAATATAGTTATTCATTTTCTGATGAATTGCAGCAAGAATGGAACTGGTCAAATAGATACTCAGATCAATCTGAAATTTTGAAATATCTAAATCATGTAGCTGACAAATTTGACTTGAGAAAAAATATTATTTTTAATTCCACTGTTTTGTCTTCGACTTATCAAGAAAAAACTAATGAATGGATTATAGACACAGAATCTGATTCTTTTGTAACTAAATTTTGTGTTATGGCTACGGGAACATTGTCATCAATTAAGGAACCGAATTTTGAAGGTTTAGAAGATTTTCAAGGTGAATTATATATTACAGGAAAATGGCCTCACCATAGAGTTGATTTTACAAATAAAAAAGTTGGTATCATAGGTACAGGGTCCTCTGCGGTCCAGTCTATTCCTGTAATAGCAAATGAGGCAAAGAAATTATCAGTATTTCAAAGAAGCCCTAATTATTCTATACCTGCACATAACAAACCTTTATCAAGATCAGAAATTTCTAATGCCAAGTCTAATTACTCTGAAATTAGAAATAAGGCTAAGTACACTAGAGCAGGCATAGGTTACAACCAGTTTCAAGAAAGAAAAATCTTAGATTTCCCAAAAGACTATATTATTGAAGAATTAAATAAGAGATGGAATATTGGAGGGCAAGAAATATTTACTGCTGGATTTACAGATGTTGGTATTGAACCAGAGGCAAACAAAATAGCTGCTGATTTTGTAAAGTCAAAAATTAAAGAAATTGTTAATGATCCAATTACAGCAGATTTACTTTCCCCCAAAGATTCAATTGGTTGTAAAAGATTATGTGCTGATACAAATTATTTTGAAACTTTTAATAGAAAAAATGTTGAATTGATAGATATTAATAATGATCCTATAAAATCTATTACAAAAGAAGGATTAGTGACTAATAAAAGAGACTTTGATTTTGATATTTTGATTTTTGCGACTGGTTTTGATGCAATGACTGGGGCTTTATTATCTATCGATATAACAGGTAAAAATAATAAAAAGCTTAAGGATAAATGGAAAAACGGCCCAAGGTCTTATTTGGGTATTTCGATATCAGATTTTCCAAATCTGTTTACTGTTACAGGACCTGGAAGTCCATCTGTATTAACAAATATGATAGTAGCAATAGAACAACATGTGGAATGGATTTTTGACTGTATAAGTTTTCTTTATAGATCAAATAAAAACAATATTGAAGCAAATCTTGAATTTGAGAATACTTGGATGGATCATATTGAAGAAGTAGCAAGCAATACCCTCAGATATACTTGTAATTCCTGGTATGTAGGAGCAAATGTACCAGGTAAAAAAAGAGTATTTATGCCTTATGCTGGAGGTTTTGGCAAATACAGAGAAAAATGTGATGAGGTAGCTAGTAATAGTTACACAGGATTTGATATTAGCTAAGAATTTAAGAACTTAGCAACTTTATCAAGGCATTTTTTTGAATCACTTATATTTCCAATGTTTACATTAAAACCATGCAATGCACCTTTATATATTTCTAGCCTAGAATCTACTTTTCCTTTTATATTTTTATGATAATCTTCAGACTCAGTTTTCAATACATCACATTCAGCTGCAATGATATATGTTTTAGGTAAATTATCGTTAATCTCATCTTTGATAATAGCTGAAAATTTATTAGCTTTAGATACATCTCCTTCAATATAGTTTTTCCAAAACCAAATCATAGTTTCTTTTTCTAGGCCATAACCTTCAGAAAATTCATTATAAGAAATTGTTTCAAAATCGTTATTTAGTACAGGAGTGAAAAGAATTTGATTTTTTATCACATCATTTTTTATATCTCGAAATAACATTGAAACAGCTGCTGCTAAATTTCCTCCTGCAGAAGTGCCACAAATAGAAATTTTGTTTGGGTTGATATTAAAATCTTTATGATTTTCATTTATATAAGAAACAGCTTTATAGCAATCTTGTAAAGGAATTGGGAATTTATATTCTGGAGCTAATCTGTAATCAACTGAAATAACTTTATGTTTAGATTTTTTAGCAAGATATCGACACATTTTGTCATCGGCATCAAGGTCTCCTAAAACCCATCCGCCTCCATGAAAATTTATAAGTAGAGGAAGATTGTCATCCATAGAGTCTGAAAATATTCTTATATTTATATTGGCCCCATTTATAAATATTTCCTTATTTTCTATTTTCAAAATTTCTATTTCAGGTAATGGGAAAGCGTCTTTATTTTTATTAAACTGATCTCTTGCTTCTACAGGTGTGAGAGATTGAATTGGTTCGCCTTTTAATACTTTTCTTTCTTCTAAGTATTTTTTTGATTCTTGATTTAACATATGATTTTACTTTATTTGTACTTATATTATTAATATCATTATTATTATAAGTTTTGACAATCTCTTTGACGGGTTTTTTGGGAAATATTATTATTTAGTTAATCCTCAAGATTTGCCCCTCAGATTCGAACCTTGAGGATTTTCTTTTTATGAATTCTTTACTTAAGAATAAAAATTTAAATGCGTTAGTTTTATCTAAAAACCTTGTTCAATATGCTCTTCAGATGAGAGTTTTATTTTTTAGCTGGTTAGCATATGAAATTACTCAAAAAGATTTATGGGTAGGTATAGTACTTGGAGTAGGCTCTACACCAATATTATTGTCTTCTTATTTAGGTTCTTACTTTTCTGAGAGATATAACATAAACAAAATAATGTTTTACTCTTATTTAGTAATTTTATTAATGTTTGGTTTATTTTTTATAATTGATTATGAAAATATCTATAATCTATTAATTCTTAGCTTTTTATTTGGAATTATAATGGGTGTTCCATCTCCACCTTTCTGGACTATCGTTATTAATACCTTTGGTAAAAATAATTTAAGTTGGATCAACTCATATTTTTACTCATTCCAATTTTTTGGGGAAATGATAATTCCTCTTATTTTTGCATTCTTAATTGCTAATTTTAGTTCAAATTACTTCATATCTTTTGCATGTTGCATAATTATAATTGCTACTTTTTTAATTTATTATTTCCCGAAAGATAGTCAGATTAAGAATCATAAAGATAAAAATATTTATGATTCTTTTTCAAAAATATTAAAACAAAATCCTGTTATATTTTGGATGTCTATAATAGTTTCAATTCAGTCAATTTTTGGAGTTACTATTTTTATAGTACTGCCTCAATATGCAAATAATTTCGGTGTCGGTGCTACAGGATTTGGCATATTCTTTTCAGCAAATGGAGCAGGTATATTTTTGGGGACAATTTTTTCTTTTTATACTGGAATTTATAGAAGTAAAATACTTGTTTTAGTAATATCTACGATTGGATGGGATCTTGGACAAATAATTTTTGCATTTTCTACAAACTATTACTTATCAATCATTGTTCTATTCTTAATGGGTTTTAGTGCTGCATACTGGGTAGTAGCAGCAAATCTTATTTTCCAAAATGAGACAACTGATAAAGATAGGAATAAAATCATGGCTTTATTTCAATTCGTTTCACAGTTATTTTTTTTAGGTTGGTTAGTTGGAGGATTGATTTCTAATGTTACTAATGCACAAATAGCCCTTATAATTAGTGGATTATCTAGTTATCCAATCTTTATTATAGCTATAATATCTTCTAAGAAACTGCGTATTGTTTAAATTTTAAATTCTCGTAAATTCGACTTAGAAAAGAGGTTATTATGCTAACTGTAGAAGAATTGAAAAATAAATCATCTGAAAATCTTAGTTTAAAAAAAGATATTGCTATACAACTATCTAAAGATATACTTTCAGAACCTGAGACTGGATATAAAGAATTTAAGACTAATAAAAAGATTTATGAAGTCTTAAGTTCTTTAAATTTGGAAGTAGTAAATAATCTTGCTATAACAGGATTAATGACCACAATCAAAGGTGCAAATCCTGGTCCTAATATAGCAGTTATTGGTGAATTAGATGGACTTCCTGTTCCAGGTCATCCATTTGCAGATAAAGAAACAAATGCTGCTCATGCTTGTGGACATCATATACAAGTTGGAAATATGTTAGCTACTCTATTTGCATTAAATTCAAAAGAAATTTTGGATAATCTTTCTGGTACAATTTCTTTTATTGCTGTCCCTTCTGAAGAATATGTAGAAATAGAATGGAGAAATGAACAAAGATCTAAAGGAGAATTTGAATTTTTAGGAGGGAAACAAGAGTTAGTTAAGTTAGGTATTTTTGATGATATTGATATATCTATGATGACTCATGCGAGAGGAGATTTTTCTGGTTTTGGTTATGGAGGTACTGGTAACGGATTAGTTGCAAAGTTTATAGAATTCCATGGAAAATCTTCACACGCAGGGAATGACCCTCATCTTGGTATTAATGCTTTAAATGCGGCTAACCTTTCAATGGCAAATATTCATGCAAATAGAGAAACTTTTTTTGACGATCATCATATTAGAGTTCATCCGATAATTACACTTGGAGGATCGGTTGTAAACCAAGTTCCAGAAATTGTTACTTTAGAAACTTTTGTAAGAGGAGCATCCTTGGAAGCTATAAAAGATGCGAATCTTAAAGTTGATAATTGTTTGAGAGCTGGAGCTATGGCAGTTGGTGCAGAAGTTGAAATAAATACTTTGCCTGGTTATTTCCCGCTATTTCATGATAAAAATTTAGTAGAAGTTTATAAGAAAAATCTTGAATATACAAAAAATAAATCAGAAGAACTTGAACACGGTGGAGGTTCTACTGATATGGGAGACCTTGCTCATCTTATGCCTGTTATCCATCCATTTGTAGGAGGTGCTACAGATGCCTCAGCACATACGTCTGGATTTCTAGTAGAAGATTATGAATTAGCAGTAGTAGAAGCAGGGAAATTGATGGCATTTACTATTATTGATCTTTTATATGATGGAGCTTCTACAGGTAAAGAAGTTATTTCAAAACATAAACCAAGATTAACAAAAAATGAATATTTGAAGACAATAAGAGAATTTAGCAATGTAGAGATTGCAAATTATAATATTAGATAACATGAAAAAAATTTCAAAAACTATTCTATATAGAGAACATTCTCCCCATAATAAAGTTACCGATAAAGTTGATCAAAATATTTGGTTTGAAGTAGAAACTCAAATGAATAGAGGTCCTGACTCAAAGGATGTAGATAAAGATTTAGTTTCAATTTTTAATAAATACCGAGATGATTCTATGCCTGATAATAGAGGAAATCCATCTTCTGGTTGTATATGGATAAATGATACTAAAAAAGGTGAGATACTAAATGTTGAAATTGGAGATATCGAAACTCATGAAATAGGGTATACAAAATATAGAGGTTCAACAGGTGCTTTTCCTGCCTACTTAGGCCCTTCAGCTATAGGAGAGGTATTTAAAGTAGTTAGGATAATAGACAAAAAAATAATTTGGAATGAAAAATTATCCATACCAATCCAGCCCATGATTGGAGTTGTAGGATTGGCTCCAGAATTTGAAGCTAGAGGAAATGCTTGGGCTGGAGAGTGGGGAGGTAATTTTGATATCCAAGAAATAACAACAGGAGCAAAGGTTCAGATTCCAATAAATCATAATGGATCTTTATTACACATAGGTGATATGCATGCAATCCAAGGAGACGGAGAAATTTCTGGAGGTGGAGGAATTGAAACTGGAGGAACAGTTAAGTTGAAATGTTATTCTGAATCTAAACCCAAAGGTATGACTTGGCCAAGAATAATTAATGATGAATATATAATGACGACTGCTCAAGCAAGACCTGCAGAAGATGCATTCAGAGTAGCTTTATCTGAAATGATTTTATGGTTAGAGAATGATTATAAAATAGATAAAAAAGAAGCATTTATGCTTCTGGCTCAAGTTTTAGAGGCCAGAGTAACTCAATTTGTAAATCCTACTTTTACCTATTTATTAAAAGTTAACAAAAAATATTTAATATAATAATAATTTCTATTTATTTTTTTCTATTATGAGTCTTTGTATTTCTAAATCTATTCTGTTTTTTTCTAGATTTATATTTTGTTCAATAAATTGTTTTTCTAATTCAAGCTGTTTGATTAATAAATCATAATCATCACTTGTCATTTCTCTTAGATCGATTGGTCTTTTCATCATATTCATATGAGGATCGATTGGCCTATTCATCATATCTGTATGAGGATCGATTGGCCTTTTCATCATATCAT
>PAOY01000026.1 GCA_002710135.1 Dehalococcoidia bacterium | reverse complement strand
TGGAGCAACTATTGGCTCACCAGATCTAGGAGCTAACATGTTATTTGTTGATAACATAATCTTTTTTGCTTCAAGAACTGATTCCTTGGATAAAGGGACATGGACAGCCATTTGATCTCCGTCAAAATCAGCATTAAAAGCTGTACAAACTAAAGGATGCAACTGAATCGCAGACCCTTCAACAAGCACAGGTTGAAATGCCTGAATACCTAGTCTATGTAGGGTTGGAGCTCTATTTAGAAGCACAGGATGATCTTTAATTACTTCTTCTAAGATGTCCCAAATTTCTGGCTGAGATCTTTCTGCCAATCGCTTAGCGGATTTTATATTATGAGCATACCCTTTTACGACTAATGAGTTCATAACAAATGGTTTGAAAAGCTCGAGTGCCATCTTTTTTGGTAATCCACATTCGTATAACTTCAATTGAGGACCTGAAATAATCACTGATCTTCCTGAGTAATCAACTCTTTTACCAAGTAAGTTTTGTCTAAATCTTCCTTGCTTTCCTCTTAAAAGGTCAGTTAATGATTTTAATTTATGGTTATGTGATCCTAAAATTGGACGCCCTCTTCTACCGTTGTCAATAAGAGCATCTACGGCCTCTTGGAGCATTCTTTTTTCATTTCTGATTATAATTTCAGGTGCTTGTAAATCAAGAAGATGTTTCAATCGATTATTCCTGTTGATAACTCTTCTATAGAGATCATTCAAATCAGATGTTGCAAATCTTCCACCATCCAATTGAACCATAGGGTGTAGCTCTGGAGGCAGAACAGGAAGTACTGTTAGCACCATCCATTCTGGTTTGTTTCCGCTCTGTTTGAAGCTTTCTATAACTCTAAGTCTTTTGATAGCTTTTTTTCTTCTTTGCCCTGATGTTTGCCTGATTTCATCAATTAATTGATTAGTTGCTTTTTCTAAATCAAATTCTTTTAGGATTTTTAAAATAGCCTCAGCTCCCATTTCAGCTACAAACACAGGCCCATATAAATCCCTGTATTCTCTGTATTTTGCTTCAGTTAACAACTGCATTACATCTAAAGCTTCAAGCTCCTCTATTCTTGTCTCTGTAAGATCTTGTTCTTCTTCAACAAGGTCTTCATACTTACTTTTAAGTAAATCTTTGAGCTTTTCTGGATCTTTAAGGTCTGATTTTTTTACTTTTACTTCTAATCTTTCGAGCTCTTGTTCTATCTCTCCAGAGCTTAGAATTTCTTCATGTCTTTTATTTATTTCTTGAATCTTTTGTTCTGTATCTTGCCTAAAGAAGTTTATAGCATCTAATTTTTCATCGTTATTGATGGAAGTTACAATGTATTGTGCAAAATAAAGAACACGTTCAAGGTTTTTTGGTGAAACATCTAAAAGAAGCCCAAGTCTAGAAGGAGTGCTTTTAGAGAACCATATATGAGCAACAGGAGCAGCAAGTTTTATGTGCCCCATTCTTTCTCTTCTTACTTTGGCTCTTGTAACCTCAACTCCACATCTGTCACAAATAACACCTTTGTATCTTATTTTTTTATATTTTCCACAGTAACATTCCCAGTCTTTGGTAGGTCCAAAAATCTTTTCACAAAAAAGACCATCTTTTTCAGGCCTCAATGTTCTGTAGTTAATTGTTTCAGGTTTAGTTACTTCTCCATAAGACCAAGCTCTTATTTGTTCAGGCGAAGCAAGTGAAATTCTTATTGAATTAAAGTCTGATGATGATCTAGTTGTCATTATTTTTCTCCTTGTTTAATCTTTCTAATTTAGAAAATTAATTTTGTTCCTCTTCTTCTTCCTCTGATTCAGTATCATCTTCGGTTGAATTATCTACCTCGGTTATATCTGTTTCAGGAAGAGTTATTTCAATTTCTTCTTCTTTGTCTTCTGAGTCATCAACATTAGAAGCTTCTCCATCTATAACGTTTTCAGAATCTTCGTCATCAAGTTCTAGGTCTACATCTTCATCAAATTCTGAAATATCCAACATGTCGTTCCAGTCTATTTCACCTGTAGGACCGCCTGTTCTTTGAGGAAGTTCTTCAGATAGACTTTTATTCAAAAGTTCTATTGATAAACCAAGACCTTGCAGCTCTTTCAATAAAACATGGAATGATTCAGGAACCCCTGGTTGAATAACCTGTTCTCCTTTGACAATTGCTTCGTAGGTTTTAACTCTTCCAACAACGTCATCAGACTTAATTGTCAACATTTCTTGAAGGGTATAGGCTGCTGAATATGCTTCTAGTGCCCATACTTCCATTTCTCCAAATCTTTGTCCTCCAAACTGAGCTTTACCACCTAGCGGTTGTTGAGTTATCAAAGAATAAGGACCTGTTGACCTTGCATGAATTTTATCTTCAACAAGGTGAATTAGTTTCATCATGTAAACACTTCCGACTGTAACTTGGTTTTCGAATGCAATACCAGTTTTACCGTCGAAAACTTTTTGTTTTCCAAAAATTGGAGCAGAAAGTTTCTTTTCTCTTGAAATTTCAAGTGCTTTTTGCATTAGTCCTGAAGGTTTTAAGTCATCAATTTTTTCTCCAGCAACCTCTTTTAGCCAAATAGATAAACATGCATCCCTTGCTACGCCTTGATTTGATGCAGCATCACTCCAAAGTTTATCTCTTTGGTATCCTCTTTCTTCTAACCACTCGTCTACGATTTCCCAATCTATGTCGCTTTCATCAGATCCTGTATTATCGGTTGCATTTGATTCAGTAACGAACCAAGCTCTGGCTAAATGATCTTCGATAATAACATCGTTGGCACCATCAAAAACAGGTGTTCTAGCTTTAAATCCTAGGATTTTAGCAGCCCATCCAAGGTGCGTCTCCATTATTTGCCCAAGATTCATTCTACTAGGCACTCCAATTGGATTTAATATAATGTCTATTGGTGTCCCATCTTCCAAGTAAGGCATATCTTCTCTAGGCAAAACTCTTGATACAACCCCTTTGTTTCCGTGCCTTCCTGCCATCTTGTCACCTTGAGTAATTTTTCTAGTGTGAGCAATCCATACTCTAACTATTTTTTGTACACCAGGCAACAGTTGGTCACCATTTTCTTTTGTCAAGATTTTTACGTCTATGACTTTTCCATGTTGACCATGTGGAACTCTAAGTGAGCTATCTTTTACATCTCTTGCTTTTTCACCAAAAATAGCTCTTAGTAATTTTTCTTCAGCTGTAAGTTCGGTTTCTCCCTTAGGAGTTATTTTTCCAACAAGGATATCTCCTTGGTTAACTCTAGCTCCAATCCTGACTATTCCTTCTTGGTCTAAGCTAACCAAAGCTTCTTCACCAACGTTTGGAATATCTCTTGTAATTTCTTCTGGCCCTAGCTTTGTATCTCTTGCTTCTATTTCATGCTTTTCAATATGAACTGACGTAAATCTATCATTTCTTACAAGATCTTCATTTAAGACGATTGAGTCTTCATAGTTTAGGCCTTCCCAACTCATGAATGCCACAGTAAGATTTTGCCCTAAAGATAACTCAGCACCATCTGTTGAAGTAGAGTCTGCTAGCGGTTGATTAAACTCAACTTTTTGACCTTTTTTGACAACCGGGATTTGGTTGATACATGTCCCTTGATTAGACCTTCTGTATTTATACATTTCATGCACATGATCATTTCCGTCTAAATCGGTAACAATAACTCTGTCAGCGTTTACACTTGAAACAATTCCTTCAGCTCTAGATTCAATTACCTGACCTGAATCAATCGCTACTCTTCTTTCCATCCCAGTTCCAACTAGTGGAGCCTGAGGTTTGATACATGGCACAGCTTGTCTTTGCATGTTTGATCCCATTAGCGCCCTGTTTGCATCATCATGTTCTAAAAAAGGTATTAATGCAGTAGAAACAGATACAATTTGCATTGGAGAAACATCCATGTAATCAATGTTTTCTGGCGTTTCGTGAGCAAACCCTTCTTCTTCTCTTACCTCAACTTGTGGAGAAACTATTTGTCCTTTGCTATCCACTTGAGTAGTTGCTTGTCCAATTCTATAGTCTTCTTCAATATCTGCTGTCATATAAGATACATCATTTACATTTGATGAAGGGAATGGAACTACTTCTATATTTCTTTTAGAAAGATTTGATATTTCTTCGAATGCTTGTTTGCTTATAGCCTTTCCGGATTCTACCAAAACTTTACCTTTATCGTCTTTTATATCTTCTGATGGTATTCTTCCTATAATGTCTTCGCTTTTACTATTACACTCATTCAAAACTTTTCGGTAAGGAGTTTCGATAAATCCAAACTCATTAATTCTTCCGAATGTAGAAAGAGATCCTAATAGACCGATATTTGGACCTTCAGGTGTTTCAATTGGACAAATTCTTCCATAATGAGAATGGTGAACGTCTCTTACGTCAAACCCTGCTCTATCTCTTGAAAGCCCACCTGGGCCCAATGCTGAAAGCCTTCTTTTGTGAGTCAATTCAGCCAATGGATTTGTTTGGTCCATAAATTGAGATAACTGAGAAGCTCCAAAAAATTCTCTAAGTGCTGAAACTATTGGCCTAATATTAATTAATGCTGCAGGAGTAGTGTTACTTGGGTCTATTTGAGTTGACATTCTTTCTTTTACAACTCTTTCCATTCTTACTAATCCAACCCTAATTTGATTTTGAATAAGCTCTCCAACACCCCTGACTCTTCTATTTCCTAGATGGTCAATGTCATCTTTTCTTACTTGTCCATTATTGATTTGAATCAACCTACTGATGATTCCTATAATATCTTCTTTAGTTAGAGTCCTATCTTCAGCTGATAAGTTTTGATCGATCTTTGCATTTAATAGCTTTGTACTTAATTTGTGCCTACCAACTTTTCCAAGGTCATATTTTTTAGGATCAAAAAACATGCCGTCAATTAGATTTTTTGCATTTTCAACACTTGGTGGCTCACCAGGTCTAAGTCTTTTATAAAATTCAATCAAAGCTTCATCTTGTGTGACATCTTTTCCTTCTCTTGCAAGAGTCGCTTTTATAAACTTGTGCTGAGAATCTACATCAACATTTTTGAATTGATTCATGATTTTTTGATCAGTGTCCCAACCTATAGCTCTTAGTAATGTTGTAATATTTGCTTTTCTTTTTCTGTCTACTTTCACAGAAATGATATCTTTATTAGAAGTTTCTAGTTCGATCCAAGCTCCTCGATAAGGAATAAGCTTAGCAGAACAAAGTTCTCTACCTGTCGCTGGATCTGTTTCAGTTGTAAAGTAGGCACCAGGAGATCTGACTAGCTGTGAAACAATTACTCTTTCTGCTCCGTTGATTATAAATGTACCTGTTTTTGTCATAAGAGGTAAGTGTCCAAAGAATAGAACTTGCTCCTTGATTTCTTGAGTCTCTTTGATTACTAGTTGAACAGTGATATATAAGGGAGCTTGATAGGTAACTTCCTTCTCTCTGCATTGCTCTTCAGTAAATTCTGGCTCCCGAATCTCATGGTCTATCAGCCTTACTTCAAATCTTCCTCCAGAAAAGTCTTCAATTGGAGATATCTCTTCAATCAATTCAACAATTCCAGGTCCTTTTAGCCATTCAAAAGATTCAGTTTGAATCTCTAGAAGATTTGGAACATCTACAACGTTTTCAATTCTATTGAACCATTTTTTATTATCAATACTCGAAGTATTTCTATCTGCTATTACCATCAAATTTCTCCAGTTGCTTTAAAACAAAAAACCCTCTCAACGATTTAGGTCAGCTCGCAGAGCGGGTATAAATATTTTTCTATTATTCTTATATGATAAGATTTTTAAGTAGAATAATCAATAGATTTTTATCCATATTTGAAAGGGATAGATTTGAATAAATCAAATAAAGAAAATAATAAAGCCTTAATGTATAGTCACCCTACTTGCGGATATTGTGATCTGATGAGAGAAGAGTTAGTCGAAAAATCTATTAATTTTGAAGAAATAGATGTGTCTAAAAACCCTGAAATGTGGAAAGAAGTTGAAAAATTATCAGGTGGAGACAGGATAACTCCTGTTCTAGTTAGTCCTAATGGAGACGTGGAAATTGGTTTTAGAGGAATTGGTTGTAACTACAATTCATAACTATAACTATGATTTCTAAAAAAATAATAATATTTTTATCTTCATTTATTCTAATATTTTTTTTATTATATTTAGCTCTATCTATATATATAACTACTCTAGCGATAAAAGCCACTCGAAAGCTTCCGGAAGATAACCCTTCTTCTGTTGGCCTGGTTTACCAAGATGTTGATTTTTATTCTGAAGATGGAATTAAATTAAGTGGTTGGTTTGTTCCAAATAAAAACTTGAATACTGTAATTATTATCCATGGAGTTGATTCTAATAAGTCAGATAGTTATATATTGGATCTAATGAAAGACACACATAGTATAGGTTATTCAGTTTTTGCTTTTGACTTAAGGGCTCATGGAGATTCTGAAGGAAAAAATCTAGGTCTAGCATATGAAGAAAAAAAGGACCTACTGGCTTCTATAAAATTTTTGAAACAAGAGTTTGGTGTTCAAAGTATGGTTTTATATGGCATAAGCTATGGTGGCACAATAGTGGTTTCTAATTCTAATTTGGATGACTCTATCAAAGGCATAGTTGCTGATAGCCCTTTCTATGATCTTCCAGAACTATTAGCATCAGAAGTATCAAGCAGAACATTTATTCCAGAATTTTTTGCTAGACTGTTGAAATTTGGAATTATCCAAAGTGTAGATATATTGTATGGAATAAGGACTAATGACATAATCTCAGGAATTGATTCTGTAAATGAATTTAAGAGCCCTGTTTTGCTATTCCATTGCAAAAATGATGAAAGAATTCCGATAAGTCATTCTAATAGAATTAATAAGTTTTTACCTGCTAATAGTGAGTATATTATTTATGATAATTGCGAACATGCAAATGGATATGAGGAGAACACTTTAGATTTCAATAAACACTTAAAGTCTTATTATAAAAAATCTTTTAATTAGATAAGGTTATTCTATAATAAGCATGCCTTATTCTCAGCTTCTTCAAAAACAATTTGTTAATTTTTGTTATATGGCGTTTGTTGTATAGAAAAATCTCTTAAAGGGTTAAATGTCTCATTTTTCTCTTCTTTATAGATAATCTTTCAAGATTATATCTAATTCATTTTTGTCATCAAGGTCTAGGCTAGGAGTTGGATATCGAACATTTGAAAATTTAGTTATTTTTCTTTGTTTCATTATCTCTTTTCTTATAGAAAGCGATATCCCTGCAGTATTTTCATATCTAATAACAGGAAGCCATTTATAGAATAAATTCTTTGCTTCTTCTATTTTATTTTTAGAAAACAGATCATATATTTCTACAAGTATTTCAGTGAATGCAAATCCTGTCATTGTTCCTGAGGCTCCTCTCATAAGTTCTTCAAGAAAAAAGAGACCTCCTAATCCTCCAAAAATTTTTAAGTCTTTATTTTTTATTTTTGATATTTTGGAAATTTTAGATGGCGTAGGTGGGTCCTCTAATTTAATTGAGTTGACTTTATCTAAATTTTTATCAAGATCTACCATAAATTTTGGACTCATATGCACACCAGATTGCTCGGGTAAATCTTGTATCACTATTTTTGTATCTTTTGAAATAGCTTTATTCACTTCCTCATAATATCTGAATAACACACTTTCATTAGGTTTTTTCATTATAGGTGGAGCAAGCATAACTTGTTGTGCGCCACTTTCTGATGCTTTTTTAGCATAACTAGCTGCTAGATATCCACTCTCAGCACTAACCCCCACAGTTAATATTAAAGAAAGATCATTTGCCATAATGGAAACCTCATCTATTAATAAGTTTCTCTCTGATTCTGAAAGCCTATGCGCCTCTCCCATAACACCAAGCAATACTAATCCTTTACAACCTGAATCTTTTGCAAATTTACAAATCCTTCCCATAGAATCTAGATCTATTATATTTTGATCATTAAAAATAGTTGGCATCATAAAATGCACACCATTATTTTCCATATCCTCCCCCTTATAAATTTTTTCTTAAAAATACTGCAATTATGGAGAAGATAATTAATAAGATAGCTCTTGGAACAAGAAATTTTATTTTTTCTTTATAATTCAAATTTATATCTAGATTTCTTTCTAATTATATTTAATTCCCTATGATAATTAATAATATTAATTTCTTAAAATATAAACAATTTGAGAAAAAAGTTCTATTATGGGATGAGATTGTTATTTTTTAATTCTATCCAAAGCTCACTATCTATCTCATAAGATAACATTTTTATGTTTTCTTCAATCTCTTCTGGACTTCTAGGCCCAGGAATAGTAGATGCAACAGAAGAATGATTAAGACCAAATTGTAATGCTGCAGCTTTCAGCGGAACATCATATTTATCGCATATTTTTTTTATTTTTTTTGCTTTTTCTATTACTTCCTTAGGTGATGGTTCATAAAAATAGGTAGTAGACCTACTTAGGTCAGATGCTAGTATACCGCTATTGTATGGACCTCCAATAATAATACTAATCTCATTTTCTGCACAAGTTGGGAGTAATTTATCCAAAGCTGAATAATCTAATAATGTGTATCTTCCAGCAAGGAGAAAGCAATCGAACCCTCCGCTTTCAGCAAACTTTAATGGCATCTCCCACTCATTCATTCCTGCTCCTATAGCCTTGATTACTCCTTGTTTTTTTAACTCAATTAAGGTTGGAAGAGTTTCATCTATCGCCATTTCATAATAATCATCAGGGTCATGAATAAAAATTATGTCTATACTATCAATATTTAATCTTTTTAAGCTTTCTTCGATAGATCTCAACACACCATCTCTAGTGAAATTAAAAACAACATTATTTTTATAACTCGATGCTTTTAAATTTGTATCTAATGCAGGTGTTACATCCTCGTTAGACACATGTTTTTTTGCTTCATATTCCGGAAGGATTAGGCGACCAACTTTGCTTGATAATACAAAACTACTTCTATCTAAATTTGGTAAAAATTTACCATAAAGTTTTTCACTATTACCTGCTCCATACAATGGAGCTGTATCAAAGTAATTTATTCCAGATTCATATGCTTTTTCTAGTGTTTTTATGGCTGTTATTTCATCTAAATGCCCTAATGGAGCTCCACCCATTCCAATTTTAGTGATTTTCAGGTCAGTATTGCCAATAGTGTTTTTTTCTAAATTTTTAGACAATGTAATTTTATCCTTTGAATTTCTTTCCATTTAAAAGAATACCAATGAAAGTATTTCGAACAAAATAATGATAAGAAATAATAGAAAAAATTGTTACTAAAAAGATAATCATAATAAATTTTATTAAATGGTGTGTTTCTAATCTTGAAAACATTCCTTGAAGCAAAATTATAAAAGGAATATGAATAATATAAATATAATAAGATGCATTAGATAAATACCTTATTTTTGAGCTAGATTTATTTATAAATTTATAAAAAATAAGAACTATTACCAGTATAGAGCTCCAAGTAAATATGAAATTAAAAAACTCTCCTAGCATGTAAGTCTTATTATCATCGAAAATTAAACAAATTATAAATGAAGCTACCGGAATCCAATAAAAAAATATTTGCATTTTAGACATTCTTTCTAAAAATCCCTGGCCATTGTTTTTTAATCTAAAAAATAATGCTCCAAATAAAAAAAATGTAAAATAATAACCTAATATTGACCAGTGAGGGAAAAAGCTTAAATCAGTATCGGGCCTAGATATAACTTCTCCTGATTGAAAAATCAAAAAAAATAAGCTCATTACTATCATCGTTATTAAGTAATAAATTGTCTTTATTTTTATATTTATTTTTTCTGAAAAATAAATAATTGCTGAATAAATAAATGTAAAAATCAATAAAAAATACATGAACCAAAGATGCCCATGGTTAAATTCATCATCAGCTTTTGATTCTTTTGCATCATTGGTAATGTTTACTGAATCCCAATCGACAAAAACGCTTCCTACCCAAAATGAAGAAATAAATAGAATTGTTATTATTGGTACGAAAATTAAATACGGTAATCCTATTCGCCTTAGCCGATTATCTATAAATTTTATAACACCTCTTTTATTTATTATCATTTGTGAAAAAAATCCACTGATAATCATAAAAAGAGGCATTCGAAATCCGTGTATAAATATTAATAAAAGACCGTATCCTTCTTTCATTTCATAATCACCATACCAAGGCAGTAAGGCAAGTGTACTATGAAGGATTATGCCTAAATACATAGCAAAAGCCCTTATAGAGTCTAAATAATTTAGTCTTTGAACTATCATGATTAAATTATATATAATGCAAATATGAAAAAAGTTTTATTAATTTTTACAGTATTTATTATTATTTCATGCACCGGAGATGATAATTCTAAAACTACTATCCAAAATGAATTAGAGTCTGAGAAAGATCTAATTATTGATCAAATTAATAAAGAATTAATTTTGAGTGAATCGAATCTTGATATCTTAAGTAAAGATTTGAAAGCATTACAGTCTAAATTTGATGAATCAATTATTGAAAATTCCATCTTATCTGAGCAAATAGATAAACTTTTGGAAGAAAAATTATTATTAGAAATGAGTCTTAAAAATTTAAGAACTCAATATGAACAAACTCAAATAGAAAAAAGTATTGAAAATAAAAATATTAAATAAATAACTCAATCTGACTTCTATTAAATCTAAGAGAAAAAAATGACCCTCAAAAATATAATCTAAAGTGGATTAGAGAAAATATTTTATAGAGGGTCAAATATCCTGTACTAGAAAATTTATTCTAGCAGTCGGCTCATTACAATCTTATCACGGATACATATTTATTTTTTTTCACTAATTGTTCCTTGTTTTTTTAATACTCTTACTAGTCTTTCTACTCTTATAAACGCTACTAATCCAAAAACAAATCCTATTATACTTAATGTTTCCATGATGACCTTTCTTTATTTTCTGAGGATATTTTATAATATAGAAATTGGAATAGATAATTAGGGAAGGATTTTTTAATGTTTAGGAACTTATTGGGAATAGAATTATCTCAGCTTAGATTTGCATTAATGTGCTCATATATTGGAAGTTTTGTATTAATGGCTACAGGCTTAATGTTTGCTTTGCCTTCCATCTTCATAGAATTTACAAATGATGCCCCAGATTTTAGTACATTTGCATGGATTTTGGTTGTAGTTGGAATCGTAAGATTTATTTCTACTTATATGTATGCAATGGGTAAAAAGTTTTTATTCTATATAGTTATTGCATTGAGCATATTGAAAATTATTGAAATACCTGCTGCAGTTATAGGTGAATCTACAGGTTTTATTATTTGGTATGTT
Source organism: Dehalococcoidia bacterium (assembly GCA_002710135.1). Taxonomy (GTDB): domain Bacteria; phylum Chloroflexota; class Dehalococcoidia; order Lucifugimonadales; family Lucifugimonadaceae; genus TMED-70. The sequence continues at coordinate 749 of PAOY01000026.1, read as the reverse complement.
CTTCTTACTGGAATAATTGAACTGCTTTTACTATTGAACATATTTAGTAAAAATGCACGTGAAGAGCACTCTAAAATATAAAACTATCAATCAGACCAGTTATTCAAATTAGATTTATTTTATATAGAATAAAGTAAAAAGATTTTATAAGGAATAAAATATGTCAATTCTAAGGTTTCTTTCAGACATACGAAATGCAGCGATTGCTAATGCAATAATTGTTATCTTTCATATTTATATAGCCTTCGCAGTTGAAGGAATAGGTTTTCTAATTATCGTACTTCCAATAGGGGCTTTGATTGCCCTTGCATACTTTTTCAAAGGAAAAAAAGGTGCAGCATTACTTGCCCTTCCAACAATAGCTTATATATTTATTTTTGCAACTAATTCATCAGAAATGATTGAGTCTTTGCAGGATGGTGGTGATGAGCATATTGGGTGGGTTTCATTCATACTGATACCTTTTTGGTTATTAACAATATTAATTAATATTCTTACTATAATCACAGAGTTAAGAAAATCAAAAAAATCAGACTAACTATTTATATCTCTAAATATTTGCACAGCATCCAATCCAACAATTGCTAATATACTTGTAATAGCTAATATACCTAAAAAATACTTAATAATTACTCTCATACAGAAATTATGTATCAATCAGACTAATTATTCAAATACATGATGTCAGAGCTAGTAGTTCTAATCTTCTTTGTTATAAATTACTGGCATTTTGCCTTTCCATTCAATCC
>PAOY01000025.1 GCA_002710135.1 Dehalococcoidia bacterium | reverse complement strand
ACACCCATTCTTTCTAGTTCAAGCACAGCTTCTCCAGCTTCTTGACTCATTATTTCTACTGCATCCTGATCAGCAAGATAATCACTACCCTTAATTGTGTCTAAAGCGTGACCTTTCCAATCATCTCCTCTATCAGTAAGCGGAGCATTAATTCCACCCTGAGCTGCATTTGAATGACTTCTAACAGGATGTACTTTGGTGATTACTGCTACTTTCAATCCAAGCTTTTGCGCTTCTACAGCGCATCTTAGACCTGCAAGCCCTGCTCCAACTATAAGTAAATCGTGATCGTACATTCAGTTCCCTCCTAAAAAAATTATAATATTGATTTGTAAATATTTAGAGCACTTATAGTGCCTTGATCAATAATTTTGTTATTTTTAATCAAATTAAACGATTCTTCCAAACTAAATTCCTCTAATTTAATATCTTCATCTATATCGGGAGACAGTGGTGATTCATATAAATCTTTGGCAACAAAATACTCCGTAATTTCCGAACTATATCCTGGAGCCACAAAGAACTTCCCTATCGAATCATATTTTTTGGCAGCAAATCCTGTTTCTTCTCTAAACTCACGATCTGCTGCTATCAATATGTCCTCACCTAAATTTAAGGTTCCACAAGGAAGTTCTAAGGTTCTCTTTTTAACAGGCTGTCTCCATTGATCTACAAACAGAATTTTTTCTCTCCTTAATCCTATTATGAGGACTGAGCCTGGATGATCAACAAAATCTTTATTAATGATAACTTTATTAGACGTTTTGTATACATCTCTTCTAATATGAATTGATTCTGATTCAAAAACCATTTCAGTGCAATGAGAATTTTTCATTATTTATTGAAATTTACCTTTTCTTATTCCTAATTTTTCTGTTATTGTTGACCAATAATGATTTGGAGAATTTTTTCTTAGGAATTTTGCGTTACTTTCTGAAATTCTTAATGATATTTTATCTCCATCAGATATTTTATGTTCAATAAATCCATCAATACTTATTTGGGCATCTTTTCTTGAGGATATTGTAATTTGACAACTTGATTTAGAATTAACGATAACTCCACCAAATTGACTCATATGAGTTGCTATAGGTTTAATGTAAAAATCATTAGACTTGGGATCAATAACAGGTCCACCAAGAGCTAATGAATACCCAGTAGACCCCGTAGCTGTTGAAATAACAATACCATCCCCCCTGTAAGTAGCTAAATGGGTGCCATCAATTTCAGTAATTGTTTCTATCATTGATACAGAAGAACCTCTAGCAATAACAATATCATTTAGAGCTTTGTATTTTTTTTCACTTTTATTAACCATAAGTGTTACTTCTAATAAGGAACGAACTTCTGTTCTTACTTTTTCATTGAGATAAAAATCAAGATCATTTAGAGCATTTTCACCTTCAATTTCAGTCATAAAACCCACTGTCCCCATATTGATACCTAAAACAGGAACATCATATTGCAAAGATAATGATACCGCTCTTAAAAGAGTTCCATCTCCTCCAATAGCGATAACCAAATCCATAGGATTTACCTCAGAGAATTCAAAATCATCAATTATCTGCCAAGAAAGGTCAGAAAATTTTTTCTCAGCTTCTTTTGATAAAGATTTGGCCTGAGATGATTCAGGATTAACCACTGTACATATTTTTTTATATAACAAATTAGTTCCTTTTTTATAATTCAGCAATTACATTGTCTATGCTTGACAATATTAAATCTGGGTAAACTCCCAAAACTAAAACTAGTATTGTTGATATAAATGCTACTAAAGTATATGTATTGTTGCTATTTCCTTTTTGGACAAATTTTTCCGAAGATACAAAAATATTTCTCAAGAGTCCTAAGTAATAATAAGCTGAAATAAATGAATTAATAACTCCCGCTATAGCTAAAATAATCAATCCATTATTGACAGCAGCTGAAAAAACTAAAACTTTTCCCATAAATCCTACAGTAGCAGGAATTCCAAGCAAGCTAAGAATACCAAAAGCAAAAATTATAGAAACTAAAGGATGTGATTTGAACAATCCATTTAAGCTTTCTATAGAAGTAGATTTAGAAAGATTAATAATATGCTGTAAAGATAAGAAAACAGAAAGATTTGTGACAGCATAGCCAACTACGTAGAATAGGGTTGTAGACCCTGATGATTTAGTTGATATTAATGCAATAATTCCAACTAGCATATAACCTGCATGAGCGACGGTTGAATAGGCAAATAATCTTTTCAAATCTTTTTGTAAAATAGCTCCAAGATTTCCCACAGTCATTGAAGCAAAAGAAATTATAGATAGAAATATAATTAAGTTAGTAAATGAAATATTACTAGAAAAAATTTCTGAAAATATTCTTATAGACAGAGCGAATCCCGCAACTTTAGATCCAGTTGATAAATACGTTACAATTGGCATAGGAGATCCTTGATATGTGTCTGGAGTCCACATATGCCAAGGAGCAATAGAAAGCTTGAAAGCTAAACCTATAAATAAGAAGACTAAACCTAGGATAATAGCAGGATTAATTTCAGATAGAATTATGTTGTTCAAACTCAAACTTCCTGTAACACCATAAATATAAACAACTCCTGTTAAGAAAATACCTGTAGAAAATGAAGCTAAAATTAGGTATTTAAACGCTGCTTCAAGGCTGAATTTTCCTCTTCCAAAAGCAATTAGGGCAATTATTGGCAGAGAAGATAATTCTAAGGATAAGTAAATAGTGATGAAATCAGTAGCCATTATTACAAACAAAGAACCAACCAAAGATAATAAAAGCAAACTTATAAATTCTGAACGAAAAGATATTTGGTTTACAATATAATCATAAAAAGCTAGTAGTATGGCAGATGTAATTAGTATTAAAGAGATAGCAGAAAATAAATAAAATTTGTCAAAAACTAAAGTATCAAAAAAAATAGATTGATTTGCTTCAAAACTTATAAACTGTAATATTGAAACCATGGCTGATATAACAAGACCTGTTAAAGCCGAAAATAAAATAATTGATTTTCTAGATGTAAAAAAGTCTATCATCAAAACAAATAGGGATGTAAAAACTAAAATTATTGGAGATAAAATATATATTAGTTCACTGTATTCCATCATCTTATAATCTCCTTTATTCCTAGATCAAAAAAATCTATAAAAATATTTGGCCAAATCCCTATTAAAATTATTGGAATAGTAATAATAAATGCAGGAAGTAAATCAAACATACTTGCATCTTTCAAGGAGTTGAAGTCATAAGTTTTATCATCAGATTTTAACTTATTTTCTCCAAATAATGCTCTTTGTGTCATCCATAAAATATAAGCTGCAGCTAGAACTACTCCGAATGCCGAAATTATTGTATATACAGGAAAAATTTTGTACGTACCTAGAAAAATCATAATCTCAGAAACAAAACCTGAAAATCCAGGTAATCCTAGTGATGCCAATCCAGAAATCATAAAGAATAAGGCTACCATTGGCATTTTTCTAGTAAGCGCTCCTAATTTATTTATATCTCTAGTATGAGTTCGATCATAAATCAAACCTACTGTTAAGAATGATAAACCAGTGATTGTGCCATGAGTAAACATTTGCATAGCAGATCCATTTAAAGAGTAGTAAGAATAGTTTTGATCATTAGTCATTGCTGAAAATCCTAGTAAAACATATCCCATATGACTTATTGAAGAGTAAGCGATTAATCTCTTTAGATCCGTTTGTCTAAGAGTTACAATTGCTCCATAAATTATTGAAATAGTTCCTAAAAGAACTAAAAGATTAGTATAGTCAAATATTTGAAATCCTAAAGTTTCTTGAAAAAAACCTAAATTAATTCTAAATAAACCATAACCTGCCATTTTTAATAAAACTCCAGCTAGCATAATTGATACCGCGGTCGGTGCATCAGTATGTGCATCTGGTAGCCAATTATGAAGAGGCCATAATGGAAGTTTAACTGCAAAGGCTATAAAAAAGAAGATAAAAATTATTGAAGCCGGAATAACTAATTTTTGACCAGCAATCAATTCAGGAATCCCTAATATCCCAATCTCAGGAATTGAAACCATTGATAGGTTTGTAACTGAAGCGCTACTAAATAGAGCTAATATAGCAATAAGCATAAAAGCTCCTCCTGCAAGTGTAAAAATAACAAATTTAGTTGCAGAATATTCTTTTCTACCTGATCCCCAAATACTGATTAACATATACATAGGAATAAGCTCAAATTCAAAAAACACAAAAAACAGGAGTAAATCAAGAGATGTGAAAACACCCAAAACACTAGTTTCAAGAAGAAGTATCCAGATAAAATATTCTTTCACTCTTTTCTCAATTCTCCATGAAGCCATGCAGGCTACCAAAGATAATAAACCTGTCAATAAAACCAAAGGAGCTGAAAATCCATCAATACCTACCAAGTAAGATGATTTAATGTTAATAGAATCAATCCATTTAAAATGGTCTATATATTGGATACCTCCCAAATTTTTATCGTAAGTTAAAAATAAAAATAAAGAAAATACAAAAGTGATAACTGAAGAAAAAATAGAAGTAAATACAATTTTATTTTTGTCATTAAGCAATAGCAGAAAAATTGCTGTCAACGCAGGAAAAAATATCGTAATTGTAACTAAATAATTTATCATTTATTTATCCTAGTAATATCATAATAAAAATAGCAACTGTAGCAAACATAATCATAGCTAAGCTATATGTATGAATTTGACCATCTTGTAGCCTGAGAGACTTAAAGCTTAATCGACCTGTAAGTTTTGAAAGATTTACATTAATTCCATCAAAAATATATTTATCAACCCACTCCCCTGCTGAGCAAATTATTTCATAAAAAATATTTTCAGTAATAACTTTTTCATAAAGATAATCCATAAAATATTTTTTATCCAAAAGAGAATTTATAGATTGAAAAAACTTATTTTTTTTCAATTCTATTTTATTTTTATATATATTAATTACAAATAAAATCCCAAGAAGTGAAATAAATGCAGAAACTAAAGCTATAGAAAAATCAAATGAATGAGAACCATGAAAATGGAAAATCTCTAAACTTTTTTCTAGGAATACTCCGAATAAATGCTTGTCTATAAAAATCAAATTAGAAAAAACAGGGTTTACCAAATAGCCTATGAAAATTGCAAAAAATGACAACAATACAATAGGATAGACCATATTTTTGGGGGATTCTCCTAAATGTACATGCTCAACTGTAGGAGGGACAGGTAAGTTTTTCTTCTTAAGATCTTCTCGTTCTTTTTCTCCTCCACCTCTGAATTCACCTAAAAAAGTTAATGTAACTGCTCTAAACATATAGAATGCGGTAAGAAATGCAACAATAAGACCTACTACAAGGCAAATATTACCTAAAAAACCACCGTATAAATATGCTGATAATATTATCTCATCTTTTGACCAAAAACCTGATAAAGGGAATAAACCAGCCAAAGATAATGAACAAATTAACATTGAATAATATGTGTATTTCATTGAGTGTTTCAAACCACCCATATACTTCATATTGAATGTTCCTGCTGCGTGATGGACTGAACCAGAGCTTAAGAATAATCCGGCCTTGAAAAATGCGTGAGTAAATAGATGGAATATAGCAGCTGTATAAGCACCTAATCCTAAAGCCATAAACATATAGCCTAATTGAGAAATTGTTGAGTATGCAAGAACCCTTTTTATGTCTGTTGTAGACAGAGCCATTGTTGCTGATATAAATGACGTCAAACATCCAACAACAGCAACAAGAGGCATTATTTCAGAAATTTGAAATAAAGGGAATAATCTTGCAATCAAGAATACCCCAGCCGTAACCATGGTTGCAGAGTGGATAAGAGCAGATACTGATGTTGGTCCTTCCATGGCATCAGGTAGCCAGTTGTGAAGAGGAAATTGAGCAGATTTACCAATCCCACCTATCAGAAAACCAACAGCCAATATAGTTGCTACTCTTGATGTAATTTGCTCATCTAATATTGCCTGGTACAAAATAGGTATTTCAAGCAAGGTTGAGTCTATGTTAAATAAATAAATTATAGAAAATAAAAAGCCAAAATCACCTAGTCGAGTCATTATAAAAGCTTTTTTAGCAGCCGCAGCAGCAGAACTTCTTTCATGCCAAAACCCAATTAGCAAATATGACGATACTCCAACTAATTCCCAAAAAATAAATAATTGCAGAATATTCCGTGAAAGAACTAATCCAAGCATAGATCCTGTAAAAAGAGCCATATATGCAAAATATCTTGTATAACTTTTATCCCCATGCATATATCCAATAGAATAAATTTGAACTAAGAATGATATTCCAGAAACCACAACTAACATAATTGCAGTCAATGAATCAACCATCAAGGAGAAATCTAAAGATATGTTACCTATAGATATCCAAGAAAAAACATACTTATTTTCTGATTGATCTATGTTAAAAATGATATAAATTGAAAATAACAAACAAACCCCCATACCAGCGGAGTTTAATAAGCCGGATATTTCACTAGCTGATCCAAGTTTATATCTTACAAATAAAGCATTTATAACAAATACAAAAAATGGTAGTCCTAAAATTAATAATGCTAAGGTTTCAATCAAAAGCGTATCCTTATACTTTTCTTATTATTTCATCAGCTACATGCTCTCGACCCTTAGGAACTAATATTCTAAATTTTGATAATTCAGACCAATTTAATAATCCATCTTCAGGCATTATTTTTGTTGGCAATCCCTCTGCTTCTAGCAAATTTTTATATGTTTCAGCTATTTTTAAATTATTCACTTTTTTGTAGTCTATCCACATAATTAATTCTTCATTTCTGATAAATCACTAAGCTCAACTGTTGATTTGAATTTCCCTAAAGCTAAAACCATCGCGAGTGCTAATGCCGTTTCACCAGCAGCAACACAAATTATGAAAATTCCTAATATATTGCCTGATAATATTCCAAAAAAATTATCAACAGTAATTTCATTAAAAACTGACGAGCTTAAACTATATCTATTAAATGCAACAACAGATAAAACAACTGAATTAAAAATCAATTCTAATGACATCAATGTAATCACAATATTTTTTCTTGTTAATAATCCAAAAATACCTATAGAAAGTAAGGCAGATGAAAATATCAATATAATTTCTAGAGTCATATAGCTTCTGCATCTCCTTCCTCTTCATTTTCAATTGTATTTTTTGTAACTGCGATTGAGCCTATTACACAAGCTACAATTATCAATCCTATAATTTGAAGAGATATAAAATATTTTGAAGATAACATAGATCCAATAGGAATAATGGAATCATTGATTAATCCATCTCTAACTTCATCTAAGTCAGTTTCAGAAGAAACTGTAGTTATAACTCTATTTTCTTCATCAATAACATATTTATCAAATAAAATTTCATTTATCATTGGATCAGAAATTTCGTGAGTTTTTTTCCAATCTGTTCCAACAATCACAAACACAAGAACGATAAAAATCAGAAGAGAAGTAACTGAAGATAATATATATTTTATTCCCATTGTTGAAGATGATGCTGTTTGCAAATCTTTAACAAGCAATACAGAAAATGCCATTAGTACGGAAACAGCACCTATATATACTAAAATTTGAACAGAACCTAAAAACTCTGCGTTTATAGCAAAGAATACTACAGCAACGGTCATAAATGATAAAGCTAAAGCTATTGCCGCTCTAAAAACATTAGTTTGAGCAACTACATAGATAGCACTTGCTATTCCTATTAATGAAACAAATATAATAAAGATGTTCAGCAATGAATTATCCATTGAATTTCCTCTTGTTTACCCATCTTTGTTTTATCTTTTCATAGCTAGGTTTTTCATGTCTTCCTGCATCTTTATAATCTGAAAGATCTGAATCCCAAGGATTATATTCTTTTTCTTCAAATTGAGGCCTAAACCAACTGCTAGGATTTTTATCTTGTGAGATGAGTGTCTCTTTATTTAGAACTAGTTTTGCTCTATGATAATTTCCCCTCTCAAAATCTGTTCCCATATGTAATGCATCATAAGGGCAAGCTTCTACACATAATCCACAAAACATACAACGACCAGTATCAATATCAAATTTATCTATCGCATAATTTTCACCAGCCTGAAGATTTTCTCCACTGGCATGAGTTACTATTTCTATTATTCCTAAGGGACAATACTTGGCGCATGATGCACAAGCAGTACATCTGTCGTCATACCAAACAAATTCATTTCCCCTAAATCTTGGGAATTGTTCTACTTTAACTTTTACCTTAGCTAAACCTATAAATGCAAAAAGAAATTGTTTTGGCTCATTTTTAATCAGTTCAAAAACTGATTTATTTTTACTTTTTGCTAAACCAAATACTCCAACTCTCTTATCAGGATATTGAACTGTAAAAACTGGAGAAAAAAGATTTCTAAAAGTAACTGATAAACCTTTGATTAAACCAAATCCAATCATTTAAATCTTCTCCTTAATAAATTTGGGATTATCAGAACCTATAGGATAACTAATAGACTTTTTATTTTCATTTTTATAATTGCTCGTTTTTAACATCTTAAAAATCAAAAGCACAAAAGGGAATGCAAAAATCCAATTTGCTAAACCTATAAATATAAGCCTATTTGAGTCTGCATCTGTCCAAATAATTACAGATATAGAAGTAACTATGATATTAACTAGAGTCAGTTCAAATAATCCTTTCCAAGCTAAATTTAAAACTTGATCGATTCTAAATCTTGGCCAAGAAGCACGAATCCAAATTATAAAAAATAAAACTCCAACAACTTTGATAGTTAGCCAAAAAATACCTGGCAAAACAGGACCATTTGGGCCACCTAAAAATAGAGTAGAGAATACAGTTGCAGCAGCAATTGCTGCTGCAAATTCACCTAGATAAAATAAGCCCCATTTCATTCCTGAATAATCATTTTGATAACCTGCGGCTAGTTCAGACTCTGCTTCAGTCAGATCAAATGGAGTTCTATTAATTTCGGCAAGTGACCCTAAAAAGAACACTATGGCAGCAACAGGCTGAATTAAAATAAAAGGAATTTTTTGATAAATAACAATATCCATAACTGACATTGACTCACATATCAAAAGAATTCCAACTAATGAAAGTCCAACTGGTATCTCATAAGATATAAGCATTGCTACAGATCTTAGTGCTGAAAATATTGCAATTCTGTTTGCGGATGCCCAAGCAGCACAAATTATAGACAAACCACTTATTGATGTAATTGCAAGAATAAACAAAGCACTTACATTGATGTCCACTGCATACAAACTAATTCCAAAAGGAATTACAGAAAATATAATAAAAACAGGGATAACCAAAAGCAATGGAGCAACGTTAAATATATACCTATCAGCCTCTTCAGGGACAATATCTTCCTTAAACATTACTTTCACAGCATCTGCAGTAGATGTAAGAATACCTTGAGGGCCCCATCTATTAGGACCAGTCCTTTGCTGGAATCTTCCAAGCAATCTCCTTTCTCCCCATATTAGTGCTAGCACTCCACCTAAAACACCGTTTATGACTGCAAAGGCGATTATAATTCCAGTTAATCCTGTGAGAATGTATGATTCAAATTTGATGTCTTTTATTACAAGATCAAATAAAAAATCTAGAATATTGTAAATAAATTCAAACATTATCTATCAACTTCTCCCATGTTTATATCTATTCCACCAAATGTAACAAACAAGTCTCCAAATAGAGTTCCTACTAGCATTTCTCTTAAAAGGGTTAGATTTATAAGCGATGATGACCTAACATGCCATCTATATGGAGAAATAGAACCATCAGATACTAAGTAAAATCCTAATTCTCCTTTTGACCCTTCAATTGCAACATAACAATCTCCCTTAGGCGGTCTTATAAGAAATGGTACTTGATCATGATGAGGTCTAACCGGCCCCGGTTCAATGAAATCAACGCATTGTTTTACTATTTTCAAACTTTCTCTCATCTCTTGAACTCTGAGCAAATATCTTGAGTAATTATCGCCAGCATCATGAACAGGTATATCAAAATCAACTTTTTCATAGTAATCGTAAGGATCATTTTTTCTAAGATCCCAAGGTACACCTGTTGATCTAAGTATAGGACCTGTAATAGATGCATTTATTGCTTGCTCTGGAGTAAGAATTGCAACTCCTTTTGTTCTTGAAAATATAATTTCATTAGAGGTCAATAATCTTTCTAATTCATCGACAGCTGCGGGGAATTCATCTATAAATGAAGATAAGCTATCCCAAAATTGCTGAGGCGCATCCATAAATACTCCTCCTGGTCGCATATATGAATTAGTAATTCTAGCTCCACACAGCATCTCAAACATCTGGAGAATCTTTTCTCTTTCTCTCATGGAGTAAGTTAAAGGAGTTCCCCACGCTCCAAGGTCTTGAATTAAAAATCCTATGGCTACTAAGTGGCTAGCAATTCTTTGTAACTCTGATGCTATCATTCTTAACCAAACACCCCTTGGTTCAGGTTGAATATTTGTAAGCTTTTCTACAGCTAAAATATACCCTTGGTTATTCAACATCGAAGATACATAGTCCATTCTGTCAGTCAAAGTAACAACTTGAGTGTATGTTCGTTCTTCTGCTAATTTTTCAGATCCTCTATGTAGATAACCAAATATCGGTTCAACATCAATTATTGTTTCACCATCAAAAGTAACTCTCATTCTAAATACTCCATGAGTAGAAGGATGCTGAGGACCTAAATTAATTGTTATGGGCTCACTCTTAATTGACATCAGCTTAAATCCTCACTAGGAATTATTGATTGAGAATTGGTAACGAAATCTTTCCTTAGAGGATGACCTGGAAATCCATCCCAAAGAAGTATTCTTTTTAAGTTAGGGTGGTTGGTAAAATATATTCCCATCAAATCAAATATCTCTCTTTCTTGAAAATCCGCACCCTTCCAAAGTGAATAAACACTGTCTATTTCGGGTTGATCTTCTCTTCCAAATCCAAGCTTGGTCTTAATTGTAGCTTTTGACAAAGTAATTAAGGATTTTAAGTGATATACAACTTCAAAGTGATCTATATAATCAACTGCTGTCACAGATGACAAAAGATCAAATGAAAAACCCGAAGTGTCTTTCAAGAACTTCAAAACTTCATAAATTTTTTCCTTTTCAACATTAACTGAATCTTTGTCACTTGAAACAACACTATTAGGAATATGAGTATTTATTTCATCAGCTAATATTTTTCCGTTCCATTCATTCATTATTTATACATCCCCAGCCCTTTGACCTGTCAGGCTATAATTTTTAATTTTTTCATGCAATTGCATAATTCCATATAGCAATGCATCTGGTCGAGGAGGACAACCCGGCACATATACATCTACAGGCACGATATGATTTACCCCGGGCACAACTGAATAACTTTCATAATATGGCCCCCCCGAAGTAGCACAAACGCCCATAGAAATTACCCATTTTGGTTCAGCCATTTGATCATACAACCTTCTTAACGGAACAGCCATTTTCCACGTAACAGTACCTGCGACAATCATTAGGTCTGCTTGCCTTGGAGTAGCTCTAAAAACCTCCATACCAAATCTTGATATATCAAATCTAGACATTGCAGTTGCAATCATCTCAAATGCGCAACATGCTAGACCAAATTGAAGAGGGAACATACTAGATTTTCTAGCCCAATTTAATAATTGATCTACAGATGAAATCAGTACGTTTTTATCAATATCATTTCCATCTATAATTGGCTCAGGAAATGGAGAAACATGCGTAGATTTCATTGTATTTATTAATCCACCCTCTTCTCTATCTAAATCTTTAGTAGATATATCTAGAGGAATTCTTTCTATTTTATCCATTCTAAGCACCCCTTTAGCCATACATAAATAAATGAGACAGTTAATATCGATAGGAAAAACATAATTCCCAAGAAAGGCAACAATCCCCAAAAGCTAGTTATCATTCCATGACTTACTGCCCACGGGAAAATCAGCACCGTTTCAACATCAAAGGCTACAAAAAGCAATGCATAATAAAAATACCCAAAACTGAAAAGTGAAGGCTTTTCACTGAAAGCAGGATGCCCTCCCTCATATGCAGCTTTTTTAATCTTAGTTGATCTGCTAGGCGTAACACCGAATCTAGTTCCAAATTTAGCTGCAGCTAACATTCCTATCGGCACTAAAATAGAAAGTGCGACAAAAATCAACAACAAGCTATATTCTTGTAAGTAAGTTTGTTCCATTTAGAGCTGGTATTTCAGATAATTATCTTAAACTTTAGTTAAAGACTCAAGCTTATTAATAACTTTTGCTTTTAACTCTTTTGCTTCCATGATATCTGGAGATTTACCTTGAGCTTTTTTATCCCATAAAACTTCATTATCAACAGTCACCTTAAATGCTCCTGCTGTACCTGGTTTTAATGAGATAGCAATCGCTGTACCTGCTGCTTGAAACAACTCACTTGTCATCCAAGCTGCTAAGTTTGCATAACCACAAGGAACACAATATTCTATTTCAGCTTCCATTTTCCAATCTGCCATATTAAACCCCTTTGAATAATTCTCTTTCTAATTTAATTTACTATAATCATTTAAAAGGTAAACATATCAAGATAGGGTTTTAATTGGTTTTATGGAAAATAATAATTTTGTCAGTCTAAAGAATGTAATAAGAGAAGATATTCCTAGAATCATAGATTGGATTGAAGACAAAGAAATTTATGAGAATTGGTTTGGGCAATATGCATATGATAAATCTGCTCATTTAGGCTACGAGCCTAGAGATATGATTGCTGCTAGTGAAGAAGAATGGAACGAAGTTTTCCATGACCCACATCACGAACCCCACAGGTCAATTTTTTCTATCTATCATAAAGAAAACCATATAGGAGAAGCGCAATTATCGATTGATGAATCCTTAGGAGATGTTCAAATGTCTGTTTTAATCGGTGATAAAAAATCATGGCATAAAGGTTTTGGGACTCAAACAGTTCTTGCTTTGCTAGAACATAGCTTTCTAAATTTAGGGCTTTACAGGGCTTGGGTTGATATTCCAGAATATAATGAAAATGCTATTAGACTATTTGAAAAAATAGGGTTTATCCACGAAGGAACATTCAGAAAAAGTAGACCTAAAAACGGCACAAGATTCAATTCTGTGATCATGGGATTCTTAGTTGATGAATACGATAGCAAATATCCTGATGGAATATCTAGTCATGTAATTGAATGGGATGGACAAAAAATTTAATCCCCCCAAAATTTATTTTCCATCATATCTAAATATTTGTATGCAGAGCCAGTGTTCACAATAACTACTTTGTCAGAGTCTTTAATAAAACCTTCTTTTCTTAATCTTTTTGAAGCCATTAAAATTGCACCTCCCTCAGGAGCAGCAAAAATACCTTCTTCGGAAGCTAGTAAAGAGACTCCTTCAAGCATTTCATCATCATTAATTCTTACAGCAGTGCCGTTACTTTTTTTCAAAATATCATAAATTATAAAATCTCCTACAGCCAAAGGTACTCTCATTCCTGCTGCTAGAGTTTTAGGATTCTCAAAAGGTTTAGCAAATTTTTCATTTTTTTCATAAGCATCAACTAATGGAGAGCATCCATCAGCTTGAACAACTACCATTTTAGGCTTTTTAGATGAAACAAGACCAATTTGTTCTAATTCTTGGAATGCTTTCCAAATACCTACAATACCTGTACCTCCTCCAGTTGGGTAAATTATCACATCAGGAACCTCCCAATCCATTTGCTCAGCAATTTCTAATCCCATTGTTTTTTTACCTTCTACCCTATAAGGTTCTTTTAGAGTTGAAACGTCAAAAAGGCCTCTTTTTTCTGCTTCCAATGCAGATGCTTTACCAGCGTCAGAAATAAATCCATCAACCAATTTAACGTTTGCTCCAAATGCTATACATTCCATCTTATTCGCTAAGGGAGCATCCTTAGGCATAAAAACATTAGCTTCCATATTAGATTTTGCAGCATAAGCAGACATAGCTCCTGCAGCATTTCCTGCAGATGGCATAACAATACTTTTAATTCCATATTCTTTTGCTTTAGAAATTGCAGCTGAAAGTCCTCTTGCCTTGAAAGAGCCTGTAGGATTATTACTCTCATCTTTGACATAAAAATTTTCTATTTGAAAAATCTTAGATAGATTATTGAGTTTCATAAATGGAGTGTTGCCTTCACCCAAAGAAACAATATTCTCATCATCAAGAATTGGTAATATTTCTTGATACCTCCACATATCATTTCTTCTTTTATATAAATTTTCTTGAGTGAGTGTTTTAGCAGCTTTATTTAAGTCATACCTAGCTAGTAATGGCTTTTCGGAACTTGGACTTAATCTCAAAGGTTTGTCTATTGGAAACATATCCCCTGTCAAAGAGCATTCCAAATGCTTAAATGTACTTAGTGTTTTAGTCAAAATTTACTCCAACATCTTTATTTGATTATCAATATCAGTTTTAAATACTATGGGTTTT
>PAOY01000024.1 GCA_002710135.1 Dehalococcoidia bacterium | reverse complement strand
ATTTACTGAAATATTATATTGAGATAATTCTTTACCTAATGACTTTGTCAAAGCAATAACACCTGCTTTAGCAGAACTATATGCAACAGCATTTGGGTTTCCTTCTTTCCCTGCAATAGATGCAATATTTATTATCTTTCCATAGTTATTTTCTATCATGTGTGGTGTAATATTTTTTGAGCAATAAAACACACCGTTTAAATCTACATCTATTACCTTATTCCATTCTTCAATAGGATAATTCCAAGTTGTTTCATTTGGACCTGTTATGCCAGCATTATTAACAAAAATATCTATTTTCCCAAGTTTATCTATTGCATTGTCGACACCTTTTTTCACTTCAGTATTTTCAATGACATTTACTTTATCAAAATAAAGATTTTCACTATCAATTATTTTTTGAGCTTCTAAAAAAATTGATTCATCGATATCCCAAACTATCACATTAGCTCCTGATTCGAGAAATCTTTTAGTAATAGCTAAACCAAATCCTTGAGCTCCCCCAGTTACAATTGCATTTCTTCCTTTTAGGTCGATTTTATTCATTTATAGAATCCTTGATTTGAGTTGAAATTTCTCTAGTTTTATCTACGAAATAATCCATCTCTTTTTCGCTCATAAGAACATTTAATGCACCTGCATTTTTCAATTGTAATAAAACTCCATTATTTCTAAGGTAAGTAAATAATATTTTTGTCATGCCAGAATCATTTTCAATGAAAGTTCTATAATCAACTATTTTTTGATTGTTAAAATTAATACCAAACAAAGATCCATAACCAGTTACCTGTACACCTAAGTTTATCTCATCAAAAACAGATCTTAGTTTGTGTCTTAATTTTTCTCCTAGTGCATTCATTTGATCAAATTCTTTTTGATTTAAATTACTCATTACTGCGACACCAGCTTCCATAGTTAATGGATTGCCATTGAATGTTCCTGCATGTGCAATATCATACTTATCACTTGTAGGATCAAATAATTCCATTATTTCTTCTTTCCCTCCAAAAGCCCCAACAGGAAGACCTCCTCCAATAATTTTTCCCAAAGTTGTCATATCAGGGGTTATATTAAATGATTCTTGAGCACCACCTCTTGATACTCTAAAACTTTGAATCTCATCAAAAATCAAAACTATTCCGAGTTCTTCAGTAATGTCTCTAATAAACTTAATAAAATCTAGATCTAAAGGTAAATAGCCAAAATTGGATATTATAGGTTCCATAATTATGCATGACAAATCATCCTTATACTTTGTAATTAGTTCTTTAGATTTATCTATATTGTTATACGGCAAAACAATTACATCTTCTAGAATACTTGGAGGCTGAAAACTATATTCAGGAACTCCTGGATGAGTTTCAGGATTTAAGTCACTTTTTTTTGGATATACACTAACTGAAACATGATCATGTGTTCCATGATAACCACCCTCAAATTTTGCTATCTTTGTTTTTTTTGTAAAAGATCTAGATGCCATAATAGCCATCATCGTTGCTTCAGTGCCAGAGTTAGTAAATCTTACCTTATCCATTGACGGTATTCTATCGACTAATATATCTGCTAATTTTGTTTGTCCATCTGTAGGAACACTATAAACAGTACCTTCCCCGACTTGTGAAGTAAGAGCATTAACTATTTTAGGATTTGCATGGCCCAATATTAGAGTTGTGGCATTTAGCATAAAATCTAGATAACTATTTCCATCAATATCGTGAATATACATTCCTTCTGCTTTATCAACAAAGAAAGGATATGGATCCATCCACTGAGTAGTACGGGTATTACCTCCAGGCATAACTTCAGTAGCTGCCTTATGCTTAATTAGTGAAGATTTAGTTTTTTCTAGATATTTTTTCGTTTCATGATCTAGTAGGTTATTTAGTTCTTTTTGCATAATCAAATAAATTTTGTTTCAAATAATTATATAGAATTTGTTAGATTAAGTACTTTTCTTTGGATTCCAAACTGATCCAAACATATTTAAGGTGAGGATCAAACCTACTGAAGACATAGCTATACCAATAATAAAAAATAAATACTTAATTTCTAACTCAAAAAAAACACAAATAAATCCAAAAATCATAACGATAATTAGCCTGGTAATTGCCCCAGAAATAGGAATAAGCATTTTACCTGTTCCTTGACTTGCAAAATATAGGGTTTTTCCAAAAGCAAATAATGGGAAGAAAGGAGCTACAATACTCAGATATAAAGCACCTATTATGTAAGCTTCTAAATCTGTTGTAAAAAAATCAAGCCATAGATTTGGAAATATAGAAAAAGTAACTCCTGCTATTGCAGCTATTGAGGCTATAAAAGTTGCACCTAACCAAGCAGATTTTCTTGCTCTATAAAATTGATTTGCACCAAAATTTGTTCCAACACATGATGTCAAAACACCTCCAACCCCAAAAGACAAAGGAATCAATGTCTGTTCTAATCTCGCGCAAACGCCATATCCTGCTATAGCTTCAGTACCAAATCTAGAAATAAAAGCCGTAGTAAAAACCATAGTTAAAGCAATGCTAGTACTATTTATTGCTCCTAAACCTCCTACATTTAAAATATCAACAAAGATTTCTTTCCTTAGAGCTAATATCTTAAATCGGATTGGATATTTTCCAAATAATATTGAAATAAACATTAATATTCCGGCCATACCTTGAGGTATTACAAATGCCAATGCAAGACCATTTACTCCTAATGAAGGGAAAAAAAACCATCCTAGAGACAAAGCACCACTAAGAAAAAGCTGTAGCACACCTAACAAAACATTTATTACTGCTAAAAACTGATAATCTCCAAAAGATCTATAAATCGACATCATTAAATAAAAAAGAAAAATACTTGGGGAAAGTATAAAGAATAGTCTTGAATAACCAACTGCTTTTTCTACAACTGATTCTTCTACCCCCATAGCAATAAAGAGGTTCCTAGAAAAAAATACAAAGACAATAAAAAAAATTATAGAAACTACACAATAAATAATAAATGAATGCCAAATCACAACATTTGCCCTATCAAGGTCATTCTTACCAATTGATCTTGATAGGGCAGAAACTACCCCGCCTCCTACAGCCCCTCCACCAATCATTCCTGAAAGTGAAACAAGTGGATAAGTTATTGCTACACTTGCTAGTTGTATTATTCCTAATTGACCTGCAAAAAATGGTTCAGCAAATCCAACTAACAACATAAATAAAACTGAAACCATATTTGGCCCTGCTAACTTGAAAAGCATTTTTTTGATTGAACCATTTAAAATTAGCTGAATTCTATCAGAATCTTGTAAGCTCAATTTGCTCTCCAATTTTTATAAATAAAGTACTAGTAGACGACTGCATAGATATGTATTATATGATAAAAAATTTATTTATTGGAGGACAATCATGCCATATGGCGGTAATGAATGGTTAGATATAACAAAAGAAGAAATAATTGAACCATCACTTCCTATTTGTGACCCTCATCATCACTATTGGGATAAAAGAACAGAGAGAATTCCATATGGTAGATATTTACTACATGAACTTTTAGAAGATATAAGTGGTCATAATATTACCTCAACTGTCTTTATAGAAGCTAGAGCAATGTACAGTGCTGATTTAGAAAAAGATTATAAGCCTGTAGGAGAAGTTGAATTTGTAGATGGATTATCAGCTGCGAGTTCCAGTGGGATATATGGAAATAGTAGAGCATCAGCCTCAATTATAGGACACGCAAACTTAAATCTTGGAGATGATGTTGAACCTGTATTAGAATCATTGCTAGAGGCAAGCCCTAGAAGATTTAAGGGAATAAGGCATATCGTAGCTTGGGATACAGATAAAGATGTTGGAAGTGTTACCGTTTACAACTTAGAAGAACAAATGAATACTGAAAATTTCATAAAAGGTGCAAAAATATTAAGCAAGATGGGATTAAGCTTTGATTCATGGATGTATTTCCATCAATTACCTCAGTTACTAAATCTAGCGAAACAAGTACCTGATCTTCCTATAATGATAGATCATATAGGAGGTTTATTATTGGTAGGTAAATATGCAAATGATAAAGAAGAAGTTATTAAAACGTGGGAAAAAAATATATCTGACCTCGCTGAATGCCCCAACGTTCAAATAAAACTCGGAGGTTTAGGAATGCCTATAACAGGACATGATTGGCATCAAAGAGAAATACCTGTTAGCTCGGATGAATTGGCCAATCAGATGAAATTTTATTTAGATTTTTGCATAGAAAAATTTGGAACACAAAGAGGAATGTTTGAAAGTAATTTCCCAGTGGATAAAGTATCATTTAGCTACGATGTGCTATACAACGCATTTAAGAAATACTCGAAAGAATTTTCTAGTTCTGAAAGATCTGCATTGTTTCACGACAATGCAATAAATTTTTATAAAGTTGAAGAATCACATGAGGAATAGATATGAAATACAATAAAATTCTTGAAAAGATAAAAACAAATGAAACTGCAGTAGGATTAAATTTAGCAATAAATTCTCCTCATTTGATTGAATTTTTCGGGTCTCTTGGATTTGATTGGGTTTTTATTGACTGTGAACATGGATCTATGACAGACTCTGAGGCAGAAAATATGATTAGAGCTGCAGAACTATATGGAATGGCTCCAGTAGTAAGAGTCCCTGGAAATGAACCTCATATAATTTTAAAGATGCTTGATGCTGGTGCAAAAGGTATTGTGGTTCCTCACATAGATAATGTTGAAGATGCAATAAAAGCAAGGGATGCTGCTAAATATCCTCCTTTGGGTAAAAGAGGATCAAATTATGGAACAGGTAGGAATAATAATTACGGCACCCTTATAAATGACACACAAGATTATTATGAATTTGCTAATAAAAATACAATTCTTTTTGCTCTAATTGAAAGTAAGGAATCTGTTGAAAACATAGATGATATACTTGAAGTAGAGGGTATAGATGCTACTTGGCTAGGTCCTTCAGATATGGCTCTATCAATGGGTTTACCAGGCAAAGATCATGTTAAAGAGCATTTAGATTTAGTTGTAAATAAAACAATTGAAAGAAAAAAAATAGCTGCTGCTACTCATTCAGGGACTGATCAGTTTGATGAATATGAACATTTTCATAGTTTAGGTGCTAGAGTATTGTCTATTACATCTCTCTCACTACTTAAGGATTCAGCTTTAGATTGGCAGAAAAAAATAAGACAAATAAAATAGGATGTCTAAAGTTAAAGAAATAATATCGGTAAATAATTTAGTAAAGAAATATGATAATTTCACAGCTGTAAATGGAATAAATTTCAAAGTTGGCCAAGGTGAAATATTTGGATTACTAGGACCTAATGGTGCAGGTAAAACTACTACAGTAGAAATTTTGGAAGGTCTTCGATCACCTACTTCAGGATCAGCAGAGATTAATGGAATAGATGTTGCAAAAAATACTAAAGCTGTAAAAAAAATAATTGGAGTTCAGCTTCAAGAATGTTCTTTTTTTGATAAATTAAATTTATTTGAAATAGTGGAAATGTTTTCTGTTTTTTATACTTCTAAACCAAATGTTGGAGAAATTTTAGAAAAAGTCGGATTACTAGAAAAAAAGAAATCTTACTATAAAACCCTCTCTGGAGGGCAAAAACAAAGACTATCTATTGCAGTAGCATTAGTAAATGATCCTAAAGTATTATTTTTGGATGAACCAACTACCGGATTAGATCCACAGGCAAGAAGAAACATGTGGGAATTAATTGAAAATATTAGAGATAGCGGTAAAACCATAATAATAACTACTCATTACATGGAAGAAGCTGAAAAATTGTGTGATAGAGTTGCGATCATTGATTCAGGCGAAATCGTAACAATTAACTCTCCAAATAACTTAATTAGAGAGTTAGTAGATTCGGGATTCAAAGTTGAAGAAAAAATACAAGACGCAACTCTCGAAGATGTTTTCATAAACTTAACCGGAAAAAGTTTAAGAGAAAGTTAATGAAAATTTACTTAGTCATAGCAAAATCTACAATTAAAATGTACTTCAGAAGAACTCAATCTCTTTTTTGGACTCTATTTTTTCCAGTAGTTATGATGCTTGGAATAGGATTTTTTGGGTTTGGTCAATTTACTCCACCAAAATTAGGAGTTATTGACTATTCTAATAGCTATGATTCAGAAATTTTTATAAATGAGCTAAGTAAAAAAGAATATGTTGAAATAAGAATGGTTTCAGAAACTGAAACAGAAAAATTTATACTAGAAGGTAAAATTGATTCAGCTATGAGAATATCTAAAGATTTTTCACTTGAATCTCCAGAAGTTGAGATATCTTATGAAAACTCTAAAGAAAAAATAGCTAAAGAATTTTATGATCTTAGTGATATGGTTATTTCAGATTTATTAAATAAAGAAAAGAAAGAAAAAAGTATAATTCTTAGAGAAAAAAAATTCGAAAATGAATATCAAGGATATAAAGGTTTTTTAGTTCCAGGAATAGTTGCATTATCTATAATGCAAAGTGGAATACTAGGAGTAGTTTTTACTCTAATTAGCTATAAAACACAAGGGGTATTAAAAAGATTACAAGCGACCCCAATTGATCCTTCTCATTTTCTAATTGGACAAATGATAAGCAGATTATTGATAATAGTTATTCAAACTTTTGTTTTATTCATAATAGGAACATTAATATTAAATATAGACATAGCTCTAGGAAGTATTTTTGCTTGGATAAATATAATTCTTTTTTCTATTCTTGGATCAGTATTATTTTTGTTCATAGGATTAGCAATATCAGGAGCTTCTCCTAATGAGGATTATGCAGCTCCAATTGCAAACCTAATTACCTTTCCAATGATGTTTTTATCTGGAGTTTTTTTTGACACAGATGTTTTTCCTGACTGGCTAAGCATAATCACAAATAATTTGCCGCTTTCTCCTCTAGTAAATGCATTGAGAGAATCTGCACTTTACGGGACAAATACACTCGAATTACTTCCCGAATTATCTATCATGATTGTTTGGATATTTGTAGCATTCATTGTTGGAATAAAAACATTTAAATGGGAATAAAAAAAAACATTTTTTTTGAGAGATAACCTTTCTTATCCAATTTTTTCTAACTTATTTTCATCTAAATTAAATCCTAATCCTGGTTTTTCATTTAATTGAAAGTGACCATCCTTTATCAAATATGGTTCTTCTAGAAGGTTATTATGCTCCGGTATGAATGCATGTGAATGTTCTAATTTATAAAAATTTGGAACAGAACTTACCACATGGGCTGCTGCTATCAATTCTAAAGGACCTCCTGGAATAACATGAGGAGCAATAGGGATATAATAAGATTCTGCCATTGTAGCTATTTTCTTTATCTCAGATATTCCGCCTGTCCAAACTGTATCAGGCATAATAAAGTCTGCTAGATTGTTTTCTAAAATAGGAATAAAATCAGCTCTGGTATATAGCCTTTCTCCTATACAAATAGGTGCCATCGTATTTTCTTTGACTTGTTTCAGAGCATTAATACCTTCTGGAGGAACAGGTTCTTCAAACCAAGCTATATTAAATCTTTCATATAAATTATTAGAAATTCTTATAGCATTTGGAACATTATAGTGTCCATGAGCATCAATTAATATTTCTATTTCTGGGCCTATAACTTCTCTTACAGCAGCAACTATATCATACCCTAATTGCTCTCCTTCCTCAGATATAAATCCATCTTGATACATTGTGTGATATTGCGTCATTTCTAAAAAAGGATCTAGCTTACAAGCGTTATGACCATTTTCTAAAACATTTATTTTTGCAGCATTTGCATATTCTTCTGGAGTAAAACATCCATTAAACCAAGCATTACAATAAAGCCTGACAGGATCTCTATATCTTCCCCCAAGCAAATCATAAACAGGAAGTCCTGATACCTTTCCCTTAATATCCCATAAAGCTATATCAAAACCTGCGATTAGCGATGTTGTGAATCCTCTAGACCCCATATAAGAGAACATTCTATAAATTTTATTCCATAATCGATCTATATCCATTGGATTTTCACCAATAATTTGAGGTGCGACTTCTTTTATAGCTGTAGCCATAAAGTTTTCTGAAACATTTACTGAAGAACCAACTTCTCCCCAACCATGAATTCCTTCATCGGTTTCCATCTTAAGAAAAACCCATTTTTTATTAGTTGGACTTTTAGAAGTTTGAGCATACTCAGCAGCATAGATTTTTATATCAGTTATTTTCATTAGTCACCTCAAATTAGCAAATGTTTTGTTTGAGTATATAAATGACTAATAAAAAGTCAATAAATAGAATTAATTATTTTCTAACCAAGCAGAATATTCTTTTTCCGTTTCTTCTGACCAAGCATTCCTTGGATAAAATTCTCTTAATTCACCACCCTCAGAAAGTTTTTTTCTAGCAAAAACTTCCCACTCAGCATGTCCTGTAGCCGTTTCTGCTAATTTTTCTGCTAATGAAATAGGAACTACGACTGCTCCGTCATCATCAGCTAAAATTATATCTCCTGGATTAACTAATACTCCTCCGCATGAAATAGGTATATTTACAGCATTAGGGAAAATAGAGACCTGTGTATGATAATTTGGAGTAACTCCTTTTAGCCACATTCCTAGTTCTAAATCTTTTGCGTGGGTAAAATCTCTGATAACTCCATCAACAATAATACCCTCTCCACCCTTGCCTTGAAAATAAGTTAACATCATTTCTCCAAAAACCCCACTTCTTAAATCTCCTCTAGCATCAACAACAACGATATCCCCTTCCTCTGCTATGTATAATGCATGCCTGTGAAGTTGAACCTCTGGATCCATCTCTTGATCATCTGAATATATATCTTCTCTCATAGGTAAAAACTGTAATGTAATTGCTGGACCGGCAATAGTTTTACCAGGAGTGTATGAGATTGGGCCTTGAATAAAAGCGTCCTTGATACCCAGTCTATTTAATTCGCCTGAAGCCGTAGCCGTTCCAATAAGTCGCAATTTTTCAATTAATTTTTTATCTGGTCTTTTTATATTATTAATTTTCATATACTTTTCCTTTTATTATTTTAAAGAAACTAATATAGGATTAACATTAACTAATAATCTTATAAATTTCATAATGAAAAAGAAAAAAAATATACTTATTTCATCATCTAGTACTAAAATAGGAAAAATTTTATCCAAATCTTTAAGTAATCATAATCTTAAATTTATTGAAGAAAATTCACTAAATTATAAAGATACTAAAGAACTAAATAATATTTTTCAAAATATTGATATATATTTCCACATTGGATACAAAGGCACAAGTCTTAATAAAAATGAAGATTTGATTGATTTTCATACCAGAAAAACTTATGATCTTTTATATGCAGCTGGAGAAGAAAATGTTGAAAGGATTTTCTCTATTTCAACATTAAATTTATTTCTTGATATAGAGTCTAATCTTACAGTTACTGAAAATTGGGAATTGAGTTTCCCTGTTGATGATATTGATATATTGTGTGCAAATCTATCGGAAAAGGTTTGCAAAGAATTCGCAAGAGATCAAGTTTTTGAAGTAATAAATTTACGCTTAGGTGAAATTGATGAGAACAGTGATTACAGGTTATCAGAAAGTAAATTAAGTAAATCTATAGAAAAATTTATAGAATATGATTTTTATTCAGAACAGTCTAAATTGACTAGAGGGCCTTTCAATTCAGCGCGAAAAAAAGGACCTAATTGGATAAATTATCATTTACAAGATACTTTTGAAGGTCAAAGATTTTTAACTAATAAAATAGATAATTTTATAGGGGAATCCTAATGAAAATTTTAATTTTAGGTGGAACAGGAATGTTAGGACCGTGGGTTATCAAAGCTCTAAAAAATAAACACGAGATTTTATTAACAGATATAAAAGAACCTCCTAAAGAATATAAAGGAGATTTCGAAAAACTTAGCGTATATGATGTTGATGGAGTATCTAAAGCAGCTGAGGGTAGAGATTGTATCATCAACCTTTCAGTACTAAGGCATGACAGGAAGCTAGCTTTTGATGTGTCAACTATGGGAAATTATGCGATGATGAATGCTGCAAAAACACATAATATAAAAAGAGTAATTAATACAGGTCCTCACTTTCAGTTAGTAGGAACTTCTTATGAAGAGTGGGATAATAACCTAAATCCTGAAATGCCTCCTCAACCAGGAACAAGACTATATGCATTAAGCAAATATTTAGGTCAAGAAATATGTAATCGATTTTCTGAATTTTATGACATTAAAGTAATTACATTGCTATACCTTAATATGAGACATCATTATGACTTAACAACTCCAGATTTTGAAGAAGCTGAGTTACATAAAGACATGACTCCTTTTACTACATCTTGGATTGATTGCGGAGAAGCTGTTAAGTGTGCCGTAGATTTAGATCTCAATAAGCTTAAGTCAAATACAGAAACTTTCTTTATATCTCCGAAAATACCTCACGGGAAATTTAACAGTGATAAAACCTACAATATCCTAAACTGGCATCCAAAATACACACTAGAATCACTTTGGACTAAAGAAATTAAGGATTCTGTAAATCATACTAAAGATTATTACTAAATCTCTTTGACAACTTGAACCAATCTACCTATTACTCTAACAGAATCAGATGCGTATGATTCATTATTGTTAGAAAATAATATTTTTTTATTTTCTGTGAATGATTTTGAAATAATAAAACCTTCAGAACAAATACAGCTATATTCATCATCAAAATTTGGTTCACTTAAGTTATCTTGCCTTGCTCCACATTTATTACAAATTGACATAGAAAATTTTTTACTAGAGTCTGGTAATAATTCTATAAGCCAAAAGGTATCATTCTTAAAATTATTAATAAGTTTTTCTTTATTTAGCCTTTCATCAAGTAATAGCCCTTTATGCCAATCTCTATTTACATAAACTCTATCACCAGGATTTAATTCAGGAGAATTAAATGAATCTTCTATAAATAATCCTAGAATATTATTACTAGATAAAACATTAGGGTCCCAATATGCATAAAGAGTCGGAATAACTGTTTCATTAGATCTCAATATTTTCTTAATCTCATTCATTTTATAAACAGGTACTTCATGTGGAAGACTTGAAACAACATTTTGCAAAATAGTTTTATAAGAATTATTCTTAATTCCAACATTCAATAATTGATCAACTTCTACTTGTAAAACCTTACAAATTTTTTCTAAGTCACTAACTCTGATTTCCCTTTGCTCTTTTTCAATTTTTGAAAGCCAAACTGGAGATTTACCCATAATCTTTGCAAGATCAATCTGTGACATCCCTCTATTTTGTCTATGGATCTTGATTTTTTCTCCGGTAGACATTGTTTTTAAGACTTTTGTTTCAATTATTGCCATATTGTCTATTTAGTTTCCTAAATGCTTATATTTCATATTCTTAATTACCTATTAGGACTTTTATAGAATTTAATATCAAATTCTATTTTTTGGCAAGTGGATATATAATAAATTTCATCATAATGAATAAAAAACAAGGTTTATATAATGAATGAATTTAAGAGAGCTATTATTTCAGGATTAGAAGAATACTTAATGCTTCTAAACAAATCCATTTCAGACTTATCTTTATCTGAATTAAGATGGCAACCTTCGCTAGAATCAAATAGCATAATTTATTTACTATGGCATATGGGTAGAGTTGAAGATAATTGGATAAATCAAGTAATTGGAGGAAAAGAAAGTGTATGGATGCGAAATGGATGGAATAAAAAATTTCCTTTTGATGAAAAAGATTATGGTAAAGGATACGGAAAGCAAGATTTAGCAAATTTGCCACATATGGATAAAGATCAACTAATGAATTTTTATCATGAACAAAGAATTGAAAGCTTAAAGATAATTGAAAGCTTAAGTGAAGAAGATCTAGCTAAAAAATATAAAAGATTAAGTGGAGAACTAAAAACTGGATATTGGATATTAGGACATGTTCTAGTAGAAGAATCTCAGCATTTAGGCCAGGTTGCTTATATAAGAGGGATGATAAAAGGGATAAATAACTAATCAGCTAAATTCTTAAACTTTAGACCATAATAAGTATCAAAAATCAGAAGAAACAAGCCTTGTATAAAAACTCCAAATCCATGACCTATTGAAGATTCTCCTTCAAAAATTATTTCAAAAATTAAAACTAGAGAAACTAAAATATATAAAATATCTAAAAATGAATTAACTAGTAAAATTTTATATAACCTGATTCTGCTAGGTGAAGAATTTCTTATTAGAGGAAAAATTCCTAAACAAAAATTAATTAATCCCCATATCAAGAATTGATAAGACATGGATCGAATGAATTCAACTTGAAAAAAAAACAATGTAGAGCCCATAACAATGGAAGTTAGCCCCCAACTTGTAAGAATAACTGCTAATTGTCTATGTAAATGTGAGAATTTCCTAGTGTTTTTATCCATAAATAAATTATAATATTTTCTAATTATATCTAATATAAAGAATCATTTTATGAAAAAAAATTGGCCGAAAGTATATAAAGAACTCGGTATAAAGCCTGTGATAAATGCAAGAAGCTGGGTCACTATTTATGGTGGTAGCATAATGAAGCCTGAAGTTATCAAATCAATAGAAGAGGCTAGCTCAGTTTTTGTTGATTTGGAAGAGCTACATGAAGCAGCTGGGGAATATATATCTAAAGTATGTGGTTCAGAGATGTCCTTAGTTACTAGCGGATGCGCTGCATCAATAGTACTAATGGCTGCAGCTTGTATTACAGGACAAGATAAAGAGAAGATTTTAAGAATACCTCACACAGAAGGTATGAAAAACGAGATATTAATACACAAAGGACAAAGAAATAATTATGACACTGCTTTTGAAACTCCGGGTGGTAAATTAATTGAATATGATAATGAAACTTTAGAAAAAAATATCAACGATAAAACATGTGCGATAGCATTCATTATTGCTCCTTTTTTTGACGAAGGGCTAGGCCTAAAAAAGACCATTGAGATTGCCCATAAAAATAACCTCCCATTAATTTTAGATGCTGCTGCAGAATTACCTCCTAGAGAAAATTTGACTAAATTTATATCTATGGGAGTAGATGCAGTTGGATTTAGTGGTGGGAAGGGAATTGGCGGTCCTCAATCAACAGGGATTCTTACTGGGAAAAGAGAACTAATTGAATCTGCAAAATTACATAGCTTTCAAAATTTACATACAGCAAAAGCAGCTATAGGTAGACCTATGAAAGTAACTAAAGAAAATATTATAGGATTTATAACTGCGCTAAAGTTATTTATGGAAGACGATGAAATTAATGAGCTAGAAATGTGGCAAAATAAAGCTAAGCTTGTGCAAGAAAAACTTAAACCCAAAAATGGAATTAAAGTCACCATAGAAGATTATCCTATAAGACAAGGCGCAACCGTTGTTATAAATTTTGAATCTGATTACAAAGGACCAAGATCTGGCAAAATAATGGAAGAATTATCAAAAAATGATCCTAAAATATACGTTGGCGGAGGATTAAATGATGGGCATGCAGATAAGGATGAAATTTGTATTATAGTTCATAGCCTAGATGAGATTGATATTGAAATAATAACAGATAAATTAAATGAAATCATTCCTGATTAAATTTTTCATATAAATTTTCAGAATCACTTAACATACCTACATATTTATCATTAAATTTTCCGTTCTTAAAATAAAGAAAGGTAGGAGTTACTGTAATAAAATTTTTCATAACTAATTCGGAATATCTTTTGTCTGAAACATCTAACTTTATAAACTTATATTCGGAATATTTTTCTATAAAGTCATTAACTGCTTTCTCACTTAATACACACCCCATACAATTTGGTGAAAAAAATTCAATGATAACCTCGGATTCATTATTAATAATCTGATCTAATTCAACTTGATCAATATCATCTGTTGCATTAGGTTGAAAAAAAATCTTTACTAGGACAAATAATAAAGTTAAAAATACAAATAAAGAAATTAATAAAAATTTATTTTTTGAAAAATTATAATAAACAACAGTTGTAATAACTATAGGGAAAAAAAATATTAAGATATATAAGGAATTATGATTTATCCAGGAGAACATTAAGTTATTACTCCATTTTTGAACCTACAAATTTAGATATTGCTCTTGCAGTAGGATCAGTATGAACATTCACTATAGCTGGTAGTCCTGAATCAATAGCTCTTTCAATAGCTGGCTTAATTTGCTTAGGATCATCAACCATCTCCCCGTAACCACCTAATGACTCTGCTATAAGATCAAATCTAGTAAATCCTAATTCTCTTCCAGGCTTTCTTATACCTTCTACTCTAGCTGTCCATCCTTCATTATTTGAAACTACAACTACAATAGGTAAATTATGCCTAACTGCTGTGTCAAAATCTTGAATATTCATACCTAGAGATCCATCACCATGCAATGCAAATACAGTATTTTTTGGTTTAGCAATTTTAGCACCAATGGCATAAGGTAAGCCTACTCCCATACATCCAGTAGGACCAGAGTTAATAGAATGCCCTGGCAAAAATGCTGGAATACTTTGTCTCCCATAATGAAGAATTTCATTCCCATCAATTGTAATAATCGAATTCTCATCCATTATTTCGCGAAGTTCCTTACAAAGTCTTAGAGGATGAATAGGAACTTGACTAGAATTTTCAAGAGGTTCTACTCTCTCAATTCGGGTTTTTTCTGATACAGATAAATTTTCTCTCCATTTTTCCCATCTTGAAGATTTTAAGTTTTTATTATTGAATTCATCATTTAATTGCTTAATAACTTGCTTACAATCCCCAACTATTCCTAAACTTACATTTCTATTATGAGCAATTTCTTCTTCTAAAATATCGACTTGAATTATTTTTGCATCTGGATTAATTCTATTTCCATAAGTCATGATCCAATTAAATCTAGTTCCTAAAACTATTACTAAGTCAGTTTCTCTAAAGGCACTTGATCTAGCGGCTGGAAATGAATACTCATGTTTATCTGAGACCACTCCTCTAGACATTGGAGTTGTATAAAAAGGAATGCCTGAATTATCTATAAATTCATTTAATTCTTGAGATGCATCTGACCAAAATGTTCCTCCTCCAGCAAAAATAATTGGAGAATTAGCATTCGCTAATAGATCAATAGTTTTCTTAATTAATTCACTATCTCCGGAGGGCCCAGAACTTTCTTCTGATCTTGTAGCTATAGATGTATCTTTTTCATTTATTTTTTCATATAAAACATCTTCATTACAATCTATGTATACAGGACCAGGTCTTCCAGTTTTTGAGATTCTAAATGCATGAGATACTACCTGAGGATATTGTGATGCAGATGTTGGCCTAAAGGTAGCCTTAGAAACTTTTTCAAAAATTGAAACTTGATCAACTTCCTGAAATCCACCTCTATAAAAATCTTTGATTGGACCTGCACCTCCCAAAGTTATCATTGGAGCACAATCAATAAATGCATTATATTGTCCAGTGAGCAAATTTAATGTACCAGGGCCAGATGCAGCTGTAGTAACTCCAGGTTTTCTTGTTACTCTTGAGTAAGCATGAGCCGCCATTGCTGCTGCCTGTTCATGTCTAAAATCATAAGTCTTTATACCAAGATCTTCAGAGTTATTAATTATTTCATAATTTGGGCCACCCATTAAGTAAAATAAACATTCTGTGTTTTCTTCCTTTAATGTTCTAGCTACTAAGTAAGATCCATCAACTTCAGGCATCATTTCTCCTAATTTCTAATCTTTGCGCTTCATCTGGTATTTCAATAAGACTTTTATAATAATCTTTATTTTCTACAATATCCAAAATTCCTACTTTTGTCATGATATTTAGTGCATTTTGATAATCTGTGATACTTATTCTTTCAGGTTCTACGCTCCCGCTATCAGTAGCATTATGCCAGTTAATTAATGGTAATGATATACCTGTAACTTTGTAACCAAATGCAGAAAAAGCAGTAGCTTCACAACCACCTAAATTCATTAGTTGTCTTTGAGATTTAAAGCTCCTATCCTCATTTATTAGTGCTCTTACCGCTGATAGTAAAATAATTTCTCCAGAATTATCAAAAGTAGAAGCTCTGTCACCAGTTCTGATAATCGGTCCAGATCCAGATATAGCACCAGGTAATTCACTACTTGTTTCTATAGAGACTATAATTGAATCCTTAGAAATTCTTCCGCTTTTAGCTATAAGTCTTGCTCCAAGCAATCCTACTTCCTCAGCTCTAGAGAAAATTGCGCGAATAGAATATTTTATATCTGTGTTTTTTAATATTTTTAAAGTTTCTAAAATCAATGCGCATCCAGCTAAATCATCTGCAACAGGTGTTATAACTTCATCTTTATCAATTTTAGAATCAGGAAGGTCAAAAACTACAGGACAAGGATAATCAATATTTTCATTATCCAACTCAATAAATACAAATTCTTTATTCAACCATCTATCAGAATTTGTAAATTTAAACTCATTAGAATTGGTTTCATTATCATTTATTAGAAGATTCCCTTTTATTTGATTATCAGTAGATACAGTTTTAATATTTGTATTTTCAATGTCACATAGCTTGGGTAATCCTCCTAAGGTTTTTGCTTTGAATAATTTACCATCAATTTTTTCAACAATTTCAAAACCAGGATGATCCATATGTGAAATATAAACTATTTCTTTGTCAGATTTACCTTTTAATAAAACTTCAATATTTCCCCACTCATCTACAATAAAATCTATTTGATTTTTATTTAGTTCTGACTTAATAAAATCAGATATTAATTCTTCATGGAATGAAGTAGTTGGAATATTAGAAAGTTCTAAAAATAATGATAAATCTGATTTTTGCATAATATTTTAATTTAAAAAAAGTGTAAAACTCTATTAATTACTCATCTATGATGATTTCTTTTTTATAATTATTTTATACGATAAAGCAAAATATTAATAAAATTTCATCATATATTGAATATTTTTTGAAAGGAAATTTTGATGGCTAAATATAAAGTGGTCTTTTTAGGGCCTGAAGATGACAAACTAGAATATGAAAAGGCAGAAATGGCAGATCTTGATGTAGAATTTGTGAAAGCAAATCCTAAATCTGAAGGAGAAGCTATGGAAGTTGTAAAAGATGCAGACGCAATATTAAATCGGGCAGGATGGGGAAGCGAACAGTTTATTAAGTCTACAAATAACTGTAAAGTTTTAGCAGTTTATTCTCACGGATTTAATCATGTAGATGCTGAAGCTGCAACGGAGCATGGAATGATGATAACTAATGGAGCAGGAATGTGTGCAGAAGAGGTTTCAAATCAAGCAGTAGCTTTTACACTAGCATTAAATCGTCAAGTAGTACAATATACTCTCCAGTTGAGAGATGGTGGTAAATGGGATGGAAGTGAATTCAGTCCTATTGAACCTCTTGATGAGCAAACTGTAGGAATTATTGGATTTGGAAATATTGGAAGACAGATAGCAAGAAAACTAAGTGGATGGAGAATGGATACAATAGTTTATGATCCTTACTGCCCTCCATGGCTTATAAAAGAGTATGGAGTAGAACAAGTTTGGGAACTAAATGATATTTTTAAGAGATCAGACTATGTTATTACTATTGTTCCGCTGAATCCTGAAACTCATCATATGATAGGTAAAGAGCAATTTGATCTTATGAAAAAAGATGCTTTTTTTATAAATGTATGTCGAGGTGCTGTAGTTAAAGAAACAGATATGATTGATGCACTAAACAATAAAAAATTTAGAGGGGCTGGATTAGATGTATTCGAGCAAGAACCAGCTGATCCTAAAAATCCATTATTTTATATGCCAAATGTAATAGTAGCACCGCATATAGCTGGTCAGTCAACAAGATCAGCATGGTTATCTAGAAGAAGAGCATCTCAACAAGTTGCTGCAGTTTTGAGAGGCGAGAGACCAACTGCATTACAAAATCCTGCAGTTACATCAAAGATAGAAATGATGAAGTCAATGCCTGCATCTGAACCAAAACTCTAAGATAAATAATTGCAAAATAAAGTAAGTGAATAGATTACTAATATTAGAAACCCAAGCTATATATAGATTGGGTTTCTATGAACTTAACATGGAGCCAGATTTGAAGTTATGAAAATAAATCAAGGAAAAGTAATGACTGTATTAGGAGCTATTGAACCTAAACAAGTCGGTAATACATCTACTCATGATCACATAATAATTGATTTCAATGCAATTCTAACTGAACCAATTGATTCAAAAGATATTTCAAAAATGGACGAAAAAATATCTATTGATAATTTAGGATGGGTTAGATTTAATTGGGCATCATCAAAAGACAATCTTGTATATCAAGATGTAAAAGATGCATGTAATGAATTAGATCATTATAGAAATTCTGGTGGAAATACTATAGTAGATGTAACAAATATAGGTTTGGGAAGAGATCCTAAAAAGCTAAAGGAGATCAGTTCTAAAACTGGTGTAAATATAGTTATGGGATCAGGCTTTTACGTTGAATTAGCCCAAACACTAAATTATACATCTGAAGGGATAGAATCGTTATTCGAATCAATAATGAAAGATATTACAATCGGAGCTGGTGACTCAAATGTAAAATCTGGAATCATTGGCGAAATAGGATGCTCCTGGCCCTGGACAAAAAATGAAAAAATATCAATGGAAGCTTCAGTTTTAGCACATAAAACAACAGGACTTCCATTGCTTATACATCCAGGTAGAAATCAGTATGCACCTTTAGAAATAATTGAATTTATTAGTAAATTGGGCGCAGATTTAGATAACGTAGTAATGGGGCACATTGATAGAACTATATTTGATTATTCAATTCTAAAAGAAACTGCAGAAACTGGAGTATACATAAATTTAGACTTGTGGGGTCATGACAGTCCTTATTATCCATTAGCTCCAGAAACGTACATGCCTGGAGATCATGAAAGAATTAACATGATTGAATTCTTAATAAAAAATAATTTTGAAGATAAAATTTTACTGGCACAAGACATTTGCACAAAACACAGATTAAAAAAATATGGTGGGCATGGTTTTGATCACATATTAAAAAGGATTGTACCTTGGATGAAAATAAGAGGTATAGAAAACGAAATAATCAAAAAAATGATGATAACTAATCCTACAAATATGCTTACAATTAAATAATGAAAAAAATATTTTTTTTATTATTAGTATCAGTATTTTTAAGTTGTTCTAGTGAATCAAAAGAAAATTTACTATCCTTATTTGTAATAACTGAGGATTTAGAGCTGGGAGAAAATAGAGTAGTACTAACTGCACTAGATGTAGATGGCAACACATTAACTGATGACTTAAGATTCTTCATTAGAGAGCTTGAAAGTGAAAATAAAGTAGAAATCACTGATAAAATAATATCAAATTGGCCACCAAATAGAAAAGTTTTTGTAACAAATCTAAATTTTGATAAAACAGGATATTGGGAATTTTTATTAGAATCTAATCAAGGGTTAGCCAAAGCCACTATAAACGTCAAGGAAAATTCAAAAACTTTAGGAGTTGGTGATTTTATCGAACCAATTATTACACCTTCTTTGGAAAAATATAATCTTTCAGACCTAACTACAGATATAAACCCAAACAGAGAATTTTATAAATATAGCCTTGATAAAGCATTAATTGAAAAAAAACCTTTTTTCATAACCTTTTCAACTCCAGGATTATGTGTCACTGGAACTTGTGCCCCTCAGTTAGAAGAACTGAAAGATATTTCAACATTTTATGATGATGCTATTATAATTCATGTGGAAATATGGAAAAATTTCAAAGAAGTTATGCATAAAGGAGATTTGTCATTAGGCCAATTAAATGAATCCGTAAAAAAATTTGGTATTGAAACAGAACCATGGACATTTTTAGTTGATAAAAATGGGATAGTAAAAAAAAGGTATCAAGGTTTTGTGGAGTTTTCTGAATTGAAAAAAGATTTTGATTACATTAATAACTAATGACTATGATCTGAAAACTTAAAATCAACAATAAAAAATTTTTTATTTATTTCTTCATACTTAATGTTTACTTTTTTCCCTTCTTCCATATGAGATTTTATATGTGAATAGGTAAATTCTATATTAATATCTTCAAGTTTTTTTTCAGGAAGTACATAAAAGGTCTCCTGCAAACTATTGTTATTATTTAACGTAATAGAACTTACGGATTTCAAACCATTCGATAATGATGAATCTAAATTTATAATATATCCTTCGTAAACAGAATCATTTGAACATGAAAATACAAATAAAAATAATATAGTCGATAGAATTAATTTATTTCTTAACATCTTCTAAAATCTCTTTTGCGGTATCGATTAATTTTTGATTTCTAGGATTTTTAGCAACTTCAATTGCCTCTAATAGATCATTTTCGGAGTTTTCTAAATTACCTAAAGAAAAATATAATAAGGCCCTTTCAATATAGAATGCTGGAGCAGATCTATCTAAATCTATAGCTTTATTTATTAATTCCATAGATTTTTCTAAATCTATGTTATATTCCCTAAAGCTTTTAGCTTTCCAATAATATACGGATGAATCTTCTGGTTCTAATTCCAAAGCCCTATCGAATAACTCTATTGATTGGTCTGTAAGACCTTTATTAGCTTTTATTGCAGCAGATACTATAATTGCTCTAACATCATTATTATCAATACTTAAGGCATAATTTGCAAATCTATCCGCTGCTTCAAAATCATCTAAATAATATAAAACTAAAGCTTTTTTTGAATTGTGAGAAGAAATAGAAGGATTAATAGATATTGCCTTGTCTAAAAATTCTAAAGATTCTGAAAGAAGAGATTGCATCAACGAAGCATCAGATAAACCTTCCCAAGCCATTGAAAATTCTGGATCTATAATAATCAATTTTTCAAAGGTTTTACCTGCTTCTTTATATTTCCCTTGATCAATAAACCTTTTGCCTTGAATATAAAGATCTAAAGATGCTTCAGGAGAATATTCATATGTAATTTCTTCGGCCGATTCTTCTACACTTTGAGAACAAGCAAAAAATAATAATAATAAAATAAAAATATTTTTTTTGATCATAATAAATGTACCAACTGTTTCATAACTTCTTTTTCAGTTTTGTTACCGTTTTTGATTCCAAGATCTAAATTTAATAAATTTTTAAGCATATCTTTCATTCTTTTATTTGAAAAATTTTGTGCTTGATTGAGAATTTTATTAAATGCAAAATTAGACTTAACTTGTAATTTATTTTGAATTATTTGACTTTTATTTGAGCCTAATAAATCCTGAGCCATAATTATTAGCCTAATTTGTCTTGAAAGCATTTGTTCGACAGAAAAAAAGCTTTGACCCTTATTTATAAATTCATTAATCAATTGATCAGACTTTGACAAATCCTTCTCTAATATAGCATCGATTAATTCAAAAATTGAAGTTTCTTTTATTCCTGTAACCATTATTTCAATATCAATCTCTTCTACTTTTGAATTTGGTTTATAGTTACTTAATTTAAACAATTCATTATCAAGATATCTATAATTGTTACCTATAAGATCTATTAGTTTATTTATTGCTTCAATAGATAGTTGAAGTTGATATTTTTTTTGTCTAGAAACTATCCACTGCCTGATCTTCTCCCATGAACCACGACCTGTAGGTAAATTATATAGATGAATATCAGCTATTTCTAAAAATTTTTTTATTTTTGTTGATTTAATATTTATTTCCTTTGATTCAATGAAAAAAAGTTCATTCATAGAGGGTTTGTTTATACATATTTCATTAAAATCTTTCCATTGATCATTTTTAGAGGATGTAATTTTGGAAATCAAATCAAAAAACACGAGTTTTCTTTTATCTCCAAATAGAGACATAGTATTTACTAATTCTGAAAATATTGGTTCTGATACATTATTTGGATACAAAAAATTCACATCTGTTTCCAAGTCAGTACCTTTGCCAGTAAATTCTCCTAATAATTCTTTTGATGAAAATTCATCATCACCATGTATTAGCTTAATCAAAACTTAATTTTCACTTTTATTGATATTATTTAAATATAAAATCCAATAACATATTATTACAATTATATGAAAAATTTTATTACATTAATACCTAGAATAATTTATTTGACATATAAGATAATAACTAGCATTTTTGATCCAAAAGTCCCTTTGAAAATAAAAATGTTTTTTTTATTATCAATAATCTACATATTATCGCCATATGACCTAATAAGAGATATCATTCCGATATTAGGTCAACTAGATGACATATTAGTTTTACTAGTTGCGATTATAGTTTATAAGTTACAAAGTTTTAGAAAAAGTTTTGAAAAAAATTCTAAAGAAACTATAATTGAAGGCGAGTTTAGAAACTTAGACGAAACAAATGAGGATGAGAATAAAAAATAATACTTAATCTCTTATAAAAGTTTTTGTATTAAGATTATTAAAAAATTTAAAAAATAAGGATAGATTAAATGGGATTTAAGTGTGGAATAGTTGGTTTACCTAATGTGGGAAAATCTACATTATTTAATGCACTAACCCAAACTAGCAATGCCCAGGCAGAAAACTATCCTTTTTGTACAATAGACCCAAACGTAGGCGAAGTTGCTATACCTGATGACCGACTTAAGGCCTTATCAAAAATAAATAATTCTAAATCCACGATTCCTACTAAAATGTCATTTGTTGATATAGCAGGATTAGTCAAGGGAGCCTCTAAAGGAGAAGGATTAGGGAACAAATTTTTAGCAAATATTCGTGAAATGGATGCAATAGCATATGTTATACGTTGTTTTGAAGATCCTGATATCGTCCATGTAAATGGTGAAGTAAACCCTATTGAAGATAGTGAAATTGTTGAAACAGAATTAATGCTATCAGATTTAGAAAGTATTGAATCAAGAATCCCTACAATTGAAAAAAAAGCTAGGTCTGGGGATAATGAGGCAAAAGAATTATTGCCAATAATCAAAAGAGTTCATGAATTATTAACAGATGGTAAACCTGCAAGATTATTGAAGGTCAAAGAGTCTGAAAAGTCTATATTAAAAAATTTACAACTACTTACAAGTAAACCTGTCCTTTATATATGTAATGTTTCAGAAGAAGATGCAATTGCAGGTAATGAATATTCAAAATCTATTCAAGAGATAGCAAATGCAGAAAATGCTCTTTCTATCATTATTTCTGCAAAAATAGAATCAGAAATATCACAATTGAGCAACGAAGAGAAAAATGAATACTTAAATGAATTAGGATTAGAACAATCAGGATTAGAGCAAGTAATCCAGTCAGGATATAAACTTCTTGATCTAATTACCTATTTCACTTCAGGGCCTGAAGAATCTAGAGCTTGGACTGTTCCTCAGGGCTCAAATGCCCCTAGAGCAGCAAGAGAAATACATACAGATTTTGAAAAAGGATTTATTAGAGCAGAAGTCGTAAGTTACGAAGATTATGTATCTTTAGAAGGAGAAAAAAAATCTAAAGAAGCAGGCAAAATGCGAGTTGAAGGAAAAGACTACATAGTTAAAGACGGAGATGTAATATACTTCAGATTTAATGTTTAAATTTATGGTTGAGTTATAAAGCAAGGTAAACTTAAACAATGTGTTATAAAATATCTTTTCAGATGATAATAAACATGTAGATTTTTATTTAAAAAAACAAAAAGTGAAATTATGTAAAGGAAAATCAAATGAGCGATGAAATTGGAAAAATTCAAAAACCTAGTTCAAAAGATATGATTGGCAAAAGAAAGGCTTTTGTATGTGTATTACTACAAGCTCCTCCTGAAGCATCAAAAGATCTACATGATTTGATTCAAAAATATTGGGAAGCAGTTGACAGCAATATTACTAACTTAGAAGAAAAAACGGGTGTTGTCAAAAGAATTTTTATAGAAGGTATTCCAGGAAAAGGAGAAGATGTTTCAATCAGCCTGAAAGAAGCAAGCTTGGGGGCATGGAATATTTTGCAGGATAGGGTAAGTTCTGGGGCTCAATTTGAAGAATTTGAAAATCTAGAAATTTTGCAAAAAGTAATAGATTGGTCAAAATGCTTAAATGTTGGATTAACTAATAGAAGTGTTGCTGAAAAAATTTCAGAAGAGTTAAAAAAAGAATCTGAATCTAGAATAAATCATATTAATAAATCAATAGATGAGAACTTAGGAGATGGAGAAGCTTGTATTATTTTCACAGGTAATCAAGAAATTGAGCTTCCTGAAGGAGTAGAAAAATTTATTATATCTCCTCCTGAGCTAGATACAGTTGCTCAATGGGTCAAGAATGCACAAGCTGCAATGGAAGCACAGATGAAAGAACAATTTGAAGCACAACAAAGAGCTAGCCAACAAAATTCTGAAGGCGGTGAAAGTGATCAGAATAAACCTGATTCAGGAATATGGACACCGAATTAAAAAAAAAACACATAGGTCTATATGTACATATACCCTTCTGTCACACTAAATGCACATACTGTGATTTTAATACATATACAGGTATAGAAAATCTAATCGAAGAATTTACTACCTCAATATGCAATGAGATAGAATTTTGGTCATTAGATAATTCTTATATAGTGGATTCTATTTTTATAGGTGGAGGAACCCCATCCTATATAGATATCAGTGAACTAGAAAGAATAATACAAAATATAAAAAGTTCTTTTAGTATTTCAAAAAGTTCGGAAGTGACATTAGAGATAAATCCTGAAGATGTAACAGATAAAAAGGCTAAATCTTGGAAAAAAATTGGAATTAATCGATGCTCAATTGGTATTCAATCCTTGAATGATGATGAGCTAAAAATCATAAATAGAAGGCACTCTGCAAGTAAAGCTATTAAGTCTATTGAGATCTTGAAAAATCATTTTTCTAATATTTCAGTCGATTTAATTTATGGATTACCTAGCCAAAGTATAAAAACATATCAAGAAACTTTAAATAATATAATTAAAATAAATCCCTCTCATATTTCTGCATACTCATTGCAAGTTGAAAAAGGAACATTTCTAAACGAACAAGTTTCTAGAAAAGAAGTTATTGTGGCAAACGATGATTTTTCTGCTGAAATGTACAAAATAACACAAAAATTTCTTAAGGATAATGATTACAAAAACTATGAAATTTCAAATTGGGCTAAGGAAAATCAATTTTCAAAACATAATTTGAAATATTGGAAACTTGAACCTTATATAGGATTTGGCCCAGGTGCTCATTCATACATGGAAAATCAAAGATTTAGTGTTATAAGGTCTCCCAAAAAATATATACATAGCATAAAAAAAATTTATAAAGAAAAAAAAATAAAAGTTAAGGAAAAAATAAAATACTTAAAAGAAAATGATTTTTTTGATGTGTATGAAGAGCATAATTTAAAAAATGAAATCCTCGAATTCCTAATGCTTTCTCTTAGATTAGATCAGGGAATAGATACAACAAAATTCAAAAGTAAATTCGACTTAAACTTTGAGGATTTATATAAGAAAAAGCTAGAAAAATATTTTTGTAAGAATATTCTAGAGAAAAATAATAAGTTTTATAAACTAACTGAAAAAGGTAAATTATTTGCAAATGAAGTAGCTAATAATTTTGTAGATTGATATTGATATGTATAGCATTTGTACAGCAGGGCATGTAAATCATGGGAAAACTTCCTTAGTGAAAGAATTAACAGGAGTTGATACGGATAGACTAACGGAAGAGCAAAAGAGGGGACTTTCAATAGAATTAGGATTTGCAAAATATTCTTTTAGTAAAAATTTATATGCATCTATTATTGATACCCCCGGACATGAAAATTTTATAAGAAACATGATTTCTGGAACTCATGGAATAGATCTAGTAATGTTGGTAATTGCTGCAAATGAAGGTATAAAACCTCAAACAATTGAGCATTTAAAGATTCTAAAGCTTCTTTCAATAAAAGAAATAGTTGCAATAATAACTAAATCTGATCTTTCAAACCCAAAACAAATCTCAAAACTAAATTCTGAAATTACTGAATTATTATCAAAAAATGAAATAGATAATTTCAATATTTTAGAAATATCAGTTAAAAACAAGAAGGGAATTGATAGTTTAAAAAAAGTTCTTTTTGAAAAATATAATCAAAATAAAAAGGATTATTCAAAACCTTCTAGATTATCTATCGATAGAGTTTTTTCATTGGATGGTAAAGGCACTATAGTAACAGGAACGCTAACTGGCAATAAAATAACTAAAGACTCTAAACTTGTAGTGACTCCAAGTTTCAAAGAAATAAAAATTAAGGGCTTAGAAGCTTTTAACTCAAATATGGAAGAAGTAATTCCTGGATCTAGAACATCAATTAATATACAAAATTTGGGAGTTTCAGATATCGAT
Source organism: Dehalococcoidia bacterium (assembly GCA_002710135.1). Classification (GTDB taxonomy): domain Bacteria; phylum Chloroflexota; class Dehalococcoidia; order Lucifugimonadales; family Lucifugimonadaceae; genus TMED-70. Next base: position 4,835 of record PAOY01000024.1, on the reverse strand, counting down.
AAAGGAGAAATTATTTCTGAAAAGGAATTTATAGTCAAATCAGATTTGATTTATGTCAAATTAAATCTTGTAAAAGAAATAAAAAATAATTCAGAGATATCATTTCATTCAGGAACTTCTAAATCAATCGGAACGATAAAACATATTAAGAACTCATGTATTGCCAAAATAAACTTACGAAATAAAATTTCATTTTTAGCTGGAGATAAATTTATTATTAGGAATAATAATGGAACATCAGGTGGAGGAGAAATAATCTTTTTTGAAAAAATCATCAATGAAAAAAAATTAATTGATTTCAAATTAAGTGAAATAAATATTGTTTCAATAATTCTAGACCAACATAAAGTGTTATCTATCAGTAAATTAAAAAAATATTTAGGCAAAAATGAAAAGTATGTATTAAATTTTCTAAAAAATCAAAATGAGTTATATTTATTCAATGAGAGTTCTTATATTGCAAAAAAAGAATATATCAAATTGGAATCAAAAAAATTATATAATGATGTAAAAAATTACCATAAACTTTTTCCTCTGAGACAAGGACTTCCTTTATCAAAATTAAATGAAAAGACAGAAAAAAATATACTTATAGAAATTCTAGTTAAAAATAAGCTTATTACTGTCAATGGAGGACATATTCAAAAAATCTCATTCAAACCTCAAATAAATACAAAAGACTCAGAATTAATAAATAAATATATTTTGTATTTAGAGAGTAATAATTATATGCCTCCAACTGATAAAACTTTAAGTTCTGAACTTATGAATTACCTCATAAATAACAATTTTATTATCAAGTGTACAGGTAATGTTTTTTATAGCATAAAACAATTTGAAAAACTAAAAAAAGAAGTGATTAGATTAAATACTAAATTCAAAAAAATCAACATAGATTTGTTAAGAGACAATCTAGGGCTGAGTAGAAAATATTGTTTAGCAATATTAGATAAATTGGAAGAAGAAAAATTATTTAAGAGAAGCAGAAACTAGTTTATTTTTTCAATCCATATTTCCATGTTAATAATAGATTAGAAGCTACAAATATAGAACTGTATGTTCCTATAATTACACCTAGTAGCAAGACTAGTAAGAAGTCTCTCAAAGACTGTCCTCCGAAAAGAATCATTGAAAAAATAACGATTGAGGTTGTGATTGATGTACCTAAAGATCTAGTTATAGATTCTCTAACAGATTGATTTACTACATTAATAAATTCCATAGATTTATTTATTGTTAGGTTTTCTCTAATTCTGTCAAAAATAACAATAGTATCATTTACTGAATAACCAATAACAGTTAGTATCCCGACAATAAAAATTGAATTTACGACAGATCCAATGAACAAACTGAATATAATGAATAATGCCATAACTACCATTACATCATGAACAAGGGTTAATATTGCTGCTATTGCGTATAAATAAGATTGCTCGACATTTCTGAATGCATAAATAATATATAGCATGACAAACAAAGATGCTATCAAAACAGCTATTATAGAATTTCTAATTGTATTATCAGCAACAGATGAGCCTACCGTGTTAGTGTCTAATGTTACAGGTTTTTCTCCAATCAATTTTTCCAGTTCAATATCTATACGCTCTTTTCCGTTTTGACCAAAATCAGTTGTTCTAATAAAAAACTCATTATTTCCCATAGACTGGATTATAGAAGTTTCAAAGCCTGCGTTACTAATACTTTTAGAAATATCTTCTTGAGATGGATTTTCATCTGACCATCTATAAGTTATTGTTGATCCAGAGGTAAAATCAATACCTAAAGGGAGTCCTGGAACAAATAATAGTATTGCAGAAACAACTACTGCAATTATTGAAAAATAAAAAAGATATATTCTCTTAGACAATAAATTCATTTACAAATCTCCATCTGAATTTCTCTTTGATATGGGAATAAATAAATTAGTCTTATCAAAAAGATTACTTTTAGTTATTAATCTGACTAGTATTCTATTTACTTGAAAACTAGTAATCATACTGAGTAGAACACCAATTCCTAGAGTCAAGGCAAATCCTTGCATTATGGAGGTTGAAAAGTTTGATCCAAACCAATAAAGTACTAATGCTGTAATTATCGTTGAAAAATTACCATCTCTGATAGATGGCCAAGCTCTATCAAACCCTACTGTAATTGAATTTAATAAATTTCTACCTGCAAGCAATTCTTCTTTTATTCTTTCAGAAATCAAAATGTTTGCATCGACTGCAAAGCCAATTGATAGTATAAGTGCCGCAGCACCAGACAGTGTCAGTGTAACTGGTAAAATCTTAAATATTGCTATAACGAATATAAGATAAATTATTAAAGTAAGTGATGCAATTATTCCTGGTATTTTGTAATAACTAATCATAAAAATCAGAACAAGCACAAAACCAATAATTCCTGCAGTCAAACTTTTAGTTAAAGACTCAGAACCCAAAACTGCATCAACGTTTCTTTCTTGTATCAGTTCAAGTTTTGCAGGTAGAGCACCAGATCGAAGCTGAATAGCAATTTCTCTAGCTCTTTCAGAATCAATATCTTTTCCATATATATAAGCTCTTCCACCTGAAATTGCTTTATCTGCTCCTGGGCTTACAAGTTCTTCATTGTCAAGATAAATTGCAAGTAAATCTCCAGTTCTAGATATCCTATCAGTTACTTCATAAAAAAGATCTGAACCATCATCATCAAAAACTACGTTCACGACTGGTTGTGAAAGTTCAGGTACAGTTCCAGGAGATGCATCGGTAAGATTCTTAGACTCAATCCCTGTTGCAACCTCGTTATAATATTGAGGATCATAACACTTAACAAGTTCCCATACATTTATATCCAAATCCTCAGGTTTATTTTTACCACACTCTCTAACTCTAAAGTCTAATTGCGCAGTTGAACCTATCAATCTTTTGGCAGATTGAATCCCACCACTAACTATAAAGTTATTAAGCTCACCTTGAGGTTGTAGATTGACAAGATTATATTCTGTCTCAGACAATGAAAGCATTATATTTTCTGCTAAACTTTCATCGCTATATCCAAAATTTTCAAGTATTAATTCCCAAGCCCCAAATCCCATATTGTTAAGTTCTTGATAATTAATATTTGCACTCTTAAGAAGAGGTTCTATATCTTCAAGATTTGGAAATTCTAAATCTTCACCTTCCTCTTTCCCTTCAAGTCTGATAGGTGAAAAATTAATCATTATTTTTACTGGAAAAGAATTTGCTAAATTTGTCTTAATATTTTCAGAGACACCTAGGCCTAAAGTTTGTTCATATGTAACTACATATTCATCTTCTATTTTTTCAATTTGAAAATCTTTCAATCCTGCCAATGAAATTTGTTCTTTAATATCATCAATAGATGGATCATCTTTTGAAAATGAAAAGGTTATTTGATCTCCAGATTGAGATGGAATTTGTACCAAAATTTTATTTGGAGGAGTTCCCAGAAGTTGTACGTTCGCTTCACTAACTCCGAATTCATTTACCCTTTTATCGATAATTTTTCTTACACCTTCGGCATCTTCTATAGTTGGTTCTTCACCTGTTGTCGAAGTTATGGAGTAAACTAAATGAGTTCCACCCTTGAGGTCTAACCCCAGTACCATTCCCAGTAGATTATCATTATCTCCTCTTTGCCAATTTCCGATCTTAATAGGGTTTATGAATACAGCTAGTAAAGAAACTAGTAAACATATTGCTAAAATAATTATTCCCTTTAATCTCAAAATTTTTCCTTCCTTTATATTTCTAATGAAGCGTCATCTAAAGAACCATCAGATTTGATTTTAGAAAGTTCTATTTTTTTTTCAATAACTTCATGCATGCTTATATCGTCTTTTGTTGCTTGATCTTTATTTATATGAATTTTATAACCTACATCATGCCAATGAATTTCATTAGGAGTGACACCTGTTTTATGCAAATCTTCATGAGATTTCAAATGGTCTGTGTACATAATACCATTCAAATGATCGATCTCATGCTCTATTGCTTGTGAAAGTAGGTCTTCTGCGGATAATTTTATTTTATTTTTATTCTCATCTAAGTATTGAGCATCAATTTTTATGGATCTTTCAATTAATCCAGTGAATCCAGGAATGCTCAAACATCCTTCTTCTACTTTTCTTGATCCATATTTATTTGAGATCGAGGGATTAAACATTATCATAGGTTTATTCTCAGGGATCTGTATTGTGATCATTCTTATAAGTCTGCCGACTTGTGGCGCTGCAAGTCCAACACCCCTAGCAGATTGCATTGTATCTAACATGTCATATCCAAACTGGATTATTTCATTATTAAACTCTTTTATTTCAGAAGATTGTTTTCTTAGGATTGGATCTGGAAATTTTCTGATAGGGATTATAGCCAAAACAAACTACCTATCTTGCTTCTTTTATTCTAGCCTTTTTGCCTGTTAGGTCCCTTAAGTAATATAAATTGGATCGTCTCACTTTTCCTCTTCTAATTACTTTAACGGAATCAATACTTGGAGAGCTTATAGGTAGAGTCCTTTCAACACCTACACCCGAAGCCATTCTTCTTACAGTAAAAGATTTACCTGGTACTACTTCCGAACCATTTTTATGATTACCTTTAATTACATTTCCTTGAAATGCTTGAATTCTTTCTCTATCCCCTTCTCTTATAAGCAGATTTACTACAACTGTATCCCCACTTTTAAAAGACTCAATATTTTCGTTACTCTTAAGCTTGTCTAGATAATTAATTTTATCTACTGCAGGTTCTTCTAGTGCAGGTTCTTCTAGTGCAGGTTCTTCTGCTTTTGGTTCTTCTAGTGCAGGTTCTTCTGCTTTTGGTTCTTCT
>PAOY01000023.1 GCA_002710135.1 Dehalococcoidia bacterium | reverse complement strand
TTTCACTCTTAGTGGAGGTATCTTAACCCTCTTGGCGCCTTCAGTTAAGAGCACCTCGCTTATTATTCGTTTCCAATTAAAATATCCTCCTTTCATACTAGTTTAAGTTTCACATAATGCAAAGCATTATACTTAAATGATAGTTATATAAAAAAAATATTTCAATAACTTTTTTATTTTTTTTATTTTTGATAGATTTATTTTTTATATATAAATATGTAGAATTTTTAATAAGTAATTAAATAAATAAGAATTTGAACATAAAAGAATTTGAATTAAATTTACCTTCAACCAACTACAAAGATAGTCATTTTATAAGCATTCTAAGGCCTTGGATAAATGTTGGAAATGTAGGACATCATGCAATCAGTAGGTTAGTTAAAATCTTCAACCTTGAAGAAATTGGTAAACTAAAAAGCCCCAGCAAATATTATGATATGACTAGATATAGACCAGAATTACTAAGCGAAAATGGTGAAAGAAAAATAAGAATTCCAAATACTATTATTTTCGGAAATAAAAATCAATCTGAACCAAATATTTTTTTACTTTATCTTCTTGAGCCTCATAATTTTGCTGAAGATTTTAATTTGGCTATAGTTGATTTAATTAAGAATCTTGGTGGAAAAAGATATATTTCTATTGGAGGAATGTTCGATTCCGTTCCTCATACTAAACCTCTACCTGTTACAGGAAGCTATAAAGGATGGATACCTCCTGAGCCTTTGAATGAAACACTAAAAAACAAATCAAATTATACCGGTCCTACAAGTATGACTTCCCAGTTATCGCAAATATTACATAATGAGCTGCTATTAGAAACTTTATCATTGATGGTACACATTCCTCTTTATGTAAAACTGGAAGATGATTTTTTAGCAACATCTAGGCTATTGGAAAGTTTATCTCATATATATAAATTTTCAAAAGATTTTCCAGAAAGAAAAAAGGGTGAAAACCAATATATAGAAATTCACAAAAATCTACAAAATAACAGCCAAGTAAACGAAATGATAAAACAATTTGAGATTCAAGCATCTGAAAAAGAGGAAATTGATCTTTCACCTGAAATTGAAAATTTTCTCAAAGACTTAGAAGATAATTAATTATAGATTATAAATTGTCTCTAAATTTAACATTTATTTCTAATTTTTCAAGATGTTGATCTAATTGTAATTTACCTTGTTTAACCCTATTTCCATCATCAAAGAATTTTCTCAAATGATTTAGGTATTCTCTTTTATTTAGAGATCTTATACCAGACAACATTCTTACAATTGAGTTTTCTGGAAATCTTTTAGTTAAGTCTTCCCAATTATTCTCAATAAAATTCCAAGTTTTCCAACCAACTGAATCGTTATTGAGAGTAGAGGCTAAAATATATGGAGCATCTTGAGATCTTATCTTGTTATCTAAAATAAGATTAAATAACTTTTCAATTTCCTTTTCTCCTTTGAATAAAGATAATGATCTTTGAAATCTAACCTCATCTTGAGGTGTTTTAGCATCGTTCATAAAAGTAATATAATCTTCAAATAGTTTTGAATCACCATTATGGGCATTTATAGAAATAACACTTGAAATAATATCTGGTTCATAATCTGTATTGCTATTCAAGTAATCATTGAGAATATTTTTAGATCTAGCAATAATTGATTCATCATTGCAAATAGTTGCTAATGCTCTAAAGCAAACAGCTAATGCTTGAGTTTCTCTTATTGACCTTGTTTTTTTATTATCAAGTTTTATTAAAGTCTCACTAAAAACCTTTTCAACTATAGAATGCAAATTAGTTTTTTCAGGTAAATTTCTATTAATATTACTGAAACACGAATATAGTAAAGTTAGTATATCAGGATCATCCTCGTTAGAAAATTGTTCAGAAAATTCTAAGAAATCTTCTACTTTTTTATTGCCACTTAAAAGCAATGCCCAATGATCATCAAGAATCGAATACTTTTCTTCAGAAGACATATCATCAATATCGTATAAAAGTTCTAAATCTGTAGTGTTTGTTCTATAAAAACCAAATGCATTAGAATTAATAAAAATTCTATCTAAATCTGATCCAATATCAATTATTTGGTTTTCAGTACTCAACAAAACCTTTTTTTCTTTATTCTCATTATTTGAAGAATACTTAATAAACAAAGGCACTCCCCATATAGTTTTATCAGAAGTATTTAAGTATCTAAATGTTTTTTGAGAAACAGATAATTTGTCATTTTTATAAGAATATGTAATCATGGGATGGCCTGCTTGAAAAATCCAAGAATCCATTACTTCTTTTACAGGAATATTCGATACTTCTTCTAATGAATTCCACAAATCATCTGTTTCAGTATTACCATATGAATGTTTACTTAGGTATAAAGATACTCCATCTCTAAAAACTTCTTCACCCAAGAATTGCTCTAACATTCTAAGTATAGACCCCCCTTTTTCATAGGTAATCAAATCAAACATTCCATCTGCATCAGAGGGTGAAATAACTGGATATTCTATAGGTCGAGTTGTATTCAATGAATCAATATCCATAGCCATAGATTTTTCTAGTGAAAATTGAGCCCATCTATCCCATTCTAATTTGTAGTCTGCCACTGCTTTTGTTGCCATGAAAGTAGCAAATGCCTCATTAAGCCATATTCCATTCCACCATTTCATAGTAACAAGATCTCCAAACCACATATGTGCAATTTCATGGGCAATAACATCAGCTATTCTAATTAATTCATTAGAAGTTGCTTCTTTGTCGTTAACCAACAATAGCGCTTCTCTGTAAGTGATACATCCAAGATTTTCCATCGCACCAAAAGCAAAATCAGGGATAGCTATCATATCTAGTTTGTCTCCGGGATACGGAATTTTATAATAATTTGAAAAATATTCTAGAGAATATTTACCTAATTCAAGTGCGAAGTCACAAAGATGCCCTTTTCCTTTTGGATATATTATTCTCAAATCTGTACCCTTAACATTAAGTGGATCAGATGCCTCAAAAGGACCAACTATAAAAGCTACTAAGTAGGTCGACATTGGGATTGTATTTTCAAATTCAATCTTTTTTAATTTATCTGAATGATTTTCATCAATACTCTTAATTGATGCATTTGAAACACAGAATAAATCCTTATTTACAATAAGAGAAACTGAAAATACAGATTTATATTCAGGCTCATCAAAGCAAGGAAATGCTCTTCTAGCATCAGTAGATTCAAATTGAGTAGTAGCAATAGATTGATTTACCCCATCAGAATCCTTAAAAGTTGAATGATAAAATCCTCTTAATTTATCATTTAGAATCCCTTTATAAGATATTGATAAATTAATTTCTCCCGGATCTATAATATCTGAAAGATTAATTTTCATAATTTCATACTCATTATCAATATCCCAACTTGATACATTAATATTCTTATTATGTTCGGATTTTATAATTATTGAATCTATTTCAAGCTCTGCAATATTTAGAGAAATTTCATTTGTTTTTTCTAAAATATTTATATCCAAGTCAACATTTCCTAAAAATATCTTTTGACTTAAATCTGGAGATAATTCAATATTATATTTTGTTGGAGATGCATATTTTGGTAATCTAAAATTTTCTAATTTTTCTGCCATAAAAAACCTCATAATTTTATAATTTCTTGAAATAGTATACTCTTATAAATAATATACCGTTATATACTAAATAGTTATAAAAAAGTTTAATTAAATCTGTACAAAATGTTGAGGATTAAATGAAGAGAAAAAAAGAAGAAAGACAAATAGGAAAATGGAGAAGTTGGGAAACAACAGAAGGAGTCGCAAGAGCTCCTCATAGATCAATGATGAGAGCAATGGGACTAGATGATGATGATATAAATGCCCCTTTTATAGGGGTTGCATCTACTCATAATGAAGTTACTCCTTGTAATTCTGGCATTAAGCCTCTTGCAGATGAAGTCAAAGATGGGATCAGAACATCCAAAGGAACTCCATTCGAATTTGGGACAATAACTGTTTCTGATGCAATATCAATGGGTACAGAAGGAATGAAGGGATCATTAGTTTCAAGAGAAATTATTGCAGACTCTATAGAGACTGTATGTTTTGCAGAAAGATATGATGGATTAGTAGCAATTGCTGGGTGCGATAAATCTTTACCTGGAGCTATGATGGCTATGGCTCGCTTAAATATACCTAGTGTTTTTGTATATGGAGGATCTATTCTACCTGGTCATTTAAATGGAGAAGATCTGACAATTATTAGTGCATTTGAAGCAGTCGGAAAAAGGCAATCAGGTGAAATAAATGATGATGAACTAAAAGCTATCGAAACACACGCATGCCCTGGACCTGGATCTTGCGGAGGAATGTTTACTGCAAACACTATGTCAAGTATTGGGGAAGCTCTTGGATTGAGTATCCCAGGATCGGCATCAGAAGCTGCGGTGGATCAACGTAAAAAGGACTCTTCAAAAAAGGCAGGAGAAGCAGTCATGAATCTTGTTAGAAAGAATATAAGACCTTCTGACATATTAACAAAAAAAGCTTTTGAGAATGCCGTCACTCTTGTGGTTGCAATGGGGGGGTCAACAAACACAGCTCTACATCTTCCTGCAATTGCAAACGAAATGGGTATTAATCTTACTCTTAAAGAAATACATGACATTTCTATGAAAACGCCTCTGCTAGCAGATATGAAACCTGGTGGGAAGTATGTAATGTTTGATCTTGATAAAGTTGGAGGTGTACAACTAGTCATGAAAAGACTACTAGAAGCAGGATTGCTTCATGGAGATCAAATGACTGTAACTGGCAAAACTATTGAAGAAAATTTAAGAGATATTGATATAAATTCTAGCGAAGATAATATCGTTAGGCTTATCGACAATCCTATTTCTAAAACTGGAGGGCTAGTAACATTATTTGGTAATCTAGCACCAGATGGATGTGTTCTGAAAGTTGCAGGACATGATTTTGGTAAAAAATTTACTGGTCCAGCTAAAGTTTTTGATCAAGAAGAACAGGCAATGGAAGCATTGAGAAAAAGAGAAATCAAAGCTGGAGATGTGGTTATCATAAGGTATGAAGGTCCAAAAGGAGGACCAGGAATGAGAGAAATGTTATCTATAACTGGAGCCTTAGTTGGTCAAGGCCTAAGTGAAAGTGTTTACTTAATTACTGATGGAAGATTTTCTGGAGGTTCTACAGGTGCAATAATTGGGCATCTTGGTCCAGAAGCTGCAGTAGGAGGTCCGATAGCAGCTGTCGAAAATGGAGATACGATAGAAATAGACTTAGATAAGTTTGAACTCAACCTAATGATTCCTTCAGAAGAAATAAAAGATCGATTAAAAAGTTGGAAACCAAGAAAGCCTTTATATGAAAAGGGTACTCTAGGGAAATATATTAAGCTTGTTCAGCCTGCTTCTAAGGGAGCAATTACTGGATAATGGGTTTACACATTTCCCATATTGTTCCCAGCATAGTTTTTGAAGAACTAATTAATGATTTGATTCCATAATTTTCATTTGTGCCATGAACATTTTCTGAATTTGGATTATCATCTGGATGAGTTCCCCTAAATCCGTAGGTGATTACATCTAATTCTCTAGTAAATCTTGAATCTGTAAAACCATTTGAGACTGAAGGTATCCATTGGATATCGTCCCTTCCTATACTTAAGGCTTGTGATTTTTTTATTGCATCTAAGAGATCTGTTTCAAATGGAGAAGAGTTAGGTTTGGCCATATAATCTATTTCATAAGAAAGATTTGGAATGCCTTCAAATAATTTGTTTAATTCTTTTTCAACATCTTTATCATTTTGGTTTGGCAAAGTTCTTATATCTAAAACTAATTCAATAAACTCAGGAACAGAATTTGATTTTATACCTCCTTTTATAATTGTAGGTGTTATGGTCATTCTAGATAAAGCTCTTAATAGTGATCCTAGACTTGGATTTTTTTCATAAGCTTCATCAATAATCAAATCTAAATTTTGTATTGAAGGTTTGGTTTCTATACCAAATAAACTCAGATAATTGAATATATCAGTTGAACAATCTAATTCTGGAATAAAATTTAATATATTATCAATAGCTTTTGAAGTAGATCCCATTGCATTTTTACCCATCCATGGAACTGAGGCATGAGCGCTTTCTCCCTTAATTCTAATATTTATTTCGAGACGACCTTTTTCTCCAGTACCTAAAAGATAATATAAATTATTACCTATAGTGACAGGAGATCCACCTCCTTCATTTATCGCATACTCAAACCTTAACTCATCTGGATGATTATCAAGAAGCCAACCAAATCCATATCTTCCTCCATGTTCTTCATCTGCTCCAGAAATCAGAGTGAAATTTTCTTCAAATTCTATCTTATTTTTAGCTAATATTGCCATTGCCATCATTTGAGAAGCAAGTAATCCTTTGCAATCAGAAGATCCTCTCCCCAATATTTTTCCTTCCTTTATTTCTGCGCTAAAAGGTTCAAACTCCCATTTGTCATAATTTTCAACTGGGACTACATCTAGATGAGACATCAATAAAAGTTTCTTTTTATTTCCAGAATATGGATATTTTGAAATAAGATTTGCCCTCTCATCAACCCTAGAAAGAAGATTTGATTTTATTCCAAATTTTTTTAACCAATTAGAGCAAAATTCAGCTACATTTGTTTCATCACCCGTAGGCATATATCCTGTATTTACAGATTCAATTTTTATCAAATCTTGATGCAATTTAATTAACTCATCAGAGTTTTCATCTATTTGGTCTATTAGTGATAACTTGTCAAAATTTAGCATAATTATTCCTATCTATTTATAAATAAATTAGATTTATGATTATCTATATTTGGAGCTTTATCTTTCGATGATAATGAAGGTATTTTATTTTCTTTTCTATCTTTCTTTGTTAATTCCCATGCCTTTTTGATTGACTTTGTATGTCCATTGAACTCAGGCATAACATATCTTGCAAATAATTCTAAAGAATTATTAATAGAATTTTGATTAGTCCATTCATGTGTGGTGAACATTAAGCCTCCTAAACCTTCTGCTTTTTCTTCCATCTCAGAGATTTTCTTTATAGCATTTTCCGGAGTTCCTACAATCCAATTTCTTGATTCAACTATTTCTTTAGCAGTCAATGAGTATGGGTCTTGATCTTTATCTAATAACCATCCTTCATATCCACCAATAACATAAAAATATTCATGAATATCTCTTTCAATAGCTTTTTCTACCTCATCCCATGCTTGCTTTTCTGTTTCAGCTAGATGAACATAAGTCACTACCCTCCAATCATCCTTTGAAGTACATGTGCCTAGTTTTTCTGAAATTTGTTCAGTTTTTTTCCATTGTTCAGACCAATGAATCCCATTAGGAGGAGTGTTTTCTAAAGCAAGTGACCAAAGATGCATATTGTACATAGAAGCAAACTCTAGAGACCTTTCAGATCCAACAGAAGCTGTGGCATAGGGAATTCTCGGGTGCTGAAATGATTTTAGTTGTATAAACATATCTTTTATATCCCAATATTTCCCTGAATAGCTGATCGGATCATCTGATGTTAATAATAAATCTATTATTTCCAAAGATTCTCTCATCATAGGATTTAATTCTTGAGAGGGTATATTATATAGTTTCACGTCTGGGGGCAAACTACATGGGCCAACACCTAATACTGCTCTTCCTTCAGTCAAATGATCGAGGAATGCAAATCTTTCAGCCACATTAAAGGGATGATGGAATGGAAGGCTTACCAAAGAAGAGCCTAGTTGAATTTTTTTTGTGTAAGCCGAAGCTTTAGACAAAAACAGCTCTGGGGAAGGAATATTTTCCCATGCAGCAGTATGATGTTCTCCAACAAAAAAACCATCAAATCCAAGTTCCTCAGCAGTTTGAATTAATTCTAGATCTCTTTTGAAAGCTAAAGCTGGATTTTCATTAGGCAAATGTAATGGCATTGAAAAAAAAGAAAACTTCATAAATACCTCCTTGGATATATTTCTGTAAAATTCTATAAATGCCTAGAAATTTGATTTTGATTATAATCATTAAACTAATAAAAAAAAACCACTTAAGAAATTTATAGTGAATAAAACAATAATAATAAAAATTTTATGCTTTGTAGTTTTCCTTTTTTATGGATGTTCTTTCAACTCAAATCAAACAATCTTGGCAGAACAAAATATTGGAGATTACTCTAGAATTGTTCTTATTAACACTTCTTCAAATCCGGCATTTAAATTTATAACAGATTTAGAATCAAAATCTACAAGTCCAGAATGGGCTCCAAATAAAGAAAAATTCGCATTTATAACTGAAAGAAATAATAAAAAAACATTATGGATTTCAAATGAAGAAGGCACAGAACTAGAAATTGCAAATCTTTCAGAAAGAAATATAAATAGATTCGAATGGGCTCCAAATTCTAAAGAAATTGCAATCGAATTTGAACCTCTAAAAAACGAAGCAAATATATTTTTATATTCTTTAAGTCTTAAAAGCTTTCTTCCAATAACTAGACCCGACAAAGATGCATACTTAGGATCATGGTCACCAGATAGCAAATGGATTGTATTTAATGTAGAAGATTCAATCTATTTATCAAACCCAAAAGGTGTAAATGAAATTTTTATTACCAAAGGAAATAATCCAAAATGGAGTCCAAATGGAAAATACTTGATTTTTAGTCGAAATGAGAAGAATTCTAATTCTATTTGGATTTATAAAGATATAGATCAAGTAGTTGATAATACGGGGAAAGTAGTTGATAAAAATGATTATTTTGGAGAGAATATTCACGAAAATGAAAAAGTAAATATCAGTGAATATACTTGGGCATTTGGAGGAAATAAAATTTTATACATTAATGACATGAAAGAAAATAAAGAGATATACATGATGGATGTCAAATCGAAAAAAATAGAAAGACTAACTAATAATAAAGTTGACGAAAGTAATATAGTTTGGTCAGAAAGATATAAGAATATTTTATTCACATCTAATGCATATAATAATTCTGATATTTATAAAATGAAACCTAATGGATCTTCTCAAGAAATAATACTAAACTCTAAAGATAACTTTACTCTTCTTGATTGGTGAATAATTTCATAAAAGGAAGTACACATAAAAAGAACATAAAAATGGACAAATAGTATCCAAATGAAATACCTAGCCCACTTGCAATAATGAAACCTACAATTGGCCCCACAGCAGCACCTAAATCCTGCCAAGTAGAGTATCTAGAAATTATTGAAGACTTTTGATTTTCTGGAGATATTTCTCCCAACAAAGCATCTAGAGAAGTTTCTAATGAAACACTAAAGAAAAACATTAGGACTAAAGAAATTATACTCAAATAAAAGCTTATTCCGCTTATAGATAATAAAATACAAACTATCATTAGAGTGGAACTTAACAGAATATTAATTTTTCTTCCAAATTTATCAGAAATAGTACCAAAAATAATCCCAAAGAATATATCAGCTATCCATCTAAATCCTACGATAAATCCAGCGATTGCTATTATCGTTTCAATATTATACAAATCTTTATTTATAGATAATAAAAAGGGAGTTATTGTAGCTATAGCCAGTCCATTTGAGGTAAAAGAAGAAGTAAACTTAAAGAAAGAAATCGTTATTATTTTATTTCTTATATTATTTTTCTGATCATTATAAACTAGGTTCCAGTTGATCTTATTCTGAGTATATTTTGAAACATCAAGATTATTAATAAAATAAGAAATTATCAAAGCAGGAATTATCAATAGTGATAAAAGTATAAGAGTGAAATAAATTCCAAATTTTATTGAAATCAAGACTCCTAAGGTTACAACCAGAAAGCTACCTGTTCTTTGAACTCCTAAACAATATCCGAGGTATTTTCCATAATTATTTGCAGAAAAAGAAAATACCTTCAACTGATATCCAAGTCTGAATAAAGAATACGAAAACCCCCAAATTATTCTAGCTAAAACTAATAACAATACACCCTTAAATAAGGCGTAAAATAACGTTGAGCCTGCACCTAAAAAACAAGCTATATAAATAGTATTTCTGAAACCAAAATACTTAAATACTTTTACAGAAAAAATATTAGAAAAAAAACGAATAAATCTGTTAATTGAGAGAATAAATCCTATCCAAAATTCAAAAGGTAATCCCAAATAAGAATTAATTTGAAAAAACTCATAATTTGTAGGTAAAATCACGTACAAGATACTATCTCCCATTATGAGCAAGCTTAAAGGAATAATCGTATATGTTATCTGTTTAGGTATTTTGAATATATTCATTTGGTTCTAATAAGCTATACAAGTAATTTTCTTTTTTTATTAGAACTTCTTGATTTAGAGTTTTTATTATGTGATGAAAATTTTTTCTTATCTGAATATTTTTTAGAATTTCTCTTTGGCATCCATAAATTATTAAAAAAAGATTTCTTAAGCTTTAAGACTTTGTCAGCAGATTCACTGGCTTCCTTTGAAATATTTGATTCAAACGCAGCAACTTCTACTCTTTTACCTTCTTTTTTGACTGCATCAATAGCGGGGAAAAAGTCACCATCTCCACTAACTATAATTGCATGATCATAATTATTCTTAACAGCATTTAATACTAAGTCAGTAGCTAATAGTACATCAACACCTTTTTCAACAATTGATCCATTTTGTTCTTTCCAGATACCTAACTTAACCTCTAATTTTTTTAATTTATGTAAGCTGGACAAAAATTTCTTTTGCTCATCAGGAATTTTTATTTTGCCTTCTAATTCCTGCCTGACATTATAATAGAAGATCTTAACTAGAGTTCTTTTTCTACCTGTTAATTTTTCACCAAATGACGAAAACATTAGGTCACTTCTGCCACAATTTTTTAAAAGTACATGATATAGATTTGAACCATCTATAAAAATCATTACTTTCTTTTTTCTCTTAAATATTGAAAACATAAGTTGTATTTGTAATATTATATAAATAAATTTTATTTGTATATGATGCCACTTTTTTAAAAACATCACAGCTATAAAAATTAAGCGAGGTTAGAATGATTACGACTGAAGTATTTAAGTCCCCTTGTAAACATCCTAACGGATTACAGTGGAATTCTAAAGGGTTATACGTAATAGATCAAGAATTAGATGATGTTTATGTATTAGACGAAGAAGGGAATGTAAAAAATAAATATGAAACTATTACAGAAAATGGTTCAGGTATTACTGTAGGTGACGGATTTATATGGACAGCATCAAATGGTGAAACACAAGCAAGAAAATTCAAGCCAACAGATACTCACAAGGGATTGATATATAAATTAGATATTCAAACTGGAGAATATGTGGACAAGTTTGCAACACCAGACGGTGGAGGGATTCATGGAATAGAGTGGGATGATGGCTTTATATGGGTTACAGCATTTAATCCTAAAGCTATTTATAAAGTGGACTCTTATACTTACGAAATTGTTTCAAAATTTCTTGTTGAAGAGGATAGATTGCATGGACTTGCTAGGCAAGATAAAGGAATATGGTGCGCACATACATCAAGTAAAAAAATTATAAAGTACGATATTGAAAAAGGTTCAATTTTAGAAACAATTCAATTAGATGAAGATGATCCATATCCTCATGGAATGTCTATAAAAGGAAATAAAATGTGGATTTCTGATGCCAATTTCGGAGGAAAATTACATAGTAATACTCTAATGGGAAAACCATGTTTTGCGACTATAAGTTTATAGCTAGCTGACTATATGCTTTTGAAGTACTTTAGGATCAAATTCAACTCCTAATCCTGGACCTTTTGGGATTTCGATAAAACCATTTTCAAATACAATGGGATCCTTAAATATTTTTTTATGCAATGGTCCTTGATTAGCTTCAGCTATCATAAAATTAGGAGAACAAGTAGCAACCTGCAGTGCTGCTGCTGCTGCTACTGGACCACAATACATGTGAGGAGCTATAACTGCATAATTTGCTTCAGCCATTGCTGCAACTTTTTTACCAACCAGTATACCTCCAGCTTGACCAATATCTATCTGGATTATTTGAGCTGCCTGTTTTTTTAATAATTCCGAGAATTGAAAAACTGTAGCAAGTCTTTCTCCTGTTGCAATCGGGATACTTGTATGAGATGCCACCCTGGCCATTTCGTCTATATTTTCAGGCGATACAGGTTCTTCGAACCAAAATGGTTGATAAGGCTCTATAGCCTTTGCTACTCTTATAGCGCTATAAGTGGTCAATTGACCATGAGTTCCTAAAGCTACTTCCAATTCATTACCAACAGTAGATCTGATACTTTTGAATATATTTTCTGTGTAAGTAATTTCTTTTAGGCTTATATCTCTGGGAACACCTGTTATTGGATGAAAAGGATCAAATTTGCATGCTGTATTGCCTTCACTTAAAAGTTGTTCGGCAACAGCTCCAGCATTTTCAGCCTTACCTTCTGGAATAGGTGGCATATAAGCATAAGCTCTCAATTTATCCCAACATTTACCACCTATTAGGTTATAAATTGGTTGATTAGTAGCTTTACCAACTATATCCCATAATGCCATTTCAATTCCTGACAAAACCATACCATAATGTAAACTAGGGAGCCTATAATCGTGTCTTCCAGCGTACATATCATAGTAAATTTTCTCTATATCAAATGGATTTTTCCCAATAACAAATGCTTCAACTGTTTCATGAACTAATTGAATTTGAGATTTGAAATCTTTCCATGTCATATTTCCAGTAAATGAACTTCCAGTAAGTTTTTCACCTAGCCCAACAATACCTTCATCAGTTGACAATTCAAGAATAAGAAAATACTTCCCTCCAATATACCAATTCCCTGTTTCTTCACCACCCCCTGATCGAGGTGCTGACTCATTTTCAATAACGTATGTTTTTACTCCGGTTACTTTCATATTTTTTCCTTAAATTATTTTCTTTGACCTGAATTCCATTCCCAGTTATCAGGTGGCCAAATATTTTTTCCTCTTCTACCATTTTGTCCTTTTCTAGACTCATCATACATATCTTTTACAGTTTCTTGCCACTTCTTAATGTGTGGAGTCTCTCTGTGATATTCAAAAGCATCAGCATTTGAATATACTTCATATAAGTAAAGTTCAGTAGGATCATTTAAGTTTTGATAGACATCAAATCTTAGGCATCCAGGTTCTTCATTTGTAGATCCAATACTATCCAAAGTAATAGATTGAATGAATTCATCTATATTCTCTTCCTTCACATATTGAGGAGCAGCAATTACCATTAATGATGAGTTTGAAAAATATTCATCATTTGAAGCATTCTCTCTAGCTGAATCCCAAATAACATTTTCTTTAGGATAAACGGGCTTACAAAAAGAAACTTCAGTTTCAGCAGAATAAAAATCCTTAGTATTCTCTGCCCATACTTTGAAATGATCATATGTAGTATGTGCCTTGAATGCATCTTCATCATCATAAATTTCACAAAAAGCAAATAAAGTGGGATCTGAAGAATCTTGTATAATATCGAATCTTCTGCATCCTGGTTCGTTTTTTACTGATCCTTCTGCATCTCCAATAGATTCATTAATAAATTCTTGAATTTTTTCTTCTTTTACTTTTAGTCTTACCATCAATATGTACATTTTAGCTCCCCATCATTTTTTTATAATTATACAAAATATTTTTATCCTCTACCTATAAATTCTTGTTTTATAGGCAATACTGTTGCGTCAAGCATATTTGTTCCCTCAGGTAATGAGGCCATAAGCAAAGCTGTTCTAGCTATATCAATTGCATCAATCAGGATTTCTGGGCCTTCATCTCTACCTGTTCCTGATCTTCCGTCAGATCTTCTTTCTACCATTGTATTACCTGGATTTAAGCAACTGACAGATATTCCATACTCTCTACCATCTAATGCTGCTGATTTTGTTAATCCTCTAACTGCGTGTTTACTTGTTGTATAAGGAGAGGAAAACATTCTTGGAGAGTCTCCAGCTATGGATCCTATGTTAATTATTTTCCCACCTTTAGATTTCATATATTTAAACCCTTCTCTTGTACACTTAAATGTTCCTGTAACATTTACAGAAATTACCTGTTCCCATTGATCATCTGAAACTTGATCAATAGGATTTCCTTCCATTACTCCACTATTATTTACAAGAATATCTACAGATCCATATCTATTAAATGCAAATGAAAATAAATTGGCAACATCCTCTGTGTTTGTGACATCTGTTTTATAGTAATCTATGATTTCATCACCCGATTGCCTTATTTCATTCACAGCATTAATTAAATTTTCTTGATTTCTTGATGCTATTATGACTTTAGCTCCTTCAGATGAAAAAATTTTTGCAATTGCTTTACCAATTCCAGTTCCTCCACCTGTAATAATTGCTACTTTATCTTTTAAAATATTCATAAAATCTCCTTCTATTTTGTTTTGAATGAAGCAAAACTAGATATAAAAACTATAATACTAGAAATAATTAAAGTTGTTCGCCATCCATTGATAAATAAAGATAATATCTCGTCTGGGGAATTAGAGTTTATATCACTAAGTTGAGCTGTTACTACCCCTGTAGATAAAAATATAACTAAAATGGTTGCCGCAAGGCTTTGTCCTACAGTGGTACCAATATTTCTAATTAAATTTAAGTATGCACTAACAGATCCGTACTGATCTTTATCTATACTACTTAATACTGCGCTCATATTTGGAGCCATCCACATGCCAATTCCAAAACCATTTATAAACATCAATAAAGTAAAAATACTCAAGTCAAAATTATTAGCTAAAAATGATAAGCATAAATTTGCTGTAGCTGACAGAAGCATTCCTGTAACAGTAAAAATTTTATGACCAAATTTATCAGACAATCTACCTGAAATAGCCGAAGCAATGACTGTACCAGTTCCAGAATATAGTAGGATTGTTCCAACCGAAGTTTCAGATAATCCAATTATTTTTTGCAAAAAAATTGGATTTAAGAACATTAAAACAGAAAAACCTACAAATCCTGTCATTCTAGAAATTGATCCCCAAAGATAAGATGGTTTTTTATAATTATGAAAATTTAATATTGGTTGTAATTGTTTTTTTTCATATTTATAAAATAAAAATATTAGTACACTAAAAGCTATTATCATCAAAGAATGGAAAATTGAAAAGAATCCAAAAGAAATTGGATCATTTATTATAAATACAAACAAGGTCATTATAAAAATAAAATACAACATTCCTATGATATCTAAAGATTTTCTTTCAACTTCTGATCTTTCCATTTTAGGAACAAATAAAAAAGTCATAAGCACAGTAAAAATCCCTAGAAAACCTATAATTCTATATGCGTATCTCCAACCATAATTATCTAACATTAATCCACCAATAAAAGGGGTTATCATCATTCCAAGAGCAACAGAAGTTGTTATTATGCTAAGACCTAAACCTTGATATTTTTTAGGAAAAGTAACAGTTACTATTACAAACATCATAATGGAAGTTCCTGTAGTTCCAATAGCGGAAATAGTCTTAAATAAAATCAATATATAAACATTTGATGCAAAACTAGCTAAAATTATGCCAAATAAAGCAAGGATCAAAGAAAAAATATAAAAAGTCTTTCTGCTTATTAAATCTGCTATTCTTCCAATTGGCATTAGTAATGCTGTCATAACAATAGAAGCTGAAAGAATTATCCAAGATGCTAATCTTAGGGACAAATCAAACTCATCAATTATTGCAGGCATTGCAATAATGGTTGTATTAAAATCAAGAAGAAAAATATTAGCTGTAAAAACTACAGGAAAAACAATAAGGAATAATTTTTTATCCATTCAAATTCCTTTTGTAAAATATCTCATGAAGAGTAATACCTGTAGCAACAGAAACATTTAAGGATGATATTTCACCCTTCATAGGTATAGATAAAATTTTATCTGAAATTTCTATTATTTTTTTAGCAATTCCATCATGTTCAGAACCTACTACTAATGCAATTGGGATTTCTTTATCAATTTTAGTTTCTCTAATATTTTCTCCATCCATATCTAATGAAAAAATTTGAAAATTCATTTTCTTTAAGTATTCTAAGGTTTTTGAAATAGAATTTACAATTGTAAATTCTATATGCTCCAAAGCACCCGCTGAAGCACGAATTGCACCTGGGGAAATTTTTGCAGAGTCTTTAGCTGGAACTACTAATCCATGTGCTCCAAATATTTCAGCCGTCCTAGCTATAGCTCCCAAATTATGAGGATCTTGCACCCTATCAAGAAAAATCAATAAAGGTACTTCTTTCTTTTTATCAGCATAAAAAATCATATCTTCTACTGAAGATTGATAATTATCATCAAGATATAAAATTACTCCTTGGGATTTTTTAGTAGCAGATTTTTTTTCTATAGATTTTTTGGAGATAGTGTTAATATTTATATTTTTTGCATTTGCAAGAGATCTAATTTTCTCAATTTGAGGACCATTGTCATTCGAATCTGAAATATCAATATATGAAACTTTTTTGTTTGACAAAAGAGTTTCAATAACTGAATGCCTTCCTTCAATCTGTCTGAGGTTGGATTTATTTCTTGAATATCTTGACAATTATTACTTTTCAAATAAATTATGTCCTGAATTCTATTATAAAATGAATTCAAAAAACTACTAATATAAGTAATTATTGATTAAAAAAGGTGAAATATGAAAACTATTAATATAACTGCTTCTAGACATGCTGTTTTTTACAGCCCATTAATTGCTTTAGTTAGCGAAGGGTTTTTGGAAAATGAAGGATTACAATCTGAGTATCACATTCCAAATCCAGGAATTAATGTTTACGAAAAGATATCTAATGGAGAAATAGATTTTGCTCAATCAGCTGTTTCACAAAGTTGGAATTTCATAGAAAAAAATATTCCTTCTTCAATAAAACACTTTGCGCTGATTAATTCTTATGACGGATTCTTCATAAATTCTAAAAATCCAGGAGAATTCAACTGGGAAGAATTATATAAATATCCATTTTATTTTGTAAGAGGAGGCCAACCGGAAGCAATGTTGAAGTATGCATTAGACAAAAAAAACATAGATATTAGAAAAATAAACTTAATCACAAAAGATCCTTTAGATACACATGAAATGTATAATCGCTTTTCAATAGAGAGTTCAGGTTTTTTTCACGAACAAGGAAGCTACCCTCATCAGCTAGAATTAGAAGGACACGGTAAGATTGTAGCTTCAATAGGAGAAATAATAGGACCGGTAGCTTTTTCTACTTTATGTGCAGATGAAAAATTAATTAATTCAGATTTAGGGAAAAAGATTTCTAACGCCTTTAAGAAATCTAAAAAATGGGTTCAAAATTCTGAACCCATGGTAGTAGCAAAAAGTGTTCATTCATTTTTTAAGGACTTTGATATAAATTCTATTTCTAATGCAATTAGTGATTATCAAAATCTTGGTACTTGGAATTCTGGGATAAAGATTGGAGATATAGAGTATAAAAAAGCATTAGAAGTTTTTAAGTTTTCAAATCTTATAAGCAAAAATCATTCAAAAAATGATGTGGTTTTATACTCAGGGGAATAAAATTGAATAAAGAAAAAATATTAATTACAGGTGGGCTAGGCTTTGTAGGGTCGAATTTAACAAATTTTTTCTCTGAGTCTAATAAAATTTTAATTTTAGATACAGAAACATCAAACCCTTACAACTTAAAATCAAATTCAAATATTGAAATTGAATATCTCGATATAAGAAGTGAAAAAATATCTAAAATAATTTCTCAATTTAAGCCTACTTCTGTTATTCATTGTGCTGCTCAAACAAGCGTAATGGATTCAATTAAAAATCCTAAAAAGACAAGAAGTATAAACATTGAAGGAACAAAAAATATTGTAAATGAAATAAATAAAATTGATGGATGCTACTTTACGTTTATTTCTTCTGGAGGAGCAATTTATGGAGATCCTAAGTATTTACCAGTTGATGAAAAGCATTCATTGGAACCTATATCAGAATATGGGATTTCTAAATTAGAAGGGGAAAATATCATTTCTAAGTTACTGAATAAATCAAATATTAAATATTCAATTTTAAGGCCTTCAAATATTTATGGGCCAAAGCAAAAAGGTCAAAATGTAATCCCTCTATTTATAGAAAAAATGTCAAATAATTCATCTATAACAATTTATGGGGATGGTAATTCAACAAGAGATTATATATTTATCAATGATCTAGTAAATATAATTAATCTTTTCTGTACAAAAAAGATAATGTCAAAAATAAATATATCCACTAATCATGAAGTTAAGATAATTGAAATCTATCAAATTATTAAAGAAAAATTAAGTTATAAATTAGATCCAATTTTTGAAGAAAAAAGAAAAGGCGAGGTAGAAAATATAGTATTAGACAATTCTGAATTAATAAAAACAACTAACTACAAAAACTTTACAAGCATTGATAAAGGTATTGAAAAAACAATTAATTTTTAGGTTGAGATTGCTTAATTATATCCTCTAATGCAACCCAAGATAACATTGCGCACTTAATTCTAACAGGAAACTTTCTGACCCCAGATAGCGCAGAAATATCACCTAGAATATCTAGTTCATTTTCAGTTAGTTCCTCACTTTTTATCAATTTTCTGAAAAGATCTACTGTATTTTGGAGATCATTAGAATCAATATTATTTATTTTTTCAGCTAATAATGATCCTGAAGCTTGAGAAATAGCACACCCTCTACCTGTAACTGATACTGTGACTTTACTTTCGTCTTTTATACTTAATTGAATCTTTATTTCATCTCCACAAAAAGGATTATTTTTTTCAATTTCAAAATCAGGAGTTTCTAATAATTCTGTATTTCTTGGATTGTGATAGTGATCCATCACAATTTCTTCATACATCTCGTTTAGCTCATCATTTACCATATTTACATAATTCCTTGAATCTCAAGTGAAGGGATAGATTTATCAATTGAGTTCTCTAAAAATTCTATTATTTCATCATCTTCAAATTCATCAATTATTTCTTGAGCAAAACCTCTAATCAACATTGACATTGCATCCTCATTATTTATACCTCTACTTTGAAGATAAAATAACATATTTTTATCCATGTTACCTGCCGTGGCTCCATGGCTACATTCAACATCATCAGCATAAATTTCTAAACTTGGCTTAGTGTCTACTTCACAATCTTTTGAAAGTAAGAAATTTAGATCTTTTTGAAATGCTCTTGTTTTTTGTGCGCCTTGCTTTACTAAAACTTTTCCACTAAAAACAGCTTTTGACTTACCTGCTAGTATTCCCTTAAACATTTGATCACTAGAACATTTCTCAACTGAATGAGTTATAGAAATCTCATTTTCTTGAAGTTGATTTTTATTTGTTATGTATAATCCATGAAAATTACATTCAGAATTAATTCCAGATAAGTCACTATGTATATCATATCTTGATAATAATCCTGACAAAGAAAAAGAAGTAGAAATAAATTTAGACATTTCTTTTTGCATTACCCGATCAAATTGAAAGAAAAATGAATTACCTGAATCCATTTGCATTCTTTTATGACAAACATTAGTTTCTTTTTCTAACAAATATTCAATAACTGGTACTACCAAGTTATTTCTATTCTTCGAAAGATTAAAATAAGATTCAACTATATTAGTTTGAGATTTCGAGTTTACTTGAATAAATAATCGTGGGAAGGATGAAATATTATTAGCATTATCTGTTGTCAAAATAACAATATTTAAGTTCATTTCTTCTTTACTTTCATCAATTGAAATAAAAATAGGATCAAGCATGAATGCAGAATTCATGGCAATCATCTCATTTTCATTAATCTTAGCAATTTCGCCAAAATTTTTTGATAAAGATTTGAGCTTACTCAATTCGTTTGATTTTTCTACGATAACATTGTCAGAAAAATTAGATATTTCTGGATCATAAAATCCATCTACTATATAAATTGTTTGAAAATTTTTACTTGAGAAAACCCCTGAATTATCATTTGGATCGAATGTTTTTTTTTGTGGTAAAAAAAACTTGATATTACCTAGATTATGAAAATTTGTATATTTCCAAAGTTCTGATGTTTCAGGATTAGGAGGTAGGCCCGTTTTAGTAAAACTTTCCCAGCCTAAATTATTTACTAAATTTACATTCTTATTTGTAAAAATTTCAGGTTTTGATAAATTGCTAATGTTTTTAAATTCAATTTCTTTCATTTTATTTACCAAGACTAGAGATTATATTTTCATAACCATTTGTTTCTATATCTAGTGCCAGTTCTTTAGTCCCGGACTTTACAATTTCTCCATTAACTAAAATGTGAACAAAATCAGGCTCAATATAGTTCAGAATCCTTTGATAATGGGTAACTATAATAAATGACCTATCATCTGATCTCATAAGATTAACTCCATCGGAAACAGCTTTTAATGCATCAACATCGAGTCCAGAATCAGTTTCATCCAATATGGCTAATTTGGGTTCTAAAATTGATAGTTGTAAAATCTCATTTTTTTTCTTTTCTCCACCCGAAAATCCAAAATTTAAGGATCTCTTAGTTAGTTCAGTATCGATACCTATATCTTTGACTTTTTGGTCATAAAATTTAGAAAATTCTCTTACAGAAAGTTTTTGCTTCTTAAAATATTCATTTTTAGAATCCAACGAAGATTTCAACATTTGATATGACCTAACTCCAGGAATTTCTGCTGGATATTGAAAAGCTAAAAACATTCCCAAATGAGATCTTTCATCTGGAGGAAATTCGTTTATCATCTCATCCATGAAGTGTATTTCGCCATCAGTAATTTCATAGTCAGGCTTTCCAGCAAGTACATTAGCCAAAGTACTTTTCCCTGAACCATTTGGTCCCATGATGGCATGAACTTCGCCTGGGTTTATTGATAAATTTATACCTTTAAGTATTAAATCATCACTATCTACAACTTGGGCTTTTAAGTTTTTAATTTCAAGCATTATATCTCCTGTATTTATCCAACAGCTCCTTCTAAGCTGACTTTTAATAATTGGGTTGCTTCCAAAGAAAATTCAAATGGCAATTCCTTTATTACATCTTTACTCCAACCTGTAATAATCATATGATTAGCTTCTTCTTCTGATAGTCCTCTAGACATAAGGTAAAAAAGTTGGTCCTCAGATACTTTGGATGTTGAAGCTTCGTGTTCAAGCCTTGCTGATGAATTTCTAACTTCTATGTATGGGACAGTGTGTGCTCCACATTTATCTCCTATGAGCAATGAATCACACTGAGTATGGTTCATTGCGCCTTCTGCTGAAGGCATAATTTTTATTTGACCTCTGTAAGTATTTTGACCTTTTCCAGCTGAAATCCCCTTAGAAACAACTGTGGATTTGGTATTCTTTCCTATGTGAATCATCTTCGTTCCCGTATCGGCTTGTTGATAATTATTAGCCATGGCTACGGAGTAAAATTCTCCAATAGAATTATCTCCTTGCAAGATAACTGATGGATATTTCCATGTTATTGCTGAACCTGTTTCAACTTGAGTCCAAGATATTTTGGAATTTTCCAATGCTTTACCTCTTTTAGTAACAAAATTATAAACCCCTCCCTCACCATCTTTTGTGCCAGGAAACCAATTTTGAACAGTTGAATATTTAATTTCAGAATCTTTCATAGCAACGAGCTCAACAACAGCAGCATGTAATTGAGAGGTTTTTCTAAAAGGAGCTGTACACCCTTCAAG
Organism: Dehalococcoidia bacterium; assembly: GCA_002710135.1. Taxonomy (GTDB): domain Bacteria; phylum Chloroflexota; class Dehalococcoidia; order Lucifugimonadales; family Lucifugimonadaceae; genus TMED-70. The sequence goes on along the minus strand of PAOY01000023.1, from coordinate 21,844 downwards.
GTACGAAACGTATGCGTCTTCATCTGCAATTATTAGAGTTCTTTCAAACTGACCTGATCCTTCAGTATTAATCCTAAAATAAGTCATCAATTCTATAGGACACCTGACACCAGGAGGGATATATGCAAATGATCCATCACTAAAAACTGCAGAATTTAGTGCAGAGTAAAAGTTATCAGAGTATGGTACCACTGAACCTAAGTACTTCTTTACTAAATCAGGATGATTCTTTACAGCCTCGTTGAAAGAACAGAAAATTATACCCATATCCTTAAGTTGATCATCAAGAGTATTTGCTACCGATACTGAATCGAAAACAGCATCTACAGCAACACCAGCTAATTTTTCTCTTTCACTTATAGGGATGCCTAATTTTTCAAAAGTTTCAAGCATTTCAGGATCAACATCATCAAGCGACTTTGGCGCTTCAGCCATAGATTTCGGGGCTGCATAGTAATAAATATCTTGAAAATCTATTGGTGGATACTTAACCATCGCCCAATTTGGTTCTTTTGAATCATGGAGCAATTTCTCCCAATGTCTAAATGCTTTCAGTCTCCAATCAAGAAGCCATTGAGGTTCTTCTTTTTTAGTGGAAATCAATCTTACAATTGACTCATCTAGCCCTTTTGGAGCTAATTCTGTATCAACATCTGTTGTAAAACCCCATTTATACTCGTCCATTCCTGATAAATCGGTCTCACGTGATATGCTGTCTGGGGTAGGCATAAATTCTCCTAATAATTTATATTTCTCTATATTTAATATTATATCTTTTTATTTGACTAAGATAGAATGTATAAACACATTAATTTTGAGATTAGAAAAATATGAACTATGAAGCAGTAATTGGTTTAGAGACTCATGTGCAGTTAAACACCAACTCTAAGATGTTTAGTCTTTCGAGTGCAAAATATCAAAATCAAGAGCCAAATACAATAGTAGACCCTACATCTATGGGATTACCAGGAGCTTTACCTGTTGTAAATAAAAAAGCTGTAGAAAGTGCAATTATGATAGGACTAGCTCTTGATTGCAGTATTTCAAGTAAAACAAAATTTGATAGAAAACAATATTTTTATCCTGATCTGATGAAAGGGTACCAAATTTCTCAATTTGATGAGCCTATATGTTACGAAGGATTTGTTGAACTTTCATCAGGGAAAAAAATAAGAATTAACAGAGTCCACATGGAAGAAGATGTAGCAAAACTGACTCATATTAATACTAGTGATTCTAACTATAGCTTACTAGATATTAATAGATCAGGAACACCTTTAATGGAAATTGTGACAGAACCTGATTTAAGCTCCTCAAATGAGGTGATTGAATACATAGAAAATTTACAAAAAATCATAAGATATATCGGAGTTGGATCAGCAAATATGGAAGAAGGTTCCTTTAGGTGTGACGCAAATATAAGTATTAGAAAAAAAGGATCTAAAGAATTAGGAACAAAAGTTGAAATAAAAAATATGAATCGAGTTTCTGCTGTTGCAGATGCTGTTGATTATGAGATCAAAAGACAAATCAAATCCAAAGAAAATAATGAAATAATTATCCAAGAAACTAGAGGGTGGTCAGACGAAAAGTCTATAACCATTTCACAAAGAACCAAAGAAGAGTCAAATGACTATAGATATTTCCCTGAGCCTGATATCCCTCCTCTAGAAATTAGCGCAGATTGGGTTAATGAAATCCAGGATTGTTTACCCGAATTACCTAAAAGCAGGAAAGAAAAATATATAACTGAATATCAACTTAGTGAATATGACGCAAATCTGCTAACAGGAGATATTGATTTTTCAAATTTCTTTGAAGCAACTATTGAATCTCATAATAAAAATAAGGATTCAATTAAATATATCGCAAATCTAATGAACGGAGAGTTTAGTAGGTTATTAAACATAAATTCTAATAATTATGAAAATTTGAAATTTACCCCTGAAGACTTATCAAACTTAGTAGAAATTTATTTCCAAAATAAAATAAATAACAAAATCTTAAAAACAGTTTTGGAAGAGATGTGGGATACTGGATCAAAGCCAAATGATATTATTAACGATAAGAATCTTTCAATTATATCTGATAGCGGGGAGCTAGAAGATACAATAAGTAATATAATTGAAAGTAATCCTAAAGCAGTTGAGGACTTTAAGGCAGGTAAAGAGCAGTCTCAAAAGTTTTTATTGGGTCAGGTTATGAAACAGACCAAAGGGCAAGCAGACCCTAAAATTTCAAGCGAAATAATAAATAAAATTTTACAAACAAAATAAGAGAAATTGAGGAAATTTTGGATTTACTTTTTTCAGTATTGATGATGATTTTTGCAGTAATAATAATTGCTGTAATACTTTTGCAAACTAGAGGAAGCAGTGCAGGGTTATTTGGACAATCAGATGGATCCTACAGATCAAGAAGAGGAATTGAGCAGATACTTTTTAGATTGACAATATTGTTGATAATATTGTTTGTTGGAGTCGCTGTTCTAAACGTCAGGTTCTAAATTTTTCTGTAAGATGTGCCATCTTTAGAATCAAGAATTTCAACTCCCAAGGACAACAAATCATTTCTTATTTGATCAGCTTTTTCGTATTCCTTATCTGATCTAAATTTATTTCTTTGATTAATTAATTCTAAAATTTCTGAATCATCTTGGCTTTTAATATTAAATTCAAAACCTAAAATACCCAAAAGTTCTCTCAGCAAAGAAATACCTTCATTAATTTTTTTGTTATTATCATTTGCTTTATTAATGTCATGAATCAAGTCAAATATAGTAGCAATTGCTTTGGGTGTCGCCAGGTCATCTTCCATTGCATTCAAGAATTTGTTTTTATAATCTTTTAGATCAAATCCAGATTGGCCTTCTAAAACTAGAGTTCTTTCAATTCTTTGTATTGATTTTTGGGCTATTTCTAAGGAGTTATTATCCAATGAGCTCGGTTGTCTATAGTGACTTTGAAGAATCCAAAGACGGATAGAATTTCCTGAATATTTTTCTAAAGCATCCTTCACATCAAGTGAATTTCCTAATGATTTACTCATTTTTTCATCTCCTGAACGTTTCAATAAACCATTATGGACCCAAATTTTAGCAAATGGTTTGTACCCAGTTGATGATTCACTTTGTGCAATTTCATTTTCATGATGAGGAAATACTAAATCTAGACCTCCACCATGAATATCTATTGAAGTTCCTAAATGTTTTTTTACCATGGCTGAACATTCTATATGCCATCCAGGTCTACCTTTACCCCAAGGACTATCCCAGTGAGTTTCTTCTTCTTCCGCGTGTTTCCATAGAGCAAAATCTCCGTGCTGTTTTTTGTCAGGCTCGTTCTCTATTCTATTTCCTTCAATAAGATCATTAAAATTTCTTCTTGAAAGCTTTCCATAATCTTTAGAAAAACTAACGTCAAAATACACGCTTCCATTTAGTTCATATGCAGCTTTTTTTTCAATCAAATCTTCTATTAATTCAATTATTTCATTCATATCTTCAGTAGCTCTAGGATGCACGTCTGCTCTTCTTACACCTAGGCTATCCATATCTTCAAAAAAAGCTCGAATATATTTTTCGGAGACTTCCTTTGGAGATATATTTAATTCCTTTGATTTGGCAATTATTTTATCGTCAACATCAGTAAAGTTTTGAACTCTTTTAACCTTGAATCCTTTATATTCAAGAAATCTATGAAGCACATCAAAAGTTATAGTAGACAATGCATGTCCTAAATGAGGTCGGTCATAAACAGTCACACCGCAAACGTACATGTTTACTTCTTTTTTTTCTATTTTTTCTTTTTGTTTAGTTAGGGAGTTATACAAATACATATTAATTTTTTTTCAAACTACAAATTGATTGAGATGCTATAGCTTTTTCTGAACCAATAATACCAATAAAATCAGTTGTCGTACTCTTAATATTTATCTGTTTTGGATCAATTCTTAATATTTTAGCTAAATTTAACTTCATATCTTCTATATGATTAGTCATTCTTGGTTTTTGAGCTATTATTGTATTATCTAAGTTTACAATTTTAAATTTTTTTTCACTAATTATGTCTGAAACTTTTCTCAGCATTATTGTAGAGTCTATACCTCTTAGGGATTTGTCGGTTGATGGGAAAAACTTTCCAATATCTCCTAATGAGGCTGCACCTAAAATTGAGTCAATCATTGAATGAATTAATACGTCACCATCTGAATGCCCCTTAAGCCTATATTGAAAATCAATATCTATGCCACCAAGTCTCAATGAAGAACCTTTTTCTAATTCATGTAAATCAAATCCAGTTCCATAATAAATCAATTTATTTTCAACATCATATTTTGTAGTTATTTTTATATTGTTAATTTCGCCTGGCATTATTTTCACTTTAATTGACGTATTATCTAGTAATGAGGAGTCATCAGTATAAATATCTGAAGGAGAAATATTTTTTATATTTTCAAAAAAAATATCTTTCTTAAAAAATTGTGGTGTCTGAACATTAATTAATTTATTTCTGTCTAGAGTTTCGGTTACAAATCCATCATCATTAAAAATTTTTACAGTATCAGTTGGTGATAATCCTGGAATAACAGCATCATATTTTTGTAATAAATCTATTCCTTTCAAAAATATTTCCTGTGATGCATATGGCCTAGCAGCATCATGAATTATTAAGTAGTCTATTTGGATATTATTGTGATTAATGTGATCAACAGCTTTTAAGAATGAAGATGACCTAGTATCTGAACCTTTTAGGATAACTATTTTTTTTTCATAATCTTTACCCAATATAAAATCTTGAAATTTTGTAAAGTTGTCATTAGAAGAAACAATAAAAATTTTATCAATAAATTTTAGAGATAATATTGTTAGCAATGATTTTACTGCTATTGGAATCCCTTCAATTTCAAAAAATGTCTTATCCTGTTGAAATCTTTTTGATTTTCCTGCGGCAAGTAATATTACTGAAATTTTTTTATCAGTTTTTCTCATAACTAAATTTTATTTTTTTTCTTTCTAATCATTATTTCATTTTCTTTCAAAGTTAATTGTAATACGTCTCCATTTTTCACCTCATTTGAAATAATCATTTTTGAAATTTTATTTTCAACTTGTTTTTGTAGTAATCTTCTTAGAGGTCTTGCTCCGTAGTATTTATCAAATCCTTGATCGGCAATAAATTCTTTCACTTTTTTATTTATTTTCAGCTCAAGATTTTTCAACTCCAATTTTTTTGATAAATTACCAAATTCTTTATCTACAATAGATAACAAATCTTCTTTATTTAAGGATTCAAAAATAATAATCTCATCAATCCTATTCAAAAATTCTGGTCTAAAATGTGACTTTAATGATTCTGAAACATTATTTTGCTTTTCTTCATTTTTTATTTCAGAATCTTGGACAAATCCAATAGATTCTTTATTAATGTAATCACTTCCTAAATTTGATGTCATAATAATTATAGTATTTGTAAAATCAACAGTTCTACCCTGCCCATCAGTTAGCCTTCCATCATCCAAAACTTGTAGCAGAACGTTAAAAATATCGTCATGAGCTTTCTCTATTTCATCAAATAAAACTACACTGTAAGGATTTCTTCTAACTGCCTCAGTTAATTGTCCAGCATCATCATACCCAACATATCCTGGGGGTGCACCAATTAATCTCGCCATAGAATAACTCTCTTTGTACTCAGACATATCTACCCTTACAATATTATTTTCATCATCAAATAAGAATTCTGCGAGAGATTTTGCTAGTTCTGTTTTTCCAACTCCAGTTGGACCCATAAATATGAAAGAACCAATTGGCCTTGTAGGATCTTGCAGGCCTGCTCTACTTCTACGTATTGAATCAGATATTCCTTTCACTGCATTAGGTTGCCCAATTACTCTTTTTTGTAATTCTTCTTCAAGTCTTAATAATTTTTTAGATTCACTTTGTATAAGGTTATCTACTGGAATACCTGTTTTTTCAGATATAACTTTTGCAATATGTTTTGGCTCGACAATTTCTATCTGTTTTTCGCTAAATCCCCATTTTTCTCTTTGGAGCCTGAGACTCTCTTCTTTTTTATATCTTTTTTCTACTATTTTTTCTGAATCTATTTTATTACCTTTTTGAAAAAGTTTATTTTCTTCTTCTTTAAGTAATGCTATTTCATTTTGAATATCAGAAATTTGATCAGGGGTTAAAGGATTTTCGATTTTCACTCTTGATAAAGATTCATCCATCAAATCTATAGCCTTATCTGGTAGAAACCTATTTTTAATGTACCTGTCAGATAATGTCACAGCAGACTCTATAGCTTCATCAGAAATTTTTAATTCATGATGCTTTTCATATTTATATCTCAATCCCTGCAACATTTTTATTGATATATCTTTCGAAGGTTCTTTTATAAACACAGGAGAAAATCTTCTTTCAAGAGCTTGATCAGATTCAATATATTTCCTATATTCATCGGGGGTTGTAGCCCCTATAGTTTGTAATTTACCACGAGCTAGAGCAGGCTTCATCATATTAGAAGCATCTAAAGCTCCTCCGCCTGAACCGGCACCAACAACAGTATGAATCTCATCAATAAATAGAATTATTTCTCCCTGAGATTCTTCCATTTCCTTAATTATTGTTTGCATTCTTTCTTCAAATTCTCCCCTAACACCTGTTCCTGCTAATAATTGACCTAGCTGAAGCGAAAGAACCCTCTTATCTTTTAGAAAAGGATGAACATTGCCACCAATAATATTTAGCGCTAACCCTTCTGCTATAGCAGTTTTACCAACTCCTGCATCACCAATCAGAACAGGATTATTTTTTGTCCTTCTAAGTAAAATTTGTTGCACTTTCTTGATTTCAGAATCTCTACCTATTATAGGATCTATCAAATTCTGCTTGGCTAAGCTTGTTAAGTCTACTGAATATTTATCTAAAAATTCATACTTAGGTTTTTCTTTATTATCATCAGAATTTTGTTTAGAAAAATCTATTTCTTTCTTTTTAGTACTAAGTTCTGAATTTGGATTTGCTACCAAATATGCAAATTGAACATTATCCACAGTAAGGCGATTACTTAAGAATAAGTCAAAAGTTATATTTTTAGTTGTTCTGTATTCTTGAAGTGATCTTCTATTTATAACTCTAGTTATCGGAGAATTATTCGCTAGTTCTACCAAGCCAAGCAATACATGAATAATTTTAATTTTTTCACTTTGTGTTTTGTTAGCAATGTCTATACAAATTGAATAGAGTTTCTGCATAATAGCTTCATAACTTAGTTCATTTTCATAAAGAGTAAATTTGTTATCCTTGAATCCTTTCATAAGCTCAGCTTCCCAGTTTTTCAAAGATGACTCAGAAACTAGATTACTTAAAATCTTAACTACAGAACTTGTTCTTAAAAGAGATAACATTAAATGATTTATTAAGAACAATTCTTCTCTGTAGACGCTTGTTGCTAAATGTTCAGCTTGATCAAAAACTTCTAAAAGTTCTTCATCCATAATTTCTCTAGACCATATTTCTGTTGAAATCATAAACTCCTCCTATTTCTATTTTCAGGCAATTCTTTCATGGACCCTCTACTTGTATACCTAATCAATTCAGACTCAAGAAAACTATTTTTTTTCTCGAGTTCATTAATTTGTTTTAGTAGGTCTGTAATTATTTCAATCCCAGCTCTATTAATGCCAAATTTCTCTATCCAATCTTTTACTTTTTCTATTTTTTCAATATCAATTATCGAATAATATCTTGTACCACCTGGAGACCTGAATGGAACAACTAAATCCCACCTTTCATAGTTTCTTAAAGTTTGCTGATGCAAACCTACTATTTTAGAAACTACTCCTATTGCATAAACCGGTTCATCTCTAGAAAAACTAATAATATTACCTCTACTTGTATAATAAAATTATATCATAACATATAAATAATATTATTTTATAATATAAGATTATCTTATAACTATAATATAAGATAATTAATAGTTTTCGAAATCTGTATACAGATATATAATTTAGTTACACATAAATTTTATTCAAATGAGAAAACCAGAATTACCAGTATTATTTAATCAGTACCAATCTTCTCTTAATAAATTCACTAAAGGGTTTTATCAAAATCTATTAGACCCTTTATATAGAACGCACAGATATTTTTTAGGATGGATTGATGAAAAAGGAAAGGAATCTGATAGTACAGGAAAAGCATTTAGGCCATCGATTATGATGCTAATAAATGAAGCCCTAGGTGGTAAAGAACAAAATATTTTACCTCTTGCTATGTCCATAGAACTTTTTCACAATTTTTCATTAATACATGACGATATAGAAGATAGAGATGAAATAAGAAGAAATCGAAAAACTGTTTGGAAAATTTGGGGAGAACAAATTGGAATTATTTCTGGAAGCTCTATGCATGCATTGGCAAGTAAAGCACTAGAAGAAATAAACTCAGAAGATAAAACGAAACTAATTGAACTCAGAAAAATTATAAATGAAACCTGCATAGCTGTCATAGAGGGACAATACTTAGATATAGATTTTGAAACAAGAGAAACAATAGATGTGGATGATTACTTGCAAATGATAGAAAAGAAAACTGGTGCATTGATCAAAACTTCTGTAACTCTAGGATCAATTCTTGAAGCAAAAGATAAACAAACAACTGAAATTTTTGAGGATATTGGAAAAACCTTCGGCCATATGTTCCAAATTAAGGATGATGTACTAGGAATATGGGGGAACAGTGAATTTGGCAAACCAATTGGAAGCGATATATTAAAGAAAAAAAAGTCTTTCCCTATCTTAAAGCTTATACAATCTAGTGATTCAGATGATAAAAAAATAGTTTACAATATCTTCAATAACGAAATAGACGAAGAGAAAAAAGAAACTATACTAAAATTAATGGATAAATATGATGTCGAATCTTACTGTGAATCAATTTTGAATGATAAGTACAAACATACAATTTCATTGATTAAGAAATTAGAGATTTCTGATAAATATAAAAATATGCTTTTAGATACAAATTTTTTTCTAATGCATCGCAAGAGATAATGAACCTAATAATTACTAATAAGCATCTTAAAATCAATAAACCAATAGATGGTTTTGAATTTTACTTCTTAAGAAAAAATGATGATTTCACAAAATTAAAAGAATTATTAGATAATAAAAGGCCTGAAAAAATTATTTCTCTAGACTTTGCACTACAAACAGTAAATCAGATTCAAGATAATAGCATTATAGTTGCAAAAGAAACTATAAGCATTAATGCAAAACCAATTAATTGGGCTGTCCCTAGAGAAGACAGATGGATAGACACTTCAGAAGAATTAAATAAATCAATTTGTGACATTTTAGAAAAATTAGCCTTTCAGCATTATGTTGGATCTGGAATTGAATTAGAAAATGCACACAGTATAATCGACAGAAGTAATGCTAAAAAATGGATCAGTGACAATTTACACGGTACATTCATAGATGGATATTCAGCTAGATTGAATGAGATTATTCAAGAAAATTCAATTAATATATCAATAATCAGAATAATAAATTCAAAATTTCCAATTCCTAATTTTAAAAGTAAAGGATTTTGGAGTCAAAGCAAAAGATTTCTAAAAGAGCTTTATTTTTACAAAATCAAAGCAAAATCTATAAAGAATGAAATAATTGATAAGAATTTATTCTATGAGTTTTCAAAAATTATATAGTATGAAAAATCTAATCTTTAACAAAAATGATAATTACTTAAGTTACGATGAATCTTTAAAGATTTGCTATAAAATCATAAATGAAAATTATGAAAATTTTCCAATCTATATGTTTTTTATCAAAAAAAATCTAATGAATGATTTTGCCAGCATTTATGCATTTTCAAGAGGAATCGATTACATAGGTGACGAACTAGATAAAGAAATCACCTCTGAAGGATTAGAAATTTGGAAAAAAGAATTAGAGCTTGCTTTTGAAAACAAAGCTTCAAATCCTATATTCATTGCTCTAGAAAAAACATTAAAAAAATATAATTTGCCAAAACTTCCTTTTGAAAAATTAATAAAAGCAAATCACATAGATCAAAAAATAAATAAGTATTCTTCATTGAATGATCTATTCTATTATTGCGAGCATTCAGCAAATCCTGTTGGAGAAATTGTGCTAAGAATCATGGGCTATAAAGAGAAAAAGCTAATAGAACTTTCTAATAATATATGCACAGCGCTTCAACTGACTAACTTTATACAAGATATCAAAATAGACTTAATTAAAAATAGGACATATATACCATCTGAATTATTATCTAAACATAAAATTGATTTATCAAAATTAAGTGATAAAAATATTTTTGAAAATAAAACTTATAAAAAAAATTTTGAAAAATTAATCATTGAACTGGTAAGTATTAATAAAAAGCTTTATAAAGATGGTAAGAAGCTTACATCTTTACTTAAGAGAAAAGATGCACTTATTATACAAATATTTATTAGTTCCGGAGAAAAGATATTAAAAAAAATCAGTACTAATAAAACAAAAATCCTACAGAAAAAACCAAAAACAAACTATCTAGAAAAATTTATCATAATACTCAAATCATTTATAAAATCTTATCTAAAATAAAATTGAAAAAAAATAATGAAAAAATAGCAATAATTGGTGGAGGAATTTCTGGAATAACTGCATCCGTATTACTTATAGAAAAAGGGTATAAAGTCGATATTTTTGAAGCTAAAAAAAATTTAGGTGGCAGAGCAGGTTCAATACAAAATAAAAATATTACAATTGATATAGGTCAGCATATATTTTTACCTTCATATAAAACTTTTCTAGAAGTATTGGATAAATTAGGCTTGAACCATTATTTAAATATTGAGAAAAAACTAAATATCCCAATACAATATAAAGGGAAAAAATATCTCCTAAAATCAAGAATTCCTTTCTTTCCTCTTAATATGATGTTTTCTGTAATAGGCTATAAAAACTTAAAATTTTCAGAAAGGATAAAAATAATAATATGCTTATACAAATTATCAAAACTTAAAGATAATAATTCAAAAACTTCTTTTTTATCCTGGTTAAAACAGAATGGGCAAAACAATAATATGATAAAAAAGTTTTGGGACATAATTTCCAAACCTGCGTTCAATTCTGAATTGAATAAAATTTCAATAAATCATGCAAAAAATCTATTTAAACTAATGATCTTCGACTATAAAAAAAATGTAGGGATTTGTTATTTTAAAAAACCATTTAGCGAAATTATAGAAAAAAATTTCCATTCCTATTTGAAAAATAATAATTCAAATTTATTCAAAACAGAAAAAATAGAAGAAATCAAATCATTTCAAAAAAAAATTTCCCTCAGAAGTAAAAAAGAAAATTACATTTACGACAAAGCTATAGTAGCAACAAATTTAGGAGGGATAAAAAATTATGGTGAAAATCTTATTGATAACAACGTAAAAACAGATTCAATCATAAACATTTATTTTTGGTTTGATAAAAAAATAATCGATGAAGATTTTATTAGTTTTTCAGACTCTAAACTAGAATGGGTATTTTCGGATAATAAATTAATTAAATCAAAAAAAGAATATAGGATATCAGTTTCGATAAGCGCTGCGAACAATAAGTTAAAAATCCAAAATGAAAAGCTAATTCTTGAATATGAAAAAATCCTTAGAAAAGAATTAAATATTTCAAAAAAAGTAAAAACTATAAGATCCCTTATTATAAGATCTCCAAAAGCAACTCAAATCAAAATGAAAAATAATAATATAAGGAGAAAAAATAAAAACATATATTTTGTAGGAGACTGGACCTTATCTAGCTTACCTAATACTATGGAGACAGCAGCATTGTCTTCAAAAAAACTCATAGATAATCACTTCAAATAATTGAACCTAAAATATTTTCTTTCTTGATTGGACCAGTTTTTACAGAATCACATGATTTACCAAATAAGGATGTATTATCAGACAACATAAAATATTCGTTTTCACCTATATCACAATCAAAATTTACTGAAAAAGGAATAGAAATATTTTGTATTTTTTCTTGATTTACAAAAAAATATTTATCAATAATTTTCAAGTTTTCATTTGGTAGAGCGACGGCTCTTTTTATGTGATTTATAGAATGAATATCACAAAAATAAACTACTACATCATTTCTTTTGATTTTTGAAAAGTCAGATATTTTTCTCAACAGGTAATATGAACCTTCATGGAAATTTGGTTCCATACTATTACTATTGATTTCAGATATTTTAAAAATCATGTAATTTTTTCTAAAAATTAGTATATTCAATAAATTTTTAATGAAAGGTATTATCAAACTTCGAAAATTTGTCATAATATATATTCTATAACTATAAGAAAAAATTTAAACAAGGAGAAAAAATGTTAAATAATATTTTTGAAAAAGTATTTAATGTGCATGAAGCAACTAGTCATTGCGATATCCCGTGTGGCATATATGACCCAAAAGACGCTATTCAGGCAGCTCAAACAGTTGTCAGAATGACAGAGTTGATTGATGAGTTAGATTACTCTAAAGGCCCATCTGCAAGTCTAGGCAACTCCATGGCAAGGTATGTTGCAGCAAAAGAAGAACACGCTAAAAAAGCAAAAGATGACATTTTAGTAATATGGACAGATTATTTCAAACCAGAGCATTTGGAAAAGTATCCTGATCTCCATGAAAAAGTTTGGAATGCTTGTAAACTTGGATCTTTTGTAAAAGTAAATGTAGATCTTGGAAAAGCTAAGGAATTCAAGGCTGCTTTAGAAGAAATTGGTGAGATTTTTTGGGAAACTAAAAAATAATTATTTTTTTAGGCAGAGTCAATTTGATTCTGCCTAAATCTCTCTTAACAATAGAACTAAAGACAAAATCAGTAGTGTAACACCTAAAATCTTGCGAAGCTGATTATCATTCGCAATTGCTACAAACCTTGATCCAAAATACATTCCGATTACAGTTGGAAGAACAACAGACAAAACTAAAAGATAGTCAAACCCTCCTGAAAATGAATGACCTAAATAAGCTGAGATTCCAACTAATACTGACAAAAATAAGTTTATACCTCCTGCTTTCTTTATATTCATCCTTAAGAAATAAACAAAAGCTGGAACTCTTAATACGCCCAAAGCTAAACCAACAGTCCCTCCAAAATAAGATATAAAAATTCCTACTAAAATTTCATATATTGAATTTTTTTTTGAAGGTTTGTCTTCAAATTCACTTATTTTATAAAATGTCATGACTAATCCGGATAAAACAAGACAAAAAATCATGATTATTAAGAGAAATATTTCAGGTATTTGAAAAGCAAAATAGCCTCCTAGAAATGCTGCAATCATTGAGGGTATAGCTATTCTAAAAGAGGATTTTATTGGAACTCGGTTTTGTTTTATCGCAGGTATTAATGCTGCTGTTGAACCAAAAATTACAGCCAGCAAATTAGTAGATGCAGCTAAGATTGGCTCTATACCCAAAATAATTATAATAGGTAATCTTACAGCACCTAATGCAATCCCTAAAAATCCACCTAGAAAGCCAATTAATAAGCAAATTACTGATAAGAATATGTAAATATTTATAGAATATTCCATTATTTATGCCACCAATTGTGGAACAACAGCCAAAAGTACTCCTGCCACAGTAGCTGTGCCAATAACTCCTGCTATATTAGGACCCATTGCATGCATCAAGATATAGTTATCTGGATCTTCTCTAAAAGCTTCATTTTGAACTACTCTAGCAGCCATAGGTACGGCAGATACTCCTGCTGCTCCTATCATTGGATTTATAGGTTTCTTAAGAAAAAAGTTCATAAATTTTGCAAGTAATATTCCAGAAATAGTTGCAAACACAAAAGATACTAACCCAAGAATAAAAATAGATATTGTTTCTATTTTCAAAAAAACACTAGCAGGCATTGTGGCTCCAACAGATAAACCTAGAAGAATAACAACTATATTCATCAATTCATTTTGGGCAGTTTTTGCTAATCTGTCAACTACTCCAGATTCTCTCAAAATATTACCAAACATCATAATTGAAATAAGAGGAGATGCATCCGGGACTAAAATACTAACAATCAAAATTGTCAAAATTGGAAATATTATTTTAGTTCTTTTAGAAATTTTCTTTTCAGAATAATCCATCCTAATTAGTCTCTCATTTTTTGTAGTAAAGAATCTTATTATAGGAGGTTGAATTATAGGGACTAAAGCCATATATGAATAAGCAGCAACAGCAGTTGCTCCCACGATATCGCTCATATTATATAAAGGCAAACTATTTCCTAATTCTCTCATCCTTGTTGATATGAATATTGTAGTAGGTCCATCAGCTCCTCCTATGATACCTATAGAAGCTGCCTCTAAAATTCCAAAATCAAAAAATGGTGTCATGCTAATAAATAAAGCACCTAATAAAGCTGCAAATACACCAATTTGGGCAGCAGCACCCAATAATAACGTCTTAGGATTAGATAGAACGGGTTCAAAATCTGTCAATGCACCCATACCTAAAAATATTAATAAAGGCAGTATATCATTAGTCATTCCAATATTCTGAAAAATTCTGAGAAATCCATCTGGTTCTCCATTTCCACCTATTCTAATTAATTCACCCATAGGAAGATTTGCTAATAAGATACCTGTAGAAATAGGAACCAATAAAAGAGGTTCTTTCTTTTTATAAATTCCAACATAATATAAAAAGAATGAAATAAGCCACATTATTATCATCTTAGGATTAGATAGTAAGTCGTTTATACCTTCAATTAGTGGCTCTATGTAATCGATCATAAAAATATTCTCAGACTTAATTTATTTCAACTAATGGTTGATCATATTGAACATTATCATCTACTTTCACATAGATAGTGCCCACTTTACCGGATTTATTGGAAGATATAATATTTTCCATTTTCATAGATTCAATAACCAACAATGGAGTACCCGATTCTACTTCTTCATTCTCAGAAACTAAAACTTTTAAGACCTTCCCTGGCATTAGAGCCTTAATCGAATTACCATCTACCTTTGCATCTAAAGATTCAGATTTGGGTTGATTATTATTTTTAATAGCATTTGAAGGAGCTTGTGGAGGCAAACTCTGTTTCGCCTGAGGTATTTTAGGCTCTGGGATACTTGATCTTGTACTAATATCTTTGCTTACCATTAATATTTCACCATTGACACTTACTTCATAAGAATTATAATTTTCAGATAAAATTTCGACATCAAATTGTTGGCCATTAATATTTAATTTATATTTCATCAATTTAAATCCTTCTAAACTTTTTTTGCATCATTCTTGATCTATTTATTGTTATCCATGATGATTGAAGTGTATTTTCAGTACTTTTACTTGCTTTACTTTTATTATTTTCAAACAAAGAAACAGCAACAGCAGCTGCAATTTCATTTGTTGAATTTTTACTTTTTTTATAAAATGAGACAGCAATAGCAGCAGCAATTTCTAATAAACTATCACCATTTTCTTGATTAGTTACTATAACTTTTTTTGATTCTTTTTGAAAAATTTTTTTCTCTAAAAAAGTTAGTATATTTATAGATATTAAAAGTATTATTAAAACTAAAAAAACTACACTAGTTCCTATCCAAAATAAACTCAATCCATCCGAAACTGAATCATTCAAAACTTTCCTCAATTATGTCAAATTGCTTATTACTAGATATCGCCATTATACTATTATTTTCTAAAATTTGAACAGAAATTAATCTATCATTTATTTTTAGTATTCTATTTGTGTAATTATAAATTTTGATATTATCAAATTCTGACATCATTTCCCGATAATTCTTTATAGAATTACTTAATGAAATCTCAGAAAATTTTATTTTAGATAAAATAGGTTTTTGAGAAATTTTTGATAATTCGAAACTTGGGATTACGCCTATTTTTTTATATCCTCCAGTTGTTTGAGAATCATTCAATAAAATTATCGGTTGACCATCAGGAGGGATTTGTACAGTGCCAGCAGAAACTTCTGAAGAAATTTCATTTTGTTCTTTGAATTCATCAATGGGATCTCCAATCAATCTAATGCCTTGCCTACTGAATTGATCTGAAACAGTAAATTCTTTATTTTCAAACATTTTTCTTAAGTTTTGAGATTTGAATTTATCATCATAAATAATATTTATATTTTCATCATTGAGTATCCATTTTTTAAAAAAAGAATTTTCTGATAGAAATATATTTTTATTATTTGATGTTTTTACATGGATTTCATCTCCTGAAGAAATCCTCAAATTATTTGTGATACTCGAAGGTTGATGATATGAGTAAGAACCTAAAATTTTATCAATATTGAATCCACCTGAAACTGATAAATAAAAAATATTTCCATTTTGGGGAAATGGGATCTCTAATTTATCACCTGACATTACATTAAATGAAGAATTAGTTTTATAAATATAATTATTGTTAATAGTAAAAGAGTCAGAAGGTCCTGTAATTGAAAGAACTAAATCAGTATAAAATTCGCATGAAAACCCACCAAGGGTTTCTATACATGGTTCGTTGATATCATTTCCAGAAAGTCTATTTGCTAATTGGAATGAAAAAAGATCTAATGCACCAGATTTAGAAACTCCTATTTTTTTCTGGCCAAATCTACCTTTGTCTTGAAAACTTGATAATATTCCTGAATTTATAATTTTTATCATATCTCTAAAAATCTTAAGTTTACTCCCCCTTTTAGTAGTGCTGGAGGATTTGCTTCTGTATCAAATAGTTTTGTTTCAGTTTTACCGATAATATTCCATCCACCAGGAGACTCAAACGGATATACACCAGTTTGAATTCCTGCAATTCCTACTGATCCTGCAGGGACTGAAATTCTAGGAGTAGAAAGTCTTGGAAAAGAAATTTTTTCATCTAATCCACCTAAGTAAGGAAATCCAGGCATAAAACCAATCATATAAATTCTGTATGTACGAGAAGTATGAATTTTTACAATTTGTTTTTCAGAAATTTTTAGTTTATCAGACATCATACTAAGATCTGGACCGTAAAATCCACCATAATTAACTGGAATCTCTATAACTTCCTCACTATCTGAATGAAGTTGCAAATCATACATTAATTCCAATAATGTTTTTTCTACAAAAGCTTTCAATTTTTCAAAGTCAATTAGCAAATTATTATAATCAATGATTATGCTATTAAAAGTTGGGTAAATATCTTCTATAAATTCACTAGATTTAAGATCAGATTCAAATGAGTTTAATATTTTATATAATATTCTATTAGTTTCTATTTCAATATTTTCAGAAAAGTTGATCACAAGAGAGCAATCACCATGAAAACTTATCCTAAATTTTTCTATCATAAAATAATATTAGACATAGAAGTAACAATTACATTATTTTCTGCAAATGATTTATTCAAGCTTTTAGCAATATCTAATGCACCCTTAGTATCTCCATGCAAACAAATTGAATCAAAATCAACCTTAATTTTCTCACCATTAAAAGTAATTACTTCATTTTTTTTGATCATTTTAATAGTTCGATCTGAAATTTTTTGTGAATCTTCAATAACAGAACCATCAACAGATCTTGGGCATAAAGACCCATCTTCCATCAACTCTCTATCTGCATAAGTTTCTCTAGAAATTTTAGCTCCTAAATCTGTGGCTAATTTTTCCCACATAGATCCTGCCAAAACAACATGTATTAGATCATTACTAATAGACTTTATTGCATTGATAATAGCTTTTGCAGTTTTTTCATCCTTGACTGCTTTATTGTACAAAGCCCCATGTGGCTTTACATGTGCAATGTTTTCTAATCCAACAAAGCCAATTAACGCTCCAACTTGATACTTAATCAAATTTTCAATTTCATCAGGTGGTAAATCCATATCTCTTCTTCCAAATCCAGCAAGGTCAGGATAAGAAGGATGAGCTCCTATTGCAACATTATATTTTTGAGATAAATCAACTGTCCTTTTTATCCAATTATGATCTCCTGCATGAAATCCTGTAGCAATATTAGAAGATGAAATATACTTAATTATTTCTTCATCATAGCCGAGTTTATATGAACCAAAGGATTCTCCAATATCAGCATTCAAGTCAATCTTATTCATACTAATCCAAGTAAATCTTTTGACCAGTTGAATAAGAATCAAAAATAGCATCGGTAAACTTCATATACTTAACCCCATCCGTAAAATTGGTATGAGTAATAATTTCCTCACCACGTATTGCATTTATAAATTCTTCTTCAACTCTCCAAGATCCTTTTTCTTCTTCAGGGATATCTATTTCTTCTAATTGGTTCTGCCCCTGTTCAGCTCCATATAATTTTAATCCAGGTGCGCCTGGATCATTGGTTGTTTCAGTCTTAATAACTAAAGTTCCTTTTGTACCATGAATCCACATTTCTGATTCTGGAGCCATTCCTGAAACCATAGTAAATTGCAAATTAGCAGTACCTCCACTAACCATTTCACAAAGAACGTCAAGATGATCTGGGATATCAGTGTATGCATAATTACCATCATAATCTACTCTAGTATTCATTATAGTCTGAGCATTTGCTGTAATAGATTTTGCTGGGCCTAACCACCTCATAATAGCTTCGTACCAAATCCCCATCTGCATAATATTATTACCTGATAAATCACGATTATTTCTCCAATGAAATTCTTGGTTTTCTTTAGGAAAATCATTTCCCGCTGTAACCATGCCTCTAAGATTTACCAAATTCCCAATATATCCTGAGGAAATTAGTCTTTTTATTGTTTTATCTATAGGTAATGTATGGGGGGCAGGCACTATTTGAGCTACTAAATTAGAATATGATTGAGCACAGTCATACATTTCCATAGCTTCTTGAGCATTCATACACATTCTAGCTTCACATAACACATGCTTCCCTGACTCCAATGCTTCAACAGTAAGTTTCTTATGCATATATGGCCAAGTACCAATTACAACAGCGTCGATCCCGTTATCATAAACTACTTCATGCCAACTATCATAGTAATTCTTAATTTCAAATTGAGAAGCAACTGCGCTAGAGGACTTAATTGTTCTATTTGCTACAGAAACGATTTCAACTCCTTCAATTTTTTGAAGTAGAGGAATATGCTTTAAGACAGTATTCCCACCAGCACCAACAATTCCAACTTTTATTACATCACTCATTTTTTCACCTATTATGTATTATTTTTTATATTATTTATTTTTAGAATTTCGTTAACATTATTGCAAGTGTTAGAAAATCATATTAGAAATATATTATTTTATGGAACCAAAAGCTGTAAATAGATTAAGTGATGGCTTAGAAATTATTTGGCCTAAGGATATATCATGCCTATATCCATATAAATATCTAAGACTACAATGTGCTTGTGCAAATTGTGTGGAAGAATTGACTGGAAAAAAGTTACTAAAAGTAACTGAAGTACCAGACGATATAATTGTAGTAGATTATCTTATAGTTGGTAAATATGCATTGCAACCTCTGTGGTCAGATGGTCACGAAAGCGGAATTTATCCATACAATAGCCTTCTTTCTTATGCTATAAATGATGAAACAGTTATTTGTGATAAAAAAACTGAGTTGATTGATGAGATTAAAAAACTAGATATCTAGCAGTTTTTTTACAGTCTCAAAAACATCATCGCTATCTGGCATAAATTCTTCTTCTAACCCTTTGCTATATGGAACAGGTGTATGAGGAGCCGTAACTCTTTTTACTGGAGCATCTAAATAATCAAATGCTTTATCTGAAACAACCGCTGCAATTTCACTTGCAATACTAGCTCTGGGATTGTCTTCATCTACAACAACTATCCTATTTGTTTTTTTCACTGAATCAATAACAATTTTTTCATCTAATGGAGATAATGATAAAAGATCTATAACCTCAGCATTTATATCCATTTTTTCTAGTTTTTCTGCAGCTTCCATACATACAACCGAAGTATAACTCATACCAACTAAAGTAACATCAGTACCCTCCTTAAGACATCTGCCTTTTCCTAACTCTATTTGGTAATCCTCGTCGGGGACAAATCCTGTCATATTAATCAATTTTTTATCATTCACGACAAAAACAGGATCATCATCTCTAATTGCTGCTGAAAGCAATCCCTTTACAGAGTAAGGATCGGAAGGAGTAACAACTTTTAATCCAGGAATATGCGCCAAGATAGAATAAAATGCACTGGAGTGTTGAGCCGCATGACCAGTTCCTCCTCCGGACCTAGCAAAAAGAGTTAGCGGAACCTTAGTTTGTCCTCCAAACATATATCTACTTTTGGCGGCATTAGATAATAATTGGTCAAATGCAACAGTAGTAAAATCAAAATACATCAAGTCTACGACAGGTCTTAGGCCTGTTAGCGCTGCTCCAATTGCTGCACCAACAAATCCAGCCTCAGAGATTGGTGCATCCATTATTCTTTCAACTCCAAAATCTTGAACAAGACCCTTTGTAGCTGCAAAAGGGCCTCCCCAGGCATCTAATGGTTCTTTGGTTTTTTTATCAAAGCCACCAGAAATATCTTCACCAATAATTAGAACATTTTCATCATATTCTAGCTCAGATCTCAAAGTATTATTAAATGCATCTCTATATCTAATTTCAGTCCCTTTTACGTTAAACCCTGGACCTAATTTATTTGAATTATTTAAAGTCATAATTTCCTCTTAATATTTTTATCTTAAACCTTTTAAGTCATTTGAGTAATTTACATATACATCATCATAGAGAGTCTCTGTTGGTGGCAGAGGGCTTGAGAGACCAAACTCAACTGCATTCTCTATTTCTTTCTCTATATTCTTTTTCAATTTATCTAAATCTTTTCGAGATAATAATTTTTGATCAAGAACTTTTTTTTCGAAGGTCTTAATACAATCTTTATTTTTCCAAATCTCTTCTTCAGCCTCAGTTCTGTATTTTTCTGGTTGGTCTGCATGAAAATGACCATGATATCTATAAGTTTTTAATTCTAATAATGTTGGTCCTAAACCATTTCTAGCCCGAGAAACAGCTTCTTCTGCTGCTTCATAAACCTGAAAAACATCCATTCCATCAACAATTACTCCAGGAATATTATATGAAGCAGCCCTATCTGCTATATCTTCTACGGAAACTGCATACCATGAAGGAGTGGCCTCAGCATATTGATTATTTTCACATGCAAAAATAACTGGTAGTTTCCAGATTGAGGCTAAATTCATAGATTCATGTAAAACTCCTTGAGATGATGCTCCATCTCCAAAAAATGCAACTCCTATAGAATCCTTCTCCTTGCCCTTGAATTTAGCAGTTAATGCAGCACCTACGGCTAGTGGGATTGAAGCTCCAACAATAGCATTAGCACCAAGCATTCCTTTAGAGAAGTCAGCTATATGCATTGACCCTCCCTTTCCTTTACAATTTCCCGTATATTTCCCCATTATTTCTGCCATCATTTTATCGGTTTCTAGGCCTTTTGCTATGCAATGCCCATGCCCCCTATGAGTAGATCCAATCCAATCCTTTTCTGTTAAGTGAGCACATATTCCAGTAGGTACAGCCTCCTGTCCATCGGAAGGATGAGTAACACCCATAGAATTGCCTTTGTAAGTTTGTTCAAGCATGGATTCTTCAAAAAATCTTATCCTGCACATAGTTTCATAAATCCATATTAATTTGTCTTTGGTTATCAAAATTTACCTTTCAAAGATATATAAAATTTAAATCCTTTAAAAGAATATTGCAATTAAATTAAAATATTTGCATAAAAATAAGGTCCCTTTTAAAGAAAAAAATAGTAGAATGATCTAAGATTAATGTA
>PAOY01000022.1 GCA_002710135.1 Dehalococcoidia bacterium | reverse complement strand
CAGGTTCTTCTGCTTTTGGTTCTTCTGCTTTTGGTTCTTCTGCTGCAGGTTCTTCTTTTTTATCTTCTTCGTTCATTTTTAATACATTTTCTTTTTTTACAATACGAAGTAATTAATAATATCATTTAAGCGTTATAAAGATATAGTAATTAAGTTCGGTTTATCAAATCATTTCTTCTTTTTTCTGTTCTTTCAAGAGAAATTTTTTCTCTCCATTCAAATATTTTTTTATGATCACCAGAAAGCAAAACTTCAGGAACTTCTTTGCCATTATAGACACGCGGCTTTGTGTATACCGGCCCCTTAAGTTTTGAAACAAAATTTTTACTAAAAGAATCATTCTCAAATGAATTTTTATTTCCCAAAAAGCCTGGGGAAAATCTTGATAAAGCTTCTATAAGTAATAGAGATGGCAATTCTCCTCCTGAAAGAACGAAATCACCAACAGAAAGTTCTAAATCAATATTATCTTCAATAAATCTTTCATCAACGCCTTCGTATCTTCCACAAACTAAAATCATGGAATCTTTTCTATGAAGGGATTCTAATAAAGAGTGTGTAAGTACACTACCCTGCGGTGAAAGCAATATAGTAAATGGCTTTTGCTTTCTTTTTTGATTGATAAATTCTACAGCATTAGACAAAGGTCCAGGCATCAAAACCATTCCAGGTTCTGGCCCATACTGAGTATCATCAACTTTTTTATGTTTACTTTCAGCAAAATCTCTAAGTTGGTGTGTAGAAATACTTATATCAGTAGGATAATTTTTTTTAAATGGATCAGAATCCAAATAATTTAGTATAATTTCAGGAAACAAACTCACTACATCTATAGTCTTCATTTATCAATGCCCCTGCTTACCATCTAATATTTCAAACATATGTGGAAGGATTTTCTTAAATAGAGCTAATCCATCCTTAACTCCTCCAGGACTTCCTGGTAAATTTAAGATGATTTTATTTTTAACTAATCCGCAGTAGCCCCTGTAGAGCACAGAGGTATTAATTTTTTCAAAACTTGATGCCCTGATTAGCTCAGGTATTCCTGGGATATCTTTTTCTATAAATTTTTTTGTAACTTCAGGTGTGATATCTCTATCAGATATTCCTGTCCCTCCAGTAGTTACTATAAGATCAACTTCATCAACAGTTGTAAATTTTTCGATCGCGTTATGTATTTCTTCTTTTTCGTCAGCAACTATAATCTTCTCAAATAAATCTAAGTTCAATTGTGTAAGAATTTTGATCAAAGTTTCTCCACTCAAGTCAGGAATTTCATTATTTTCAGATCTTGAGTCAGAAATTGTTATAGATACGAATTTTTTCATAACTTAATTATAAATGAATTAAATCCGTATTTACTCCTGATTGAATTTTTTTGTTCAAAAAGCGAAAATAATACATTATTTATGTTTAAAAAACTAAAAATAATTGACGATTAAAGGCAAAAATTTGATTTTGAGTGACTTAGAAATACAACATACTCCTGTAATGGTTCCAGAAATATTAAGCTTATTGAAAGTTACTTCTGGAGGAAGATACATTGACTGTACCCTTGGTGAAGGTGGGCACACAAAAAGCATCTTAGAAGCAAGTGGTCCAAGAGGAGAGGTGTTAGGTATTGATGCTGATCATGAAGCAGTTGAAGTTTCTAAAAATAGGTTAGAAACTTATGGTGACAGATTTTATTTTTCTAACAATAATTTTAGAGAATTAAGAAAAATTGCCATGAAGTCACAATTTATTCCTTGTGACGGTATTCTTTTCGATTTGGGCGTATCATCTTTACAACTTGATAAAGAATCTAGAGGTTTTTCATTCAGAAGAAAAGCACCTCTAGATATGAGATTTTCTATAAACCAAACATTAACTGCTGAAGAAGTGATAAATACTTTTTCAGAGTCAGACATTGCTGATATTTTGTACAATTTTGGTGAAGAAAGAAGATCAAGGAAAATTGCAAAAATAATTGTAAATAATCGCCCAATAAAAGATGCAGATCAATTATCTGATTTGATAAAAATGAATCTACGGCAAACAAACTATAAAATAAATCCTTCAACCAAAACTTTTCAAGCTCTTAGAATATTTGTAAACGAAGAACTTAATTCTTTATCATATGCTTTAGAGCAATCATTAGAAATAGTCGAAAAAGGAGGAAGAATTGCAGTTATTTCATATCATTCCCTTGAAGATAGAATTGTTAAAAACTTTTTTAGAAAAGAATCAAAATATTGTATTTGCCCTCCTAATGAACCAAAATGTGATTGTGAACATAAACCTAAAATCAAGATTATAACCAAAAAACCACTTGTGCCTTCATCAAATGAGATTGAATTGAATAGAAGAAGCCGTAGTGCAAAATTAAGAGTAGTTGAAAGAATCTAATATGAGTAAAATATTATCTTTAGACATAGGATCAAACTCCTGTAAGTTAATTCTGACTGAAAAAGCATACAATTCAGTAGATATTCTTTTTTATGCTGAAAAAAATTACGCTGAACCAATTAGAGAAAAAATCACATCTGATACATCAGAAATTGTTGAAAATCAGATTAAAAATTTAATTAGAGATTTTAGAAATGTTGATAACGATATTTATCAATGCAACGTGGCATTTGGTGGATCTTCTGTAACTTCAACAATAATTGAATCTTCTATAGACAATTTAGATTCAAGCCAAATTATCACACAAGATCAGCTAAACTTGTTATCCAAAAATAATCCTAAAATAAACTCATTTATAACTAAAGAGACAGCTCATATTATCCCATTAGAATACAGCCTAGATGGAATGATAGGGATTAGGCATCCACTTGGAATGCATACAAAAAAACTTTCTGTGAAGAATTTATATGTTAATGTTGAAAAAGAAGATATTTCCTTAGTTAGTAATATTCTTTCAAATTCAGGTTTATCTACAAATCTTATTATTTCTGAGATATTAGCCGCATCACAAAACTTATTAAATTCTGATGAAAAAGAAATAGGATCATTAATAATAGACATTGGAGCCGCAAGTACTGACTACTGTTACCTTAAAAAAGGGAAACCATTATTGACAGGCTCTTTACCTGTTGGAGGGAACCAATTTACATCTGATTTGTCTATAGCATTTTCAACAAATAAAGATTTTGCTAACCAATTAAAATTTGAAACTAGTTGTACTCCTGAAAATGAAAGAATAGCAGAAAAAGTTATCATAAAACAAGAAGATTCTACAAGAACATTTGAGATAACAAAACGTCAAATTTCACAAGTCCTAAAGGAAAGGGCTATAGAAATTTTCAACTTAATTAGACAAGAGATGATCGAATCTCTCGGACAAGAAAATCTACCTGAAAGAATAATTCTTTGCGGAGGAGGCAGTAAACTTGATGGTATGGTTCCTTTAGCTAGATATATTTTTCAATCTAAAACTAGATTAGTAGATACCAAAAATATAAAATTTCTTGGAGAAAACATACCAATTGAAGCAATGAATGTACTTTCAATTGCAAATTATGCTCATAAATTAGATAACGATACTGAATATTCTCTATCAAACAAAGTTGAATCATCAAAAATTTCTAGTAATGTAAAAGGCATTGATACTGAGAAAATAATGAAAATTAGTTCATATATTCAAAATAGTGTTAAAATAGTTATAGAAAAAATAAAAACAATCTTCAAAGGAAAGTAGTTTTGGTACAACAGAGCGATCAAAATATAGGACAAGCTAAAGTCGCCGTAATTGGAGTTGGTGGTGGTGGTTCAAATGCGGTCAATAGAATGTATAAAAATAAAATATCTCATATTGAATACGCAACTATTAATACTGATGCTCAAGCACTATCTAATTCAGATGTACCCGCTAAACTCAGAGTTGGAGACAGACTAGCTAGAGGAATGGGTGTTGGCGGAAATCCTGAAAAAGGGAGATTATGCCACGAAGAAGATAGAGAACATATTTTAGACTTAGTCCAAAATCAAGATATGGTTTTCATAGCAGCTGGAATGGGTGGAGGTACTGGAACAGGGGGAGCTCCTGTAGTAGCTAGTGTTGCTAAGGATGCTGGCGCTCTAACAGTAGGAGTTGTTACGAAACCCTTTTCTTTCGAGGGCGCTCAAAGAATCAAACAAGCAGAAGAAGGTGTTTCCAGATTGGAAGAACAATGTGACACACTAATTGTTGTTCCAAATGATCGGTTACTTTTAGCTTCAGATACTAATATATCCATGGATATGGCGTTTAGAAGAGCTGATGATGTCTTGAGGCAAGGTGTTCAATCAATTGCAGAACTAATATTAACACCAGGAGAAATAAATCTAGACTTTGCTGACGTAACTACGATTATGAAAAATGCAGGTCCCGCTTGGATGGCAATAGGAACAGGAAAAGGAGAAGATAAAGCAATTGAAGCAGCAGAGATGGCCCTTTCGTCACCACTGCTTGAGCAAACAATTGATGGAGCTAAAGGAGTTCTCTTTAATATAACTGGTGGATCGGACTTATCAATTAATGAGATTGAACAAGCATCTCAAACAATCTCATCAGTTGTGGATCCAGATGCAAATATAATTTTTGGTACAGTAACTGATGAAAGGCTAAATAATGAAATGAGAATAACTCTCATAGGAACAGGCTTTCCTTCACTTAACCAACCTACCCAGCAATCAAGACCACAAAGGTCTTCTAGCTCACAAGAAACGAACCAGCAAAGTAATAAATCTAATCAGTCGAATAACTCAAACGATTTAGACATTCCTCCATTCTTAAGAAAATAAACAGAGCTAAATAAACTATTTTTTCTATTCATATCGTATTCAAATTTAATTATCAAATTGCCCCTGCACAATATGTAGTACATTAAGCTTGACAAAGCCACTACAAATAGTAGATAGTTTAATTAATCTATTTTTATAAAGCTATAATTTAATTTGAATTTCGAAATATGAATTGTCCTTACTGCGATAAACCAGAATCTAAAGTTGTTGACTCCAGATATATTCAAGATGGAATTAGAAGAAGACGCGAATGCTTGATGTGTTCACTAAGGTTTACAACTTATGAAAAAATTCATACTCAACTTTTAAATGTCATAAAAAGAAATGATGAAAAAGAAACTTTTTCTGTAGAAAAACTCACTAAAAGTATAAAGACAGCTTGTAAGAAAAGGCCTATCTCAATAGAAAAAATTGAAAAAATAGCTATTGATATAGAGACATCACTCCTACAAAACCATGGTTCGGAAATTAAATCAAACTTAATTGGACAAATGGTTTTGAATGAATTGATAAAACTAGACAAAGTAAGCTACATAAGATTTTCGAGCGTTTACAGAGATTTTCAAAATGAAGATAGCTTTGTTGACGAAATAGATAAATTGAAAACTGAAAACATTCTTAATGCTAAAGATCAGCTAGAAATGTTTCCAACAACCAAAAAAAATATAAAAAAAGAAAAGGAGTAAATCTCGATGGTACAAACAAATAAATCAAATCTCGAAGTTAATAGGTACGGCGAAATAAATGAAGAATTTGAGCCTGCCCCAATTAGTGATAATGCAAATGTAGTTCTTGAAAAAAGATATTTGCTAAAAGATGAGAATGATGAAATTGTAGAAACTCCTAACCAAATGTTTATCAGAGTTTCTAAAGCATTATCAAAACCTGAAAAAGATTATGGCTTAAGCGATAGTCAAGTTAAAAAAATAGAAAATTTATTTTATCAATCAATGGCAAGCCTAGAATTCTTGCCAAATTCTCCAACATTGATGAATGCAGGTACAGGGGCAGGGACATTATCAGCTTGCTTTGTACTTCCATTAACTGATTCAATGGAAGGAATAATGAAAGCGGCTCATGATGCGGCTATGGTTCAAAAATTTGGTGGAGGAACAGGCTTTTCACTATCTGAGATCAGACCAACTGGAACTCCTATAGCCACAACTCATGGAAAGGCATGCGGACCAATCGCGGTTCTTAAGCATTTATCATCTGTATCTACGCTGGTCACTCAAGGCGGAAAAAGAGACGGAGCAAACATGGCAGTTATGGATGTACACCATCCAAATATCCTAGATTTCATAGAGTGTAAAAAAGTTGAAGGACAAATTCATAATTTCAATATTTCAGTTGGAGCTTCAGATCAATTTATGCAAGCAGTTAAAGATGGTACAGATTATCCATTATTAATAAAGGCTAATCCTGCAGACCCCGAAAGTGAAATGGTTGAGGCAGGCAGATTAGACGCTAGAGAAGTCTTCGACAAAATAGTCCATGGAGCATGGTCAAACGGAGAACCAGGCATGGTCTTTTTAGATGAAGTAAACCGCAATAGTCCTGTAAGACATGTAGGTAGAATTACAGCAACAAATCCATGTGGCGAACAACCTCTTCTACCTAATGAGTCTTGTAACTTGGGATCAATTGATGTAGGAAAATTTGTCATAGAGTCTGGAGAAAATCAAAAAATTGATTGGAACAGGCTTGAAAAAATTATCAGATTAACAACAAGGTTTTTAGATAATGTTATTGATGCAAACAAGTATGCTATCCCTGAAATAGAAGAAATGAATATGGGGACAAGAAAACTAGGATTAGGAATCATGGGGTTTGCTGATTTATTAGTCAAACTAGGAGTGCCATATGATTCTGAAGAAGGGGTAAAAATTGCAAAAGAACTGATGGCATTCTTTAAAGAACAATCTGACAACGAATCAAGAGATTTGGCTATTGAAAGAGGGCCTTTCCCGCAATGGAAAGGATCTAAGATGGAAAAAGATGGTGAGGATCCATACAGAAATGCTTGTAGGCTAACAGTAGCGCCAACTGGAACAATATCAATGATAGCTGGAGCTTCTTCAGGAATAGAACCGATATTTTCTCTGGCTTACAGGAAACATAATATCCTAGAGGGGGAAACTCTATTTTATGTAGATAAAAATTTTGAAAATATGTGTAGACTAAAAAATATTTACTCTGATGAATTAATGGAATATTTGTCAGACGGAGGTTCTTTACTTGATAGAGAAGATGTTCCAAATTCAATCAAGGAGTTATTTCATACAGCCGCAGACATTTCTCCAACCTATCATGTACTCATGCAAAGTGCTTTTCAAGAAAGCACAGATGCAGGCATATCTAAAACAATAAATTTCCCAAATGAAGCAACATTAGAAGATGTAGAAAATGCATACATGCTTGCTTGGGAAACAAAATGCAAAGGAATAACAGTATACAGATCAGGATCAAGAGAAGTAGAAGTATTGACATCAGGCCATGACGCTTCAAATGATAAGACTAGAGAAGATTTGAATAAATCTGAGAATATGCTTGAAGGAGTCGAAGATTTTCTTCCACAAAATTCTGTTAATGGATACATAACACCTATGGATAGACCTCAGGAACTTTTGGGAATAACTTCAAGAGTTAGAACAGGAAGAGGTAATCTTTATGTAACTGTGAATATGGCAGGAAATAAACCTTTTGAAATTTTTACAACACATGGAAAAGCAGGTGGAAATGATGCTGCTATGGCAGAGGCTGTTTCTAGAGTTGCTTCTCTATGCCTTAGATCTGGACTTGATCCTAAAGAAGTCATTAGTCAACTAAGAGGTATAACCGATATACCTGCATGGGATGAAGGGACGTTAGTAAGATCAGTTCCTGATGCTTTAGCAACTGTTCTTGATAAAGTAATTTCTGACGAAACGAAAACTTTATTTAGTGAAGGGACCCAAAAATCTATTTTTAGCGTAGAAGAAAAAACTACTGATGATTCACAAAATATTCAATCATCAATATTAGGCGTTGAAGCAAAAGAAAAAGTTACAGTAAAAGTTCCTGCAAACAATGTTGCACTTCCAAGTTGTCCTGATTGTGAAGTTGGAAGTCTTGCATTTGAAGAAGGCTGTCAAAAATGTTATAGCTGTGGATATTCTAAGTGCTAATTTATGAATACTAACAAAATTGCAATTACATTAGGGGATCCATCAGGAATAGGGCCTGAAGTGATAATAAAATCTATAGGCAAGTTATTTTCTGACAAAAGTAGTTTGCCTATTATCATTGGGGATACTAAGACATTAGAAAAAACTGCAGATAATTTAAATATTGATATTGATTTTGAGATAATCGAAAATATCAATAATTTTGAAAATAATCAAAACCAAACAATTAAAGTTTTAGACAATAAAAAGTATTCAAAAACAAATTTCCAAGAAGGGAAAAATTCAGTAGAAGCAGGGACTGCTTCACATGAATGGGTTGAGTTAGCTACAGACCTGGCACTATCAAAAGAAGTGGATGCAATATGCACTGCACCAATTAATAAGGAGAGTTGGCAGTTAGCTGGATTCAAAGATATTGGACACCAAGAAATATTCAAAAGGAAATCAAAAGAGAATTACGTTGCAACGATGCTTGTTTCAGGGAAATTAAGATGTATGCATTTATCAACTCATCTTTCTCTAGCAGAGGCTTGTAAATATGTAACTAAAGCAAATGTTGAAAGAGCAATTAAATTAACTCATGATCATTTTACAATGTGGGGGTTTAACAAACCTAGAATTGGTGTAGCTGCACTTAATCCTCATGCTTCAGATGGAGGATTAATTGGAGACACAGAAGAAAAAGAAATATTACCTGCTGTAAATGCATGTAAGGAAATTGGAATCAATGTAACTGGACCTCATCCAGCAGATTCAATATTCTATGATGCAATTAATGATAAGCATGATGTAGTAGTAGTTATGTATCATGACCAAGGCCATATCCCTATAAAGGTCTATGGTTTTGAAGAATCAATTTCAGTTAATCTAGGAGTGCCATTTATTAGGACTTCAGTTGATCACGGTACAGCTTTTGATATCGCAGGGAAAAATATTGCTGACCCAACAAGTATGATCGAAGCAATTAAATTAGCTCAAAATCTCTCTAAAAATTCAAAATTATGATTGAAAATGAAAGTGCAACTTTTATAGGTTTTGGCAATATGGGCGCAGCCATATTTGACTCAGTCTTTAAGAATAATTGTTTTAATAAAATATCTATAATTGATCCTGACGAAAGTAAAACAAGTAGAATAGAAAATTCATCCGTAATAACGTATAGTAAAATTTCTAAAGATATATCAAATTCTAAATATATTTGGATTTGTACTAAGCCTCAACTATTTAGCAAAGTTTCAAATGACTTGAGTAAATACTTGAATCCTGACCAAGTTATTATTTCGATTATGGCTGGGATAACTAAAAAACAAATAATCAATGAGACTAATCATTCGAAAGTAGTTAGAATTATGCCTAATACACCAGCCCAAATTTCTAAAGGAATAAGTGTATGGAATACTACAGAAAATATAACTCGATCAGAAAAGATGGCTATTGAAAAATCTTTGAATTCTTTCGGAAAATCAATTTACGTAGATAAAGAAGATATAATAAATTTATCTACAGCTTTATCTGGTAGTGGGCCAGGATTTTTTTACAGAATATTAGAATCATTTATTATTGCAGGAGAAAGTTCAGGCCTTGAAAAAGAAATTAGTAGAAAATTAGCAATAGAAACTTTTATTGGTAGTGCTGAGCTGCTTAATTCTAATGATTCAAGTCCAGAAGAATTGAGAGTTGCTGTAACTTCACCCGGAGGAACAACTGAAGCAGGATTAAATTATTTGGAAGAAATAAATATTGATAACATAATCACTCAAACTATATCCAAGGCTGTACAAAGAGGAAATGAATTATCTGATGAAAGTAATAAGTAATTGACAAACCTGATCTTTAGCATAATAAACCTATACTCCATAATTATACTTTTTAGAGTGCTTTCAAGCTGGATTCCAAACGCAAATCAATATCAAATAGTTCAATTTCTGATTATTATTACCGAACCGTTGCTAGGAAGATTAAGAAAAGTTCTACCTCAAGCAGGAGGGTTTGACTTATCACCTATTGCAGCCATTTTTCTACTTGAAGCATTAGGCTCAATATTGAAGTCTCTCTAACTTGAGATTTCTGAGTAACTCAAGCTTAATATCTCTTTTTTTGAGTTAGAAACTCTCAGAGTTCCATCACTATTAAGTCCTAATATTTTATATTTGTTATTTTCTGACATATTTTCATCAGTTGAATAATTAGTTCTAAAATCTATTATCTTACCAGTGCCATAAAGTTTTTCAGAAATTTTTTCTAAATTTATTTTATCTAAAAATAAATTTTTGTATAAAAGATTAAAATTATTCAAGAACTGGTCAACAATAAGCAAAACATCAATCTTTTTATTTAAAATTTCCATAAGACTTGTAGAAGGATATATAAAATTTTGTGAACCTGAATGAGAAGAATTGATATTTATACCTACACCTAAAATAGTTTTACTAACTCCACCTTGAATAAAATTTTCGATTAATACTCCAGAAATTTTTTTTTCATCTACCAGCACATCATTAGGCCATTTTATATTTATTTTTTTATTCATATGGGCCTCAAGTGTCAATAGAATAGAATATGCTGTAATTATTGGAATAAGGCTTATTTTAGAAGTAGAAAGATCTAAAACAATTGAGAATAAAGCATCATTTCCGTCTGAAATCCATTCCCTATTATTACTACCTCTGCCATTGGTCTGTTTTTTAGCCATTATTACAGTACCATCATCAATACCATTTGCTACCATTTCTTTAGCTTTATCCATTGTAGAGGTAAGCTGATCAAATATATAAATTTTTTCACCAATATTTTTTACTATCATCCTAATAATAATAATAGATTTAGTCACAAAACTTCGTATTAAATTACAAAGGCTTTGAATTTATCAATAATGTAATATTTATATATGTTTGATCTATAAGTATTTTGTTACTAAAAATACATTCTAATCACATTACGAAAGGTAATTTTATGCATTGGTGTTCAGCTGTTTCTAACTCTCCTTCATTAGAACTTGCGTTGGAAGATGTCACAAAAGAAATATTGAAGAAATTAGAGGGGAAAACTCCTGATTTAGGATTTGTTTTTATATCATCCCATCATTCATCAGAATATGAACAAATTACTGAAAAAATTAAGTCAAAAATACCATTCAAAACTATTATAGGCTGTTCAGCATCAGGTGTAATCGGTGCAGGTAAAGAATTTGAGTATTTACCCGGCATATCACTAACTGCTGGAATTTTGCCTAATGTAAATTTTACACCTTTTCACTTCACTCAAAATGAGCTTCCAAATCCAGATCAATCACCAGAAGCATGGCATGAAATCATAGATGAAAATGCTGATAACTCTAAAGCTATAGTATTATTTCCAGACCCTTTTTCTATTCGTACAGAATATGTTTTAGATGGATTAGATTTTGCTTATCCAAATACTAAGATCATTGGAGCATTAGCTTCAGGTGGAAGCAAGCCTGGTCAAAATGGTCTATTTTTAGATAATGAAACATATTTTAATGGATGTGCCGGATTAATAATTTCAGGAGATTTCGAACTTGATATTTTAGTTGCTCAAAGTTGTAGACCCATTGGAGAACCAATGATTGTTACTAGAGCAAATAACAACGTTATAAATGAGTTAGATGATGATTTGCCAATTGTTGCAATAAAAAAATTATACGATGATCTTCCAGAAGATGAGAAATATGTTATGAATAATGCCCTTCAGATAGGTATACTCATGGATAGATTAGGCGATATAGATGAAGAAATCACCTACATGATTAGAAATATTTCTTCAATTGATAAAGAAACAGGGTCTATAACGATCGGAGAATCTATTACAGAAGGTCAGATAGTTCAATTTCATCTACGTGACTCAGGCGCAGCTCAAGAAGAACTAAAAAAGATGTTGTCAGAATATGAAAATAAAAATGGTGAAATAATAAAATCTACTCTTATGTTCTCAAGTGTAGGTAGAGGAAAATATTTATTAGGTGAGTCACATCACGATATAAATCTTTATAAAAATATTATCGATGATAAATCTCCAGTAACAGGGTTCTTTTCTAATGGTGAGATAAGTCCAATTGGTGATAGAACTTATCTACATGGTTACACATCATCTTTCGCAATTTTCAAAGAAAGTAACTAAATTTTTATATTAGGAATATTCTTCCAAGAATTCATGTATTTTGGTGATAATTTTTTCTTACTATTTATCAATTTATGATCAATATTTTGAGAGGACAAGCAAACTTTATTCATCCCAAATCTATCATTTATATAATCTATTTTTTTCATTAAATTATCATTATAAGTACTGTTTGATATTAGATAAGAAGTTTGATATTCATTTTCCAAAGATAAATTACTTAGTGTAACACCTGCTTTTTTATAAGTTAGCCCTTTCTTAAATATTTTTTTTAGAATCAAAATAGAATGCTTAAC
The DNA here is from genome assembly GCA_002710135.1 of Dehalococcoidia bacterium. Classification (GTDB taxonomy): domain Bacteria; phylum Chloroflexota; class Dehalococcoidia; order Lucifugimonadales; family Lucifugimonadaceae; genus TMED-70. The sequence continues at coordinate 4,066 of PAOY01000022.1, read as the reverse complement.
TATTTCTATATAACTACTAGTAGAAATAATGAAAGTATAGCTATTAAATCCAGCATAATATGAAGATTTTGATTTATTAAATCTATTTGTTGCTATAAATACACCTAATTCCTTCACTCTTTTATTTTCATTTCTTAATTTTTTAGAAGCTAAAAATGCAAAATCACTTATATATTTTTCAAGATTTTCATATTTTTTTATATCTTTTTTAAAAGAGCGAGAAACTCTAATACTTTTTTTATTGGTTGGAGTAGAAACAATAGGATAACAAGAGACCCCCCTCAGTTCTTCTCTAGTGCGTAAAACATTAATATTAAATTTACTCAATATCCAATTTTTATTCCTCTTTATTAATTGATCAGCCGTCTTAATTCCATTATTAATCATGAAATCAGAATATCTACGCCCCAATCCCCAAATATTTTCTACAGGTGTTTCAGACAAAACATTTTGAATAATTAAAGAATTATCAAGGACAAAATAACCTCTAGATAATTTTTTTGCTATCGAACCTGCAACTTTAGACAATGTTTTAGTAGAGCCTACACCAATAGATACAGGTATACCTACCGCTTGATTTATTCTCTTAACTATATTTTGAGAAATCAAGTTATTATTCTCAAAATTAATATCTAAAAAAGCCTCATCTATAGAGTAAATTTCTAGTGAATCTGAAAAAAATTTTAATTCCTTCATTATTCTGTTAGAAATTTCTCCATAAAGCTCAAAATTAGAAGAAAAAACATTAATATTATTTTGTTCTATTATTTTTTTTGCCTTAAACAAAGGCTCACCCATCTTTATACCTAGTTGTTTCGCTTCATTACTTCTAGAAATAATACAACCATCGTTATTAGATAGAACGACAACAGGAAGATTAGTTAGATCTGGCCTAAATAATCTCTCGCATGATACATAAAAATTATTACAATCTACTAAAAATATCATAAGAATTTTTTTACGGATGCCGTTACTACTCCCAAAATTTTAAAATCATCATACTCAGTAATACTTATACTTGGATAATGTTTGTTTTCAGATATTAATTTAATTGAATTATTATTTCTTGAGATTTTTTTTACCAGAAATTCTCCGTCTAATGTACATAAAATAATATGATTATTCCTTGGAGTTATAGACTTATCAACAATAAGAATATCTCCTGAAAAAATCCCTATTCTTTTCATTGAGTCTCCAGAAACACGTATACAAATAGTAGTATTAGGATTTTTTATAAGATAATCTTGAAGGCTTAGTTGTGACGCAAATAAATCTCCAGCAGGGGATGGGAAACCCGCCGAAACAAAAGTGTTTAAGAAATATATTGACTGACTAAAATACATGGGAATGATATCTTAGCTATACAAGAATTTTATGTCAATTATCTTGTCGTCTTTTCTCTGTAGAAGATATATCTTCTCTAAAATCTTTCTCTTGAATGATATGAAAAAAAGATCTATATTTATAAATCACGTCATTAATACTTAGGTTATTAAACTTTTTAGTGTTTATATTGGCTCTACCAGCAACAATAAATTTACAAGATTTATTTTCTATAATCTCGAATAAATCATCTAAAGAATCATCTGGAGCAAGGTAAGATTCATCCAATACTCTGATAGCTGTGTCATATCCAATCACAAAATGAGAATTTGGAAAAAGATTTGCTTTTTCGACAAATTTACTACTTTTCGTTATTAAGATTTTTTCATACTTTTGAAATTTTTCTAATCTACTTATTAAGTCATCTATATTAATATTTGGCTTATCAACATTTGAAATTGATATTTCGTAAAATTTATTTCTATCAAATTTATTAGAACAATAATCCAACAACTTAGTATGACCATGATGCAGAGGATTAAATGAACCTGAAAGTATTGATGAGTTTTCTATTTTTTCATGCAAAACATCAAGTTTTGAATTAGTCAAAAAATAATCTATTTTGTCATGACTTAATGATTTAATATGATCCGTGAAGTTTTTCATTTTCTAATAAATTCAAAGGGATAGTATCTGATATTCCATGAATATTTGCTATGCAATTAATTATTTGTTTACTGATAATTATATCTTCAGATAGCCTATCGCGATTTTTTTTATCAAAATATATAGAAAAAGAACTTAATGAGCTATATGTCTTTATAGCGATATGAGCTCTATCTTCTCCTTTTCGCTCTCTATTAGTACTTATAGCACCTGTACAACCTAAACCGAACAGTTGAGTATTTGTTTCTGATTTGTCTAAAAATATTTCGTTTTTTTCATAAGCTTTCTCAGCCATATTAATAGCTTCTTCTTCACTAACATGATGAGTTAAGTCCTTACCCAAAAATTCTTTCAAAGAGTTTTTAGAATATGGCACATATGAGGTAAGAATTGTATTCGAAGTACCTGGAACACTGAATAACCAAGACAACGCGTTTATTCCGCATCCTGTTATCACTAAAGAACCTTTTACCCCAACGCCTGAGTGAATTTGCTTTATAAGATTTTCAATATCATCATTCATATTATTAATTTATCATTGAAAATAATAATATTTCATTTATAACTACAAAACTTGATTTTGAAGCCAATTATTTAAAATTTATTGTTAATAATAAGTTAATATATACTTACTCATCGAAATCTAATTTTTGATAATAATGAATACGATTAATAAGAAATGAAGAATTTACCTACTTTTATAACAATTTCAAGACTTTTTTTTGCCATAGGAGTGTCGTTTTTAGTTTTTTTTACATCTAGCACAATGATAATTATATGTACGATCCTTTTTATTTTAGGCTCGTTAAGTGACGCATTGGATGGAGCATTCGCAAGAAAACAATCAAAGGAATCTACATTTGGGGCATTTCTAGATCCTATTGCTGACAAAATATTTGTATTTCTAGTATTAATATCATTAGTTTATAACAGAGATTCAATTATGCTTTTTGTAATAACTATTTTGATTATTTCTAGAGAAATCGTAGTAATGTCTTTAAGAGAGTGGATGGCGACTATTGGAAGGGATAAAGTTTTAGAAGTTTCTTCACTTGGAAAACTAAAAACAATTATCCAAATGGCAGGAATTAGTTTAGTTATCTGTTCACCTGTTATTGAACTAAAATTCTTTTATGAATTAACAATGGCTATTCTGATTGTAGGCACAATAATAGGTTTGTACTCCGCATATAAATATATAAAGCAATCTTTAACTTATATAAAATGAAACAATTTACTGAATCTCACCTAGGAGTATGGAAAAAAGATTACTTAAATCTATTAAGAAATGAAAGATTTAAATTAATAGATGAAAACATATGGATGCTAGGTAAAACTGACGGACTTATATGTTTTTTTCTTGATCAGGAGATTTCGTATATTTGTTATTCAAAATCAATCCACAAAACACTCAAGGATATTCTAGATATAAAAAAAAATAACGAACTAATCAGACTAATTATGATTCACGACTTGGAGTTTTCTGAAAATAAAATCAATCAAAAAAAATTATCAAAACCAGCAATTAATAAACTAAAAAAAATTATTAATAATTTTGAATTTTCCTTAGTTAAAATAAAATCAAATCAAGTTGAAAAAATCACGGATGCATTCATAGTTGTCTCAGATCCTACTTATAATGGATACACTTCAAGACTAAATAAAATTATAGATAATATTCCAAAAAAATAATTTTTATAAAGTTCCTGATCTTAATCTTCTCAATGCGCCAGGGTGCTTCCTTAAGAAAGGTGGAACTTCTAGATCATCTATACTAACACCTTCTTGCTTGATATTTCTTTCCATAAAGTCATCATCAACAACTACAGGGAAACCTGTGGCAATTACCGTAATCTTAATTCTTCCATTAAGTTTAGGGTTGCTAACACTTCCAAAAATAATATTGGCATCAGGATGCACCTTAGACTTAATCACTTCAGAAGCTGCAGTGACTTCATCCAAAGTAGTATCTTGCCCACCAGAAACATTGAAAATAACACCTTTCGCACCATCAATAGGTAATTCTAACAGTGGAGATGAAACTGCTTTTTCTGCTGCGTCTACAGCCCTATTTTCT
>PAOY01000021.1 GCA_002710135.1 Dehalococcoidia bacterium | reverse complement strand
TGAAGAATTAGAAAACACTGAAGAATTAGAAAACACTGAAGAATTAGAAAACACTGAAGAATTAGAAAACACTGAAGAAAAATAAATGATTGATGAGTTGGATTTTAGGAAATCTTGGAGTTTTTTCCCAACAGGGGTTTCTGTTTTGGCTGTAAAAAATCAAAATGATATTATTCAAGGAATGACAGCCAGTTCAGTAATGAGTATTTCTTTGAATCCACCAATTATAATGGTTTCAGTTGGAGTTGAGAGATCAATTATTAAAAATCTCAAAACAAGTGAATTTATATCTGTTTCTTTGTTGTCAAAAAATCAAGCAGATATTGCTAATTATTTTTCTAGACCTCATAATCCTGATAACAATTTTTTTTATAATAAAGAAAATTGTTTCTATATCAAAGAATGTCTTGGTTATTTTTTATGTAAAAAAAATGACTTTATAAAAATAGGTGACCATATTGTTTATTTCCTTGAAGTTGAAAAATTTGAATTTCAAGATATTGAGCCTCTTGTATGGTATAAAGGAAACTTTGAAAATAGCTTATGAAAATTGCTTGTCTATCTCTTGCTCCACTTTATGGAGAATATGTCCTGGGAGGTTCTCAAAAAGTATTAAATGATATTGTTTTAGGTTTAAGAAAAAATGATATAGATTTAAGAGTTTTTTCTCCAATTGAAAATAATACTTCAGAGGATTCATTCATAGGTGATGTTAAAATTGAGAAAGTATTAAATCTTACGGGGAAATTCCCATCTCCTTTTGAAGTTCCTCTATATGAGCTTCAACAATTGAGTAAAATTATATCTCTTATTTCTGATTGGGCTGACAGAATATATTTACATGGTGATGGATGGTTTTTGCGTGATTATTTTTTGGGAAATAAAATTATAAGCGGAATTCATGATTTAGTTTATCAAGAGTCATTATCTTCAGTTTTTTCTTTTGATTCTAATAAAATCATAATACCTTCTAAATATTTGCTGAACACGATTCACTCTTCAATAGCAAGAAAAAAATTTGAATCAAACAATTATATGATCATTCCTAATTCGATTTCTGAACCAATTAGCGAGAAATTAAAAGAAATAGATGGAAACTTAATTCTTTTATTTCCTCATAGACCTGATCCAAGAAAAGGTTTTAATGAAGCACTTAGAATAGCAAATGAGTTTGCGAAAACAAAAAATTGGAAAAAAGTTATATTGAAGTCCCTTGTGTTTGATGAATCTCTAAATAAGGATAAAAAAAATTCCGAAATTTTTGATACGGAAGCACAAAGGGAATTTCTTTCAAACCATGGACAAATAGTTTTTAATGATTGGATACCTTTTGAACAAATGGGTGAATTTTATTCTTCTGGTGATCTAACTTTATGCCCAGGAGACTTTATAGAATCCTTTGGTTTAGTTCCGCTTGAATCTGTTGTTAATGGTACTCCAGCAATTTGTAGCTCTGTAGGTGCTTTTAGGGAATTGAAGGATATTTCAGGTATAGAACTTATTCCTTACGGAGATATAAAAAAATTTGTGAACACTGGAATTAATATGATAAATGATCAAACATCTATTTTAAAAGGAAAAAACTATATTCTAAATAAATTTTCTAGAAAAAAAATGATTAATTCATATGTAGAAGCTTTTTCTTTTCCAGATAAAAAAGAAAAATATGATTTTAAATATATTCAATCTGAATCAAAGGATTTTTATCTCGCGCCTTGGTGTTCATTAGAAAATGATATGATTTATCATGATTATTTAGGTTGGATGAAAAAAACTAAAGATAAAATAAGAATAGAAAATTCAAATAAAATATCCTTTGATAGTAATATAACTGAGTACGCAATAAATAAAAGAATTTTAATCCCTAGTTATATTGATGAATAAATCAAAGATAAATTTGATTTTTTTGTGTACAATTAAGTTTTGAACTTCCTTTGATAAGGTGGATTTATGGACTATGCAATTATAAAAACTGGTGGAAAACAATATAGAGTCAGAGAAGGTGATTCACTGACTGTTGAAAAACTTGAAGGAAATTTAGGTGACAGCATTCTTTTTGAAGATGTATTAATGACTTCTCTTAAGGGAAAAATTAATATAGGTGAACCGACTGTTGAAGGAGCTGTTGTTAAAGCAAAAATTGAAGAACAAGCTAAAGCAAAAAAAGTTATTTCTCTAAGATATAAAAATAAGACAAGACATAGAGTCAAAACAGGGCACAGACAACAAATTACAAATGTTGTAATAGAAAGTATTTCAATCAAAAAGGCAAGGAGTAAAGCTAGTGGCACATAAAAAGGGTGGAGGAACTAGTAGAAACGGTAGAGACAGTGCTGGTAAGAGATTAGGTGTTAAAACCTTTGGTGGCATGTTTGTTACTGCTGGATCAATAATTGTAAGACAACGAGGAACGAAGTTTTTACCTGGAGAAAATGTAGGACTAGGAAGAGATCACACCTTATTTTCAAAAATTGATGGTGTTGTTTCTTTTGACTGGGCTTCTAAAGGAAAAAGAAGATTAAACGTTTATACGGATGAAAAGGTGAAAAATTGAAAAAAGATACTCATCCAACCATTTTTCAAGCTGATGTTGTTTGTGCAGGTTGTTCAGAAACTTGGAAAACTTTATCTACAAGAGAAAAAATAGCTGTTGAAATTTGTAGTAGTTGCCATCCTGCTTGGACTGGTGAACAAAGAATCGTCGATACCGAAGGTAGAGTTGATAGAATGAAGAGAAGGTATAACCTTCAGTAAATTCTTACGCAATGAAAAAGCATTTTTATGGTGGGCAAGCTGTTATAGAAGGTGTAATGATTCGAGGCATGAAAAATTGCGTCGTTGCAGTTCGAAATAATCACAAAGAGATCATTATTGAACAAATCAAACTCCCTTCTTTTACTAATTCTTTTCTAAAAAAAATTCCATTTGTAAGAGGTTTGATTATTCTAGTAGAAATGATGGTGATTGGATTTAGAGCTCTATCAAAATCTTCAGAAATAGTTGAACAAAGTGAAGATAATAATCTATCTAATTTAGAGAAATTCTTTTCGTACCTTTTCAGTACATTTTTTATACTATTTGTTCTATCTATTTTTTTATTATTACCTCTATTTTTATCCGATAGAATCATTTTTGTTGAGGATAATTTTGTAATTAATAACATTATTGAAGGTTTAGTGAGATTGGTATTTTTTATTGGATATGTATACCTTATTGGGTTAAATAAAGATATAAAAAGAGTTTTTGCTTATCATGGTGCAGAGCATAAAACTATTGCTGCTTATGAGGATAATCAAAGCTTAAACTCAAATAGTATAGAAAAGATTCAAGAGTATAACAAAGAACATCCTAGATGTGGAACAAGTTTCATTATGACAGTCATTTTAGTCTCTATAATTCTTCATGTTTTCATACCGCGTGAACCAATTTTACTTTTATATTCTTCAAGATTATTTCTTTTTCCTATCATTGCAGGAATATCATATGAATTAATAAGGTTTTCCAGTATAACATCAGAAAATTATCTTTCTAAGTTATTATCTTATCCTAATATACTAATGCAGAAATTAACTACTGCAGAGCCAGAAGAAGAAATGGTTGAAGTCGCAATAGCTGCTATAAATGAATCAATAAGAATAGATAATTCAGATTAAGAGAAATTTATTTTTTATGCCTTTTAGATAATTCATCTATAATTTCATTAAAGTTTATTTCTTCATTGACTAGAAGAACTAAAAGATGATAAATCAAGTCAGCAGACTCATAAATTAAATCACTTCTTTTTTCTGCTAAAGAAGCTATGATCACTTCTGATGCTTCTTCTCCCAATTTTTTACCAATCTTTTTAATACCTTCATTAAATAGCTCTGTTGTATAAGAGTTTTTAGGTTTTTGGAGTTTTCTTGATTGAATTAATTTTTCTAGATAATCAATGTCAAATTCTTCTTTTTGATATTCATCTAATGAAGTATCAAAGCATGATTCATTAAGAGTATGGCATGTAGGCCCTTCTGGTTTTGCGTAGATAAGAATTGCGTCTTTATCGCAATCAATCTTTATTTCATCTACTCTTAGATAATTTTTACTATCTTCACCTTTCTCCCACAGTCTTTTTCTAGATCTAGAAAAAAACCACACATTTTTTGTCTCTAATGTTTTTTCGAATGATTCTTGGTTCATCCAGCCTAACATTAATACTTTTTTTGAGTCTGAATTTTGAATAATTGCAGGTAATAAATTATTTTTTTGGAAGTCTGGATTCATATCATTTATTGATTAAAATTTCATACAGTTGAATTAAGTTTGAAATTCTTACCATGTTTTTTTCTTCTTTTATTTCATTATATACTGACCGATCTATAAGAAATGGTTTCATTCCTACTGAACTTGAACCTAACACATCATCATATTCTTTATCTCCAACATACCAGCAATCTTGAGGATCTAAATTATTTTCAGCTATGAACTTTAAAAAAATTCTAGGATCAGGTTTATATAACTTTGCAGATTCAGATGATAATATAAAGTCGAATTTAAGTTCTATTTTTTCTAAAACAGGATATAAGAAATCATTGTCTGCGTTTGAAATTACTCCTAATTTACAATGTTGAGACAGTTTATTTAAGTACTCATTGCTATCCATATATGGTGAATTCTTTCCCATATTTTTTATACATCTTTTAGCTAAAACTGAGGGATTCCCCTCAAGTTTTAATTCAAACAATACTTTATTAAAACAATTTGCCCATGCTTCTTCGTAGGTTTTAAAATTTGGATTTAGACTTAAATTTTCTAGATTTGTTCTAATTTTTCTAAATAAAACTTCTTCACTCTTCCATGTATCCCATAGTATTTGAGGGGAAATTTCCCAATTATTTTCTTTTACAAAAACCTTAAATAAATCAATCCAGCTTTTTCTATCGTTTTCCACGATTGTTTCAAAACAATCAAATATAATTATTGATGGAGTATTAATTTTTTTCATAACCTTACCTGAATTTTATTTTTGCGTAAAAAATCTTTTGCTTGTTTAATTGAAAATTCCCCGTAATGAAAAATACTTGCAGCAAGAACCGCGTCTGCATTTCCAACCGATAATGCATCAACTAAATGTTCCAATTTTCCTGCTCCTCCAGATGCTATTAATGGTATTGAAATTTTTTCATTAATTCTATTTAACAGCTCTAGATCATATCCATCATATGATCCATCCTTATCCATACTTGTTAATAATATTTCTCCCGCTCCATTTTCTTCAACAATTTGAACCCAATCAATAACATCAATATCTGTCACTTTTCTTCCCCCATGGGTAAAAACAGTCCATTGAGTATCTATTTTTTTTACATCTATTGCACTTACTACACATTGAGAACCAAATTCTTTTGCACATTCTGTAATTAATTTCGGATTACTTATTGCGGAAGAATTTATTGAAACCTTATCGGCACCAGCTTCTAGCATTATTTTCATGTCATTTAGAGCTCTTATTCCTCCTCCTACTGTTAGAGGTATAAAAACTTGAGATGATACATTTCTAACAACATCTATTAAAGTTTTTCTGTTTTCGTGAGTTGCTGTGATGTCAAGAAATACTAGTTCATCGGCACCTTCTTTGTTATAGAAGTTAGCTAATTCTGAAGGATCTCCTGCATCTCTTATATTTAAGAATTTTGTACCTTTTACAACTCTACCGTTATCTATATCTAAACAAGGAATTATTCTTTTACTTAGCATATTTTTTCACTGATTTATAAGCTTATTAAGATCAATATTACCAGTATAAATTGACATTCCTAATATAGCTCCATTAATTCCAAGTTTTTTTAACTTAGAAATATCATCAATATCAGAAATACCTCCTGCTATATACAATTCTGATTCACAAATTTCTCTCAAATCTGAAATATATTTAAAATTAGGGTGTGTCATTGTGCCATCTTTTTCAATGTCTGTATAAATAAAATTTTTACATCCATTATCCTGTAATTCTAGAACAAGATCCTTAACATCAATGCCAGCATCTTCTAACCAACCCTTTGTTTTAACTTTTCCTTTTAATGCATCAATGCTTACTATTATTTGAGTATTAAACTTTTTGATTGCTTCTAATACATCTGATTTATTTTCTAATGCAGCTGTTCCAAAAATGATTTTGTTTACTCCAAGTTCCAATAAAGATTCAGCATTTTCAAGTGTTCTAATTCCTCCTCCAACTTGAATTTTCAGATTTGTGTTATTGATTATATCTACTAAATTATCTTTTACTTTAGATGTACCGTCTTTAGCTCCGTCTAAGTCTATAATATGAACATATTCACTTCCTATATCTTCAAAATTCTTAGCTACCTTATATGGATCCTCATTGAATATTATTTCCTCATCATAGTTCCCCTTAATTAGTCGGACACATTTGCCATTTCTAATATCGATTGCAGGAAATATTTTCATTTCAATTCTTTCTTGTTAAATTTATAAAGTTTTCGTAAATCTTAAGACCAATATTTGAGCTTTTTTCTGGATGGAATTGTACTGCATAAAGATTGTTTTTTTCTATTGAAGCAACAATATTATTTGAATAATTAGTTATGCTTGTAATGATTTTTTTATCTTTCGGTACACATTGATATGAATGAACAAAATAAAAATCTGTTTTATTTTCAATTTCTGAAAAAAGATTAGAGTCTTTTGAAATTTCTAATTGATTCCATCCCATATGGGGTATTTTATAATTATTTTTATTATTATCAAACTCAGGAATCCTAATTACTTTCCCTTCAATAATACTTAATCCAGGTAATTTGCCTTCCTCAGAAGTCTCAAATAATATTTGCATCCCAACACAAATACATAAAATCGGCTTTCCTAATTCATAAAATTCTAATATAGTTTTGTCCAGTTCTGATTCATATATATTATTTAAGACTGTATCAGTAGAACTGACTCCTGGAATGATTAATCCTTTACTTCTTAAGACTTGATCTCTAGATGAAGTAATTTCATTATCTGTGTCAAACAAGTCTACTGCTTTTTTTACACTATGAAAATTCGCAGATTTGGTATCTAATATCGCTATGTTTGGCATTATTTATTCCGAAGCTTTTATATATTCTTTTTCTTTGTCTATGTATCTAGCTAATATAAAAAGTAGATCACTTAACCTATTGAGAAGAATAAGGTTTAAGTCATTATTTAAGAGATCTTTGTCTTTAACTTTTACACATAACCTTTCAGCTTTCCTGCAAATTGTTCTAGAAATATCGATAAAAGATGACTCTAGAGTAGAACCAGGAAGTACAAAAAATTTTATTTCAGGAGTGTTTTTTTGAAAATAATCAATCTTATCTTCAACTTCCTGAATCATTGCTTCAGTTATATATTTATATTTTTTTTTCATTTCTTGATATTTATTTTTTGGACATGCAATTTCACTTGAAATTATAAATAATTTTCTTTGAATATTTATAATTAAATCTTCAATATCTTTGTCTTTTTGTTTCTGGATACTTGATTTTGCTGCTCCTAGATATGACATGCATTCGTCAATAGCTCCATAGCATTCTACGCGTAAATCATTTTTTGAAACCTTTTCACCAAAAAGTAAAAATGTTTCACCATTATCACCATTTCTTGTATATAATTTAGCCAAATCTTTTACTTTTTATTTATTATTTATATAATAAATAGTACATTGAAATTACATATTATTTTTAAATTATTCATATGGAAAGCCATTTCTTGGAATTAAAATGGAAACTAACATACCTATCAATACAATAAAAATTTCTGAAAAAGCTTGTGAAAAGGTAAAAGAATTTGCCAACAATGAATCAAGAGAAAAATTTGGTTTAAAAGTTGCAGTCAAAGGTGGTGGATGTTCAGGCTTACAATATGTGTTAGAAATTGTTGAGGGGCCCGATGATTCAGATAAGGTTATTTCTCAAAATGGTCTAGAGGTTTATATACCCAAAAAGGCATATGTTTATTTAGCTGGAACATACTTAGATTATACTGATGGATTAAATGGAAAAGGGTTTGAATTCAAGAATCCAAATGCAAAATCTTCTTGTGGTTGCGGAGATTCTTTTTCTGTATAAATGAAACTTTCAAATATTGATAAGTATATTCCTTGTATTTTTTTTGATAAAACTTTCTCAATTTTTTCTATGGTTGGAGATGATGCAATATCTTTCTTAGATAGAATGTCTACAAATAATATATATAAAATAAACTCATCTAGAACCGTTATTACTGATAATAAAGGATCAATAATAGATATATTAACCTATAAGGTAATTGATGAAAAAAATATAATTTTTGTTTCAGATATTGGGAGTGATAAATCAATAGAATATATGAAAAAATATATAATTATTGATGATGTAGATATAACTTTTCAGGAGAGATTAAATAAGTTTATTATCTATATAAATAACTCTGATGATTCATTAAATTTAGAAAAATATAGATTAATAAATAAGCATGAGTATAAAAATCTTACAAGATATGAAATTTTTCTAGAAGATAATGAAATTGATAATTTCGACAAATATTCCCTAAAGAAAATATCTATTGAGGAAAAAAATACTTTAGATATTGAAATGAGACATATTAAGATCAATGAATCAATGATTAAGGCAAATCCGCTCGAATTGGGGCTAATAGATATAATATCTTTTGATAAAGGTTGTTATGTAGGGCAAGAAGTAATTGCTAGGCTGCATAACTATAAAAAAGTTAGCAGAGAATTAGTTCCTTTTTACAGCAAATCTGAACTCGAAATTAATTCAAAAATAATTTTCGATTCGAAAAGTATAGGGAACGTTTTAAGTATACAAAAAAAATCAGATGGATTTTTAGGTTTATCTTTAGTAAAGAAAAAGTACGCAAGCTATTATCCTAAAAAAGTAATTAATATCTAACTTAGTAATAATGTGTCGCCACCATCTACTAGTATGTTTTGTCCTATTATCATTTCTGATTCTTCATTACATAACATAACAGCTGCTTTGGCTATATGATCTGTTAATAGCTTTTTTTGAGTTGGATTTTTTCGTTCTAATATTTTTTTAATATCGTTTTGATTTGGAAAATGTTTTATAGCATCAGTTTCTAATAAAGTTGCTGATATTGAATTGACTGTTATGCCTTTATTTGCGAGATCATATGCCATATATCTTGTTATAGATTCTAGTGCAGCTTTTGAAACTCCAATAGAAAAATAATTTTTTAATACTTTAGACGATCCGGGAGAGGATATATTTATTATCCTAGAATTTTTATTCATAATTTCTGAAAGATTTTTTGATAATAACCAGGGACCTTTTGCATTGATTTGCATTGTCCAATCCCAATGTTTCTCAGTACTTTCTAAAGAATTTTTCATTACTCCTGACGCCGCATTATTTATAAGAAAATCAAGTTGAATATTTAAACTCTTAATATCTTCGCAAAAGTTATTTATATCTTCATTTGAGTTTAAGTTTAATTTTTTAGATTTAACATTAACTCCAAATTTTTCTAGATCATTCTTCAGTAATTTTGCTTCTGTAGAACTTCTTACATATGTAAAAATTATGTTAGCGCCTCTTTGAGCAAATTCATAACATATTTTTTTCCCTAATCCTCTGGATCCACCTGTAAGCAACAAAGTTTTATTTTTGAATATCATATAGCCATTCCGCCATCAACTCTGATTATCTCTCCTGTTATATATCTCGCTTCTTCTTTAGCTAAAAAAGCAGCTATAGGAGCAATTTCATCAGGTTCTCCAAATCTTTGCATTGGAATCCAAGACATTACTTCATTCTTAACTTTGTCTGATAGTACATCCGTAGTAGCAGTTGAAACGTACCCAGGAGCGATTACATTAACTGTGATATTCCTAGTTGCAACTTCCTTAGCAATTGATTTTGTAAATGAATGTATACCCGCTTTAGATGCAGAATAGTTTGATTGCCCTATATTTCCTCTGATACCTACTACTGAAGAAATGTTTATTACTCTACCCCATCTATTTTTTATCATGTTGTTTATACATAATTTTGTACAATAAAAAGTTCCCTTAAGATTTGTATCTATAACTCTATCAAAGTCTTCTAATTTCATTCTCATAAGTAAAGAGTCAGAAATAATACCTGCATTATTATATAAAATTTCAATGTTTCCTAAATTTTCTTCTACATCCTTTATCATTTCTTCAACTTCATTTATTTTAGAAACATTTCCTTTGACTATAATTCCTTCAGATCCTATTGCTTCCACTTCTTTCAGTACGTTTTCAGCATCTTCTTTATGAGAGTTATAGTTTATTGCTACTTTATGTCCAGATTTAGCTAGCCTTAAAGCAATAGCTCTGCCAATACCTCTTGATGCGCCTGTTATTAATGCCACTCTTGGTAAATCTTCCATAAATTAATCCTTTATTTCTGATCTGATTTTTTTAATTGCAGTTTGTTGTTTTTCAACCCAATCATTCTCTAAAGTTAGTTTTGCTGTGTTAATTGCGTTTACTATTGTTGAAACTTTTGATGAACCATGCCCAATTATTGCAATTCCATTTATTCCAAAAATTGGGCCCCCTCCATATGATTCAGATAAAACATTTGTTTTATTTAATATTTCATCTGATATCTCTTTATTTCCAGTTTTATCCAAAATTTCCTTAGAAATTTTTCTTCCTAGACTTTCTGTAGTTTTCAAAAGTATATTTCCAACAAATCCATCACATATAACTACATCTACTTTTTGTTCAAATAAATCTTCTGGCTCTATATTCCCAACAAAATTCAATGAACTTTTTGATAGTAATTGAAATGTTTCCTTAACTAGTAAATTGCCTTTCCCTTCTTCCGAGCCTAAGGATAATAAAGCAATTTTTGGATTTTCTTTGTTAAACATTAATTTTGACACTTGATCACCTATTGCAGCAAAATCTGCCAATTGATGAGCCTTTGTGTCAACATTTGATCCTAAATCTAAAAGAACCATTTCAGGTGAATAACCAATAATTGGGCCCCCTATAGAACCTCTTTCAATTCCTTCCATAGTTCCAAATAAAATAGAAGCTGCTGCTAATGTTGCTCCTGAAGACCCCATGCTTACTACACCATCTGCATATCCTTTTTTTACTAAACCTGCTGAGACAAAGATAGATGCTTTAGGTTTGTTTCTATATGCACTAACCGGGCTTTCTCCCTCATTAACTACTCCTTCAGATGGAATTACTTTCATTTTTTCTGTGATCTCTTTTGGGAAATTAGAAAGTTCCTTTCCAATCTCATTAGGATCACCTACTAAAATTACTTTTATTCCAAAATCTTTGATAGCACTTATTGCTGCAGGTACAGTTACTTCTGGGCCATAATCTCCTCCCATAGCATCTAATGCAATAACCCCCTCAAATTTCTCCATATCTTTATCTCCTATTTGAATAATAATGAAGCAGAAACAGCTTCATCTCCATTATGTTTTTTGCAAACTATATTAATTTTTTCTTTTGATTTTTCTTCAATATAAATTTTTATCTTTTCTTCAGAATATACTGGATTTTTTAATCTTGCTTCAAAAAGAGTGTTTTGAAGCATTTTTTCTGAATAAAGATCATATAGGCACTCCATGATTACTGATAATGTAAGCATGCCATGCGCTATCCTTGTCTTAAAAATAGACTTTGAAGCAAATTCCTCATCTATGTGTATAGGATTAAAATCCTTAGAAGCTTCTGCATAATCATCAATCATTTTTTGGGTAATTTTTAACTCTAAATAATCTGAAATTTTATTCTCCTTCATTTGTTATTAAGATTGTACTTGTTGATATCCCTAATTTATTTTTAGAAATATCTGAAAAAGTAATCTTAACTTTTATAAAAATATTATTTCTTCTTTCGGTTTTAGATTCAATTTTAGGAATAGCTATTATTTTTTCATTTTCATTAAATTTTTTTTCCCATTCGATAGATTGACTTAGGTGTATTGCTCCCTCTTCAAGTTCAACTTCAGCTAGAAGCTTTCCGAATGATATAGATACTAATGCAAAAGGAGTATGATTATTTTTGTCTCTATTAATTACTGCTTTAGAGTATAGCTCAGATGTTTTTTTATCCATAGAAATTTCATATGGACCAAATATATGTCCTATTTCATAAGAATTAAAACCCATTTATTCTTTTCCCTCTTCTAAAAGTCTATTAATATATTTGTCTAAGGATTTCATATCTAGAGGTCCATTTATCTTAAATGCAAAGCTTCCGTCGCTTTTTACAAAAAACTTTTCTGGAACAGCTATTACTCCAAAGTTTACGGCAGTCAATCCCTCTTTATCAATCAAAATTTCATACTGAATATCGTTATTTTGAATAAAAGCTTCTATGCTTTTATTTTCATCCCATATAGCTATACCTACAAACTCAACCCCTCTAAATTTCCATTCCTTGTATCCATCTGCTAATACTTTTGCTTCTTTTATACAAGGTCCGCACCACGACGACCAAAAATCTATTACAACTGGTTTACCATTAAAATCTTCTAATTTTACTATTTCTCCACTTAAGTTTTGTAGAGCAAACTTTGTTCCTTCGGGTGCAGAAATTCCTACTTCACCCATAATTGTATTAACTCCTCGATTAATTTTTGGAGCTTTTTCACTAAGTGTTCCAATAATCAAAAATACAAAAAATAGTAAGAAAAATAAAATTGTTATAAAGATTGATATATTTCTAATACTAAGTTTATGCATTTTTATTTTTCTTATTTTTCAGGAATCTAAGAGCAAAAAATAGAACAATTATGTTTATCATAATTATGATCACTATAAAGTTGATTAGCTGAAAATTTAATGAGCTTGAAACTTTATTTACAAAGCTTGAAGGAATATCTACCATTTCAAGATTTAAGTATTCTCCTTTTGAATATTCTTTACCTAAATACTCATCGAATTGCTTTGATGAAATTTCAATATTTTTATCAAACGAAATTTTTTCGCCCTTAATTACTCCAGATTTTTCAGGGATAATTATTTTGAAAGATTCGCTTCCGTGGGGAAAATGTAATGGGAAGCTAAATTCAGATGATTTATATTTCACATAATAGCTAAAGATAAGATTATAACTACCTGAAGGTATTTCTGAGGTTAGTGCAAAGCCTTGAGGCATTTCAATTAAGTTCCCACTTGGTAGGTCTGTTTCTACATAAAGATCATAAAAACCTTCGGGTAGACTAAATCTTATAAAATTCATACCTGTTTTTGCCACATCAGAAAAATTTGGAATAAATGTATTTTGATTTTCATTAGTGATTTTTACAGCAGTAATAACTGAAAGAGATTGGTCATTTTGGTCTACTGATAATATAGACATATTATATTCATTGACTACTATGTCTTCAATATTTACTTCTGATTCTGCGTATAAAATACTGCCCGTAGAAATAAAGAAAGCAAAGAGTAAGTAGAAAATTTTATTTGAAATTTTATTTTTCATTTTTATCTATGAATGGTTTTAAAATTATAAAAGTACATGAAATAACTAAAATTAAAAAAAATATTGAAAAAATTATTTCCATTTTTTATCTTTCCTCTGTCTAGAAGGCCAAAGTGTAATTAGTGTCCCAATTAATAGTATAGGTCCTGAAGCCCAAATCCACCAAGCCAAAGGGTTCACTGCTATTCGAACAGTCATATTAGTTTCATCTATAAAATCTTTTGGGATTATGTATAAGTCTTCTATAGGATTACTTAAGATTCCTGATCTAACGCTTATTTGATTATAATTTGGATAATATGAATGCATAGCTTCTATTTTTCCAATAAATTTTTTTTCTTCGTCGTAAACTGAAAACTTAGCTTTTGTAACAGAATTTCCATTTGTTATTTCTTGGTCAATATTTTCAAACAATATATTGTAGTTTTTGAAAGCTATTTCTTCTGAAATATTAATATTTGTATCTATTCTTTGATCATAAAATTTAGTTCCTACTACTCCAAAAGCAAGAGCTAAAATAGCAATATGAACTATGTACCCTCCATTTCTTCCTCTGTTTGAAATAATCATTTTTGAGAATGCAGTTAATGGATTCATTGAGCTTGTCATTCTTGATTTAGTGCCACCTACCCATTCTTTAATAATTATTGTTAGAACAAAAAAAATTGAACATAATGAAATAAGAGGAAAAAATTTGTTAATTCCTAATATAAGTAAACAGACAAGAAATATAATTGTGAGAATAAGTGAAGGCAAAATCCTGGATATCGTTGCTCTAACTGTAGTTTTTCTCCATGATAGAATTGGCCCTATTCCCATTAATATGATTATGCCTAATAAAATAGGTCCAGCTGTTTTATCGAAATATGGAGCTGATACGCTAATTTCTGTTCCAGTAAATATTATTGATATAACAGGAAATAAAACTCCCCATAAAATGATTAGTGAGGTAAGAACTAATAGCACATTATTTAATAAAAACGAAGATTCCCTTGATAAATAAGACTCTATTTTATTATTACTATCTTTAATATTTTTATATTTGTAAAAAATTGTAAAAAGGCTATATGAAGTCATTACTATCATAAATCCTAGAAATAAGAACCCTAGAGTAGAAGCTGCAAAAGAATGCACTGATACAACTGGTCCTCCTCTATTTATGAAAGTTCCCAACAATGCAAGAACGAATGTTAAGGATACTAGAATTATGTTCCATAATCTGAACATTCCTCTACGTTCTTCTACCATTACAGAATGAATTAATGCTGTTAATACTAACCATGGCATCAAGCCTACATTTTCTATTGGATCCCAACTCCAATAGCCTCCCCATCCAAGAATAGTATAAGCCCACCAAGCTCCGATTAATAATCCTGCTCCAAGTAATGTCCAAGAAATAAAACTCCAAATTCTAAGTAATCCAAACCAATTATTATCTTTCTTAGAATCAAATAAAGCACCTTGAGAAATAACAAAAGGAATTGATATTGATGCAAGCCCTGACATTAGTAATGGAGGATGAATATACATACCAGGATGTCTAAGAAGTGGATTTATGCCTTTACCATCGGAGTGATTTAGCTGAGAAACTTCAAAAGGATTTGCAAAGAAAATTAGGACGAATAAATAAAATACACTTATTGAAGAAAGTATTCCACATGAATAGCTTAGACTTGATTTGATTTTTTTATTTGAAAAATATAGTAAAAGTCCGCTTAGAATAGCATGTACTAATAATATATATAATAGAGATCCTTCATTTCCAGCATAAAATGCAACAAAAGTTAAGGCTCTGTTCATGTCTAAACTTGAATGATTAAACACATAAATATTTGAAAAATCATTTGATAAAAATAATGCAATTAATGTAACGCAAGAAATAAAAATCATTATTATTGAAAGATAATAACTCCTTGTTGCACTTTTGATCATAATTTTATTATTTCTGTAATTTCCAAAGAAAAATAGTAATGATGAATATATTGATAATATAAATCCTAAACTTAATATGTAGAATCCAAATGTGTTCATTTAACTTTGTCTCTTCTTATATATAATGCTAAAATAACTACTCCAAGAAATATGGCAATGATTGGAATAATGTAGGCTATAGAATTAAATCCAGTCATTTTTGGATAAGCTAGCACAGAATCTCCATATCGGTTGATAAAATAGTCCTTAATTTCTTCTTCACTATATCCTTCTTCTATTTTTTTCTTTATTGCATCTTTCATATTATTAGCAATAAGGGATTGAGATTGATCTAATGTCTGGCCATCACAAACAGGGCACATTATTTCTTTTTCTAATTTTATATATAGACTTTCTTCAGAATAATCTTGAGTTGCAAAACATGAATTAATAGTAAATATAAAAATTATAATAAGACCTATTTTAGGTAAATTATTGTAAATCATCCCATATATAATTTACGATTGCTTTTATCTCGTCTTCAGTAAGCATATTTTCATAAGCTGGCATAAGGCCTGCTCCACCTTTAATAAATACGACAGCATTATCTCTTGATAATTGTGATGTTAATAAATTTGCAGGATTTTTGTGTCTTTCTCCTGTAACTTTATACCAATAATTATCTTCGTCAGTAATCTTACTAGCTGCTGGACCATTACCATTACCATTATCGCCATGACAAAATGCACAGTTTACGGTGTAAAGATATGCGCCGTCATAATTATTTGAAGAGTCTGAGTCCATATCTAAAACCTGCTCATCTCCTACTTCAGAGAAAGTAACACTATCTGGATGAGCTGGGACTCTAGGAGGTTCTTGATATTTATTAGATTGATTGTAATGCATTTCGCTAAATATCTCGACTGGATATGTATTATTTTGTTGAACACATGAAGTCAGCATTACTACAAATAATGATAAAACAATTATAATTTTTTTATTTATCTTCATATTTTTAATTTTACTATCTTAAGCTTCTTTTATTTCTTCAGAACCTGATTTTTCTAGTATTTTTTTTGCTTTATTCAAATCTGAATCCTCAACAGAAATTACCACACCAATATATCCTTCAGTAATTCTTGGATCATAAACCCCAGGCGCTATGTTTGGTAATCTGGATTCAAATATTATTCCTATTACACTAAAAATCACTGCTGATAACATAGTCATTTCATACATAATAATTAGCATTGCAAAAATAGAAAGAATAGGTTTTCCTCCTGTTATTAATGGGTAAGCTAATTGAGTTGCAGTCGTCAAGAACAAAGATAAGCTGAAACCTATTATTGCTCCAAATGCAGGAAATCTGAATAACCTATGCTGGGGAACATGCTCACCAAAAGCTCCTTCTGGATAAGGAGTTCCTGTCAGGACATCAAATGTCCCTACTTCAAATCCCCCTTCTTTTAATCCATCCATAGCATTTGCAGCATCATTTGGATCTAAATATAAACCTAATAAGCTTTTCATTTTTTACTCCTCTTCCTCTCTAAATATCGTAGGAACTGTTGCACGACCTATTTTTATATCGTCGCTAAAAACTTCACTTTCTTTTTGTTCAAACAAAGGTACTAGTGGGAAAACCCTAGAAAATATTAACATCAGTAAGGTAACCCAACAAAATGACCAAAATAGAATATACCATTCGAACCAGCTTGGAGAGTATGCTTCCCATGTGAAAACAAATGGAGTTCTTCTCGCAAGTCCAGGAACAATAATCAAAAATCTTTCAAGCCACATTCCTATATTGACTAGTATTGAGCTCCAAAACATTAATGCGATATTGGTTCTTATTCTTTTGAAAATCCACATTGGAACTGGCAGAATATAACCCGTAAGTAAAAATGTCAAAAACAGCATATTCCAAGGATATTGAAATATTTGCATTTCTCTAAGTGCTATTTCAGGTGCATCTAATCCATATAAAGCAAATAGAAGTTCTAAAAATGTAAACCCAAGCCAAGCAGTCGCAACAACTGTTAATAATCTAGCAAGCGCATCAAAATGCTCAGGTCTAATAAATTCATTCCATCCCCATCCCCATCTCATTAGAGCCATCATAGTAACAACTGCCGAAACACCAGAATGAACAGCCCCTATAACAAAATATGGAGCAAATATAGTTGAGTGCCATCCTTCTACAGCGGTCGTAACAGCAAAGTCCCATGAAACAATAGAGTGAACTGAAACGAAAATTGGAAGCATTAATGCTGATAATAAAATTCCTCCAACAACCTGCATTTTCCATTGCCTTGGATTTCCTCTCCATCCTAGAGCAAGTATTGTATAGAACCCTTTTCTAAATCCTGTAGTTCTATCTCTTAGAACTGCTAGGTCAGGTAAAAGAGCAACAAACAAGAAAAGAGTTGACCCTGTCAAATAAGTGGATATAGCAATTGGATCCATAAATAAAGGTGATCTTATGTTTGGCCATATACCTCTTGATGCATCATATGGAATTAGCCAATAAACAATTCTCCATGTTCTACCTGCGTGAATTAATGGGAATACAAGAGCAGTAGCTAGAGAAAAAATAGTCAATATTTCAGCAGCTCTAGTTACAGGTCTTCTCCATTCTGCTTGAGTTAGTCTTAGGATAGCAGATATCATAATCCCAGCATGAGATATTCCAACCCAAAATACGAATGTAGTGATATAAAGCCCCCAGTATATTGGACGATTAAGTCCAGTAACACCTAGCCCATATTTTATTTGAATACCAAAAAGAACAAACCCAATAACTACAAAGAAACCTAAAATGGATACTAAATAAGGCCACCATTTTGGGGTTTGTAAAGTTCCGTTCAATAACACGGAGTTTGTATACTCTTGACTTAATCTATTTTCATTATCTCTTTGTTGCATAATTCTCCTCTATTAATCTGGCTTTGCAACCCTGACACCATGAGCTTTAATATACTTTACTGGTTTAGCCAATAAATTAAACTGTTGAATTTCCCATACTCCAATAAATGGCACTATTCTTGAAACAATCATAACAATAAGAAATACAGAGCTCACAGCACCTACTAATACCAATATATCCCATATATCAGGAAATAAAGTTTTAGGTATAACTTTCAACCATTTATCATGGATCAGAGAAGGATCAACTGACCAAGCTGGCACATATAATCTAACTCTTTCAAAAAAAACTCCCAAGATGGCTAAAATAGCACCATAAAAAGGACCATTTACAGAGTTTCTTACCTTATTCCATATAAGCCACCACCATGGGAAAATAAAACTAAATAGCATTCCAAGTATAAAAACATACATCATTGGACCTCTAATCAATAAATCTAACCATGCTGTGTCAGACATTGATCTTCCATACCAAAATACAATAAATGCTGAATAAAAAAAGTAAATCCACATTAGGCTGGCCGCAAACATTAGTCTGCCAAGAGCCCAAAATTGATTAATTGTTATATAGTTTTCATATCCAAAATATTTTCTTACTATCCATGCAACGATTATTACTGAAGCAATTCCACCTTGTATTCCTCCCATTGCATGAGCCATAGGATAAATTGCATCTCTCCAACCAGGAACCATACTCAAACTAAGATCT
Source organism: Dehalococcoidia bacterium (assembly GCA_002710135.1). Lineage (GTDB taxonomy): Bacteria > Chloroflexota > Dehalococcoidia > Lucifugimonadales > Lucifugimonadaceae > TMED-70. The sequence goes on along the minus strand of PAOY01000021.1, from coordinate 4,996 downwards.
ATTGAAATTAAGGTATGGACAAAAATTAAGGTAAAGAAATAAAATGTACTCATCATCCCAATTCTCATTCTTAGAGTACTCCATTGAACAGTAGATCCAACAAATCCTCTCGCTAAAAATCCTGCTATCCTTTTTTTTGTTCCACTTGAATTGTCTCTGATAGTAGCGAAATCGGGTAGAGCTGATGAATATAATAAAGCAACTCCAACAATTGCTAGCATTATTAAGCTTAGTGTGTCCCAAAAATGAGGGCTATAATTTGGTGCTTCAAACCAAATAGACCTTCTTCTAGCACCCTCAACTACAAGAGGGGGTAAAACCCAAAGTAATGGAATCATAATAATAATGTTAACTATTCCAACTACTCCAATGATATGCGCAATTCTTGAAATAGGTCTTGCCCAGTTAGCTTTAGCTATTAATGGTGCAACTGCCACCATTGGTGCTCCTGAAGCTGTACTTAAAATAAAAGCCAAGATTGCAGCAATATATCCCCATTGAGTCTGATCATTACTCTCTAAAAATAATTTACCTAGTAGCCCTACTATACCGAGAATGCTCAATAGTGAAAGTACCCAAATACTTTTCTTGATAAATCCTCCACCCCTTTTAGTACTAGATATAAGTTCTTCTTTTACTACTTTAGGATCACTTGGAGGCCAATGAAAATGTTCTTCGTTAGTGCTCATTAGTTTTAGCTTTCTCTCCTAAATTTTTATCTTTATATGGGTCTACTGTTGCTAAATATACTACATTTGGATTTGTATTTAATTGAGGCATTAAGGAATATTTCCTGTCACTTTTTGCAAGTATAGAAACTTCGCTTTCAGGATCATTGAGATCTCCAAAAGTTATTGCACCTGTAGTACATGCTTCTTGGCAGGCTGTTTTTATTTCCCCATCCTGCAACTGGTCACCAGCGTTTCTTTCGCCTCTCTTAATCCTTTGCATGCACATGCTACATTTTTCCATTATCCCTCTACTTCTAATAGTAACGTCTGGATTAAGGTGATTTCTAATTTCTTCTGGCCAAGTAGGCTCCCAATAGTTAAACATTCTTACTATATATGGACAACCGTTAGCACAATATCTTGTACCAACACATCTGTTATATACTTGGACATTTAATCCCTCGTTATTATGATAAGTGGCATAAACGGGACAAACAGGTTCACATGGTGCATTTTCACAATGTTGACACATTATAGGTATAAATCTAGCTTTGACATTAGGGAATTCTCCTTCCCAATATCTTTCAATCCTTATCCAAGACATCACTCTTCCTCGTTCAAATTTATTTTGATCGTTTAGAGGGATATTGTTTTCAACTTGGCATGCTGTAACACAACCGCTGCATCCGTTACATTTATCGGTATCAATTACCATTCCCCAACTTCTATTTTTTTCTGCTACCATTATTTTTCCTCTTCAATAATTTAATGAGAACTTTTCTCTTTTTCATCACCATGATCATCTCCGTGGTCATCACCATGTCCATGGCCATCACCATGACTCTCTCTAAAGTTTATAGATTCTTGATACTTGTGATGATTCTCTTCCTCAGCTTCATGAGCAGTTTGTCCTGGCTTTACAACTAAAACTGGTATTCCAGGTTCAACCGGGAATGCAGTTACATCACCTTCAAATTTAGGCATAGTTTTATTACCACCTGCTCTTTTTAATGAAACTTTAGTTGATGCCCATGCAAATGAGCCAGACTTTTCATCTTTTAGTCCTGATAAAATCTTTAGCACATTTGATCCTCTATTTTCAGAATATCTTCCACCTTTTTCTGTTCCTTGACCTGTTGGTACACAAACAGTTCCTGGTTGTACTGCAGGGTGCGGATATGCAAGGCATCTAATTTCACCTGAATCAGATTTTAAGCTAATAATATCTCCCTCTTTTATTCCCATTTGATCTGCTTGTTGGGCATTGATTTCTACCCATGTTTCCCATGCAGCTGTTGTGATACCTTCATAGGCTTCTTGAGCTAGAGGAACATTTGCATATTTTCCGTCACCTAAATTATTTGTGAAAGGAATTAGATGAAATTCCTCTCCAAAGCTTGAATCAGAGTTTGAAAACACATTCTCATTCTCAAATTCAAATGTGTTTTTTAGTCTAATTTTCTTTTGGTCTGCAGTTATAGATTTATTCCAATATCCGCCTCTTTGCTGTACTCCATTCATAAATGAATTTTTGTCGCTTGCAATAACTGATCCTGAACTATTAGATTCCGTATATTCATTATCAAAAATTTTCTTAACTAATGATTTGTTTGATCCACTAATTGAAGGTTCTAAATTTAATAATGTGTCTACATAGCTAACAGCACCAGAAGCACCTGGCCCATCCTTAACTACAACTGGTTGTTGTAAAGAAACTGTCATGTATCCAGGTAGAGGATTTGGTATTTCTGATCCCCATTCCTCAAAAAATGTTGTATCTGGAACAACTATGTCTGATGCATTTAATGTTTCATTCATCATATTCCCAAAAGAAATAACGGTTTCAACATTTTTAAGAGCACCTAAAACATCTAATGAATTTGGCATTGAGTAAGCTAAATCTACACCCTTAATAATAACTGTATCAACGTAACCTGCTCTCCATTGAGCTAATTCCTCTTGCCACTGTTCTAGGCTGTTAGATTGATTAGAACCACCTATATATTCTTTTTCAACTTCAGGGTTTATTATTATTCCTCCGGTTTTGCCAACTGAACCTAGTAGAATGTTTAGAGAATAAACAGCATAAGTGTTAAATTTTCCATTTGTATATGCAGCTGTTGATCCACCTGCAAAAACTATGCTCTTGCCTTTTGAAATCTTATGCGCCACTTCTATAATTTTTTCTTTGGCAACACCTGTTCTTTTTTCTACATCTTCTGGGTTATACCCAAATTCTATTTTTCCATTTGGTAATTTATTTAAGAAATCATTAATTTGATTTTCTGGGACAAGTTTGTCTTTGATAATCACATTAGCAATTGATAAGGCTATGTCTCCTTCTGTTCCAGGATATGGAGACATCCAAATATCAGAATTAGCAGATGTCAAAGAAAATCTTGGCTCTACGTGCGCAAAGAACCCTCTTGTTCCTGATCTTAATTCTCCATAGGCAGTACCATACTGAGCTGGTGAAATCCAATTTTCTATCCAGTCAGCTCCAAAAGATAAAACGTTATCAGCATGAGATATATCAAAATGAGGAATTTCATCTGTTTCAAAAAGCTCAAATAATGCCTCATGTAGATTTGTTTGGTCTAAAGCTTCATATGCAAGGTACCTTCCTCCTCTACTTTCTGCAAATTTCTGAGAAATCCAACCTTCAGAACTTCTTGAAGGGTTGGTGACAACAACAATCTTTTTTCCTTTGGCTGTTGCATCCTTGATGTATTTATCCATCTCATCCACTGAGGTATTTGCGAGGATTCCATCTTTAGATCTTCTTAATTTTGGCTTGTGTAATCGATCAGGGTTGTAATGTAGTTGTAAAGCAAAATCTAAGTTAGATCTTGCTCCGCCTCTATTAACAGGGTGATCTGGATTACCCTTTAATTTTTTTATTCTACCTTCTAAGATTCTTACCAAAACTCCGTCTCCGGAAGCTCCTTCAGACCACGATGTAGCATACCAAGAATCTATACCTCTTACAAGGTCTTCTGGCATATCTACTGGACTTTGAACAATCAGTTCTTTTTCAGGAATTGAACATGCAGCAAATATCACAGCACCTGCTGCTGATTTCCCACTTAGTGATAAAAATTCTCTCCTGTTTATTTTCATAATTTCCTCAAAATATCTCTCTTCTAATTACTAATGATGACAAGCCGCACAATCAGTAGGACCTCCATTTTTTCTATGGCAATTGACACATTGACCCATTTTTAATGGTTCAACTTGATAAACTTTTTCCATGCTTGCTACATCTCCATGACAGGTTGAACAAACCTGTGAAGCCGGAACTGTTTCTTTCCCTTCCAAATCAAGACGATCTGGTACATTTCCAATTGCTGATGGATGATTGGTTAAATAATCTATATGAGCTGAGTGAACGAATCTTACATGATCAGGAAGTCTGTGAACTCTTCTCCAGTTAATAGGCGATGCCATTTCAGAATCAACTATTACTTGCTTATCTTCAGCATTTTCGAATATACCTGAAGCTTCCCTTAATTTAATTAAATCTTCACTTTCATAGCTTCCTACAGCTCTGTGACAACTTGCACACAATTCAACAGCAGGAACATGAGCTGAAGAAGCTTTTGCAACAGTTCTGTGGCAATATGTACAGTCCATGCCTAATCCACCTTCAGAGACTGGGGCTGCGTGTTTTGTATGAGGAAAATTTATAGGCTGATCAAAGGTCTGTTCAAACCCAAGAACAGGTAATGGTTGTCCAAGCCAAGCATTAAAAAGTCCTGCTAATAATATAGAAATTATTGCTAAAGTGGTAAGGCCGCCAAGCCCTACAAGTGGAATTAAAACCTTCACCCATAATGGAGTTGTTCTATCTAATTCTTTTATTCTGTTTAAAATTTTCTTAATAATTTTTCTTCTCCAAAATTATTTCTACTGCCAGAATCTAGGATAAATTCTTTCTAGCACTGGATATATATTGAAAAAAGCCAACAGGAAGAATGTAATAATTGACGCTAATCCTGCAAATCCAACTAAGTATAGTATTGGTCTGATCTTATTAAACTTACTACTTATAGTTTTAGAATCTACAGCAGATGGTATTATTGCATGTGCTACTAATAAAATAGGTCCAGTTAAAATAGCTGAAACCAAAGCTAACGTTAAAAACGTTATTGTCCTAGCTATTTCGTTCCACTCTCCAGCTGTGGGTGCAAACGGATCCAAAGTTATAGCCCTCCTGATGTTTTTTTTGAATTACATTAATCTTAGATCATTCTACTATTTTTTTCTTTAAAAGGGACCTTATTTTTATGCAAATATTTTAATTTAATTGCAATATTCTTTTAAAG